>DASVSS010000441.1:0-1706 GCA_036387945.1 Tepidisphaeraceae bacterium | reverse complement strand
CGGAAGGCCCCGCCCCGTATCGGTGGAGGGGCGGGCAATGGTCTATTCGACGATTGGAGCCCCGCGACCGGCCAGCGGCAGCGGCAGTATTCCGACGAACGAAGCTCAATGATTTCCTGCCAGCGCCTGCCATGGCGTCCGGTCGCCTCGGCGCAATAAAGTGCATCTCTGGTCCCTCCCCTGCGAGGGAGGCTAGGTGGGGACGGGCGGCCGCCTCATCGCCATCAAGTGCCTCTGAGACATCCGGCCCTCTCCTACCCTCTCCCGGAATACCGGGCGAGGGGTTTGCTTCTTTGGCGTCAGCGGGCCGCTATTGCATCTCATTGGCTTCGATCGACACCCGGGACACGTATGCGATTTGCCACGCGCGACGTATCGCGAGCGCGGTCACTCCCGCCGGTCGTCGCCCACCATGCCAATCGCCAAGGCGACCATGGAGCAGACGAAAATCGCCACCGCGATGATCTTGATCGCGTCGTGCGTCTCGAGGTGGGTGACGCTTACGCCGCCGGCCAGCAGTGATAGCAGCATCAGCGCGACGCCGACCAGGGCCAGCCGATTCCGCATACCGGGCCATGCCGACGACGTCGCCGCCTGCGATCGGGCGGGGTCGTGGTCCGTGCTGCGGGTTGGACGGTTCGGGTTTGAAACGGAAACTTTCTCACGCACCGTGCACGCCCTCGTCGGACGAGGCGGGATCGCTGCGCTCGCTCGTCAGGCGGGCTTTGAGCGCGTGCAAGGCGCGGCCGGTAGCGAGAAGCCCTTCGTATTGGCGCTGCACGAGAGCCGCCATCGGCCCGTCGATGCGGACGCGGACGGCTTCATAGCGGCGGCGGATTTCCTCTTCGCTTTCGAGCACTTCGCCCAGAAGCGATAAGTCATCCGTGGCATTGATTCGTCCGCGCAGATCGAGCCAGCCGCGCTGCAGCTTGCCCAAAAGCGTGCCGCTCTCCTGCGGGTCCCGGTTCGCGGTGGCGATCCGAGTCTGCAAGTCGTTGATCCAAATTTTACGCTGCGTCAAAAAATCGCCGAGCGACTTTTTGAACGCCTCGGACTTGGCCAAGGCACTGGTCGCTTCGTAAAACTTGGCCGCATCGACATTAATGACGAGCAGCTCTTGAAGGATTTCCAAGGACGGATGGGGTGCCGTTTGGGTCATAATTACCGCCGTCGGGGCTGTGTGAGTATCGGCAGGTAATTTAAACAAATCCTCAAAGTTGAATTAAATCTCATTCACACTTTGCGCATTCTCCGGCACTTCCGTGGTGACCGCGCGTGGAAGGCGCACGGTAATGCGTGCCCCGCCTTCGGGGCGGTTTTCAGCCGACGCACCGCCGCCGTGGAGGCGGGCCACGGTCGACGCGATCGCCAGACCCAGCCCCGCTCCACGGCGGACGTTCGTCTGGGACGTCTCGAAATATCGGTCGAAGATATGCTCGAGCACGTCTTCAGGTATCCCCGGCCCGTCGTCTTCGACGATCACCAGCACTTCGGTGGCCGTGCCATCGAGCGTAACCCGGACCTCGCCGTTGCGCGGCGAGAAGCGGATGGCGTTGCGGATGAGGTTGCTGATCATCGCTTCGAGCAGGTCCGGGTCGCAGCGGATCAGCAGCAGGTCGCCGGCGCTGGGGTCGGAGTGAAGGGTTAGGCGCACACGGTGGTCGGTCGCCATTGAATTGAGATGTCGCACGGAGGCGAGGGTGGCT
>DASVSS010000440.1:0-2639 GCA_036387945.1 Tepidisphaeraceae bacterium | reverse complement strand
GCCCGTGTTCGCGTCGTAAGACGCGAGAATCCTCGCCGCTGCAGCGGCGAACACAGGCGGGACGCCCGTGCTACAAGCGTGTCGGCTGAGTCAAGGATATTGATGCCCCCCGCGGGCACGCGGGAGGGGGGCCGGGCGTCTTGCTAAAGGCACTGATTGATGACGGGCGGGCTGCCCACCGGATCAACTCGCCAGCACTTCGATGGCGATGCGGGTGTCGGCGGGGTCGTTGTCGCTGTAGTCGGAGTGCCTTCCGCCGTGGAGGATGTCGATGCCGCTTTCGCCGTAGAGCACGTCCCGTCCGGCGCCGCCGGCGATGAGGTCGTCGTCGTCGCCGCCGTAGACGCGGTCATTGCCCGGGCCGGCGTCGACGGTGTCGTTGCCGCTGTTGCCGTAGACGCGGTCGACGCCGGCTTCGCCGTAGATGCGGTCATGGCCGTTGCCGCCGACAAGCACGTCATTGCCCGCCCCGCCGCTGATGTGGTCGGGCTGGGCGCTGCCGTAGAGCGAATCGCTTCCCTCGCCGCCGACGAGGGTGTCGCGGCCGTAGCCGCCGTCGAGGTAGCTCGCGGCCACGCCGACGACGCTGATGCGATCGTTGCCTTCGCCACCGGTGATGGCGACGCGGTCGAAATCGCTCGTGGCAAACTGCTTGAGCACTGCCTTGCCGCTGTAGACAAGAGCCACCGACCCGTTGACCGTCACGTTGAGTGCGTCCGCGGCCGCGGTCCCGGTGACCACCAGCACGCGGCCGTCGAGGGCGGCGGTGACGGGCGTCACAGGCACGTCGGGCTTGACCTCGCCGCCGGGGGTGTCGGACACCTGCCCGGTACGGAAGTCGCGTTTAACGTTGCTGCTGGCGACGGTGACGCTGCCGTACGTCACGTCCGTGCCGAGCATGCTGCCGCTGGCGGTGACGGTATAGGTGCCGGCCGGCAGCGCGAGGCTGTAGCCGCCGCTGTCCCAGGTGAAGGCGCTGTAGGATGCGCCGTTTTTAGCCGTCGCCGTCACCTTGATGCCGCCGAGGCCTTCGCCGGGGGTGTAGAACTGGTCGCGCAGGGCCGTGTCGTTGAATGCCACGCCGGTGAGGAACACGTTCCCGCGGTTGCCGAAATCGTGCGTGCTCGTGAGCGAGTTGAGCGTGCCGTAGCCCGGATAGACCCACGGCCCACCGGCGAGGCCGACGCCGACTTCGTTGAACGCGCCGTTCATCAGGTTCGTGCGGTGGCCGCGGTCGCTGATGGGCATGTCGGTGAATAGATCACGGTGCTGGTTGAAGACCGTGTTTTTCGGGTCCAGCGTGCCGCTCGACCAGTTGACGGCGATGTTCTCGCCGAAGGTCTGGGCGCCGGTGTACCCCGCCCCGCTGATGCGCGTGCCCGGCGACGAGCCGCCGCTGCCGGCGTGACCGAAGGTGTCGGTGTCGACCATCCACTGCCCGTGCGAGCGCGCCGCGGCGGTGAGATTGGGATTGATCGCCAGCGGCTGCTTCGAAGCGTTGCTGATCGTGCCGGCGGGGAGGCCTTCGTTGAGATCGCCGTTGAAGACGTTGTTGCGGCTGTCTTTATAGTTGAGATACCGCGCCGCCTCGGCGACCGGATCGAGCCGGGCGCGGTTGACGAGCTCGACCATGTACTGCTCGAACGGCGTCGGCGAAAACGCCAACAGACGGCGGTCTTCGAGGGTTTCAAAGGCGGCGTGACGGACGGGGGCGGTGGTAGAGCTGAACAACATGTCTTTAATAGTCGGTCCGATCAAGTCCGGCGTTACAACGGCGGCATAGTTTAGGCCGCGCCGTGCGTGGGCCTTTCGGTCCTACGCTGATACAGACGGCACGATCGGATAATTTTGACAGTAAATCGCGGTTCAGCAGGCCTTCGCAGACCGGCCCGCGGACGCGGCGTTGCGACGAAACGCCCACTCCTTCCGGTTCCTCCCCCTCCGGGGGAGGATAGGTGGGGGCGGCGGTTGACCTGCAAGAGCGGCTTGCTGCCGCCGGTGAAGCAAATCCCTCGCCCGGTACGCCGGGAGAGGGTAGGGAGAGGGCCGGAGCGTGATTGCGCTTTGTTGCGATGAGGCATCCGCCCGCCCCCACCTAACCTCCCCCGCAGGGGAGGGACCGGAGAGGCGTTTGATTGCGATGAGGCGGCCGGCCGCCCCCACCTAACCTCCCCCGGAGGGGGAGGGACCGGAAAGGCGCTTTGTAGTGATGTGGCGTCCGGCGTCGCCCCCTCCCTGCCCTCCCCCGGGTACGGGGAGGATGTTGCCGACAGGGTGACGCAGCGGCTGAGGGATGGGATACCTGCTACCGCCGGCGGCGGACGGGCATCTTGGCGCCGAGGCGCATGCCCGACTTCTGCTCTGCGATCGTCGGCTTCGCCTCCACCGGGGGCGGGGGCAGGAAGTCGCCCGGCGTGACCGGGCCGCGGCCTTCATTCGGCGGGTCGCGGTGCTCGAAGCCTTCGATCGTCAGCACGGGGATGACCATGTTGATCATGTTCTCCACGCGCGTCAGCTCGTCGCCCTGCTCTTTGGTCACGAGCGTGTACGCCTTGCCGCCGGCGCCCATGCGGGCCGTGCGGCCGATGCGGTGGACGTACACTTCGGGGTCTTCAGGGATGTCGTAATTGATGATGTGG
>DASVSS010000439.1:0-19801 GCA_036387945.1 Tepidisphaeraceae bacterium | reverse complement strand
AGAGGACACAGAGAAAATCGCGCACGAAAAAGCATAGAGATGAAGAGACGGAGATCGGCTCGTAGCACGGGCGAGACGCCCGTGCTACAGGTCGTTCCGCCGTCTATGTGTTTCTTCCTTTGTGCTCTTTGTGCCTCTGTGGCCCGCAGACATTCCCGCCCGCCCGTGGTCAGTCCGTGTCGATCGGCTGGTAGCGGAACATCGCCCGGTACAGGCCGTTGACCGCGTCGGGTTTGACGACGCGGGGGCGGTATTTCTCGTTGCGCGGCTGGAGGCGCAGGACGCTGTTGCCCTTGGAATCTTTTTCGAAGAACACGCGCTTGAACGTCGTCTGGCCGTCTTCGAAGCGGACGAAGCAGTCATCGCCGTGGCGGGCGTGGGCGGCGGGAGAGAAGATGACGATGTCCCCTTCGCCGTACTTGGGCCGCATGCTGTCGCCGAAGACGCGGGCGGCGAAGGCGTCGGGGTCGGCCAAGTCCGGGCAGCCGACGTACGCGTCGGCCTTGCCGCGCGGATAGCTCAGGTCGGTGAAATCCTTCGGATAGCCGGCGCTGACGCGGTTGACCACCGGGACGGTGTTCATCTGGATCGTCTCGATGTTGCCTGCGGCGGTGTCGACGAGCTGCTGCAGCACGCCGCTGAGGTATGCGGCGTCGAGATTCACGCCAACCCCCCCGGCCTGCGGCTTGAGCGCCAAGGCGGCGGCGACACCCGCCCCCGCGGAGGCTTTTGCGCCCCCGGGAGGGGCCGTGCCCGCCGCAGCGGTCGCGGGCCCGGTCGCCGCGGGAGTCGTCGCCCCCAACGCCGCGGCGCGGCGCAAACCCTGGCCTTCCTTGGCGAGCATTTCCAGCATCACGCGGATGTCGCGCGGCGTGCGCATCAAGTGGGCCTGGCCGACGAGTTCGCCGGGGGCGAATCCCAGGGCCTGTTCGATGCGCTGGAGCTTTTCGTCGCTCGGCGGGTGCTTCACCCGGCCGGTTTCGATCAGCGAAAGGTACGGTTTGGAAATCGACGCCACCGCGGCCAGCTCATCGAGCGTAAGACCGTGACGTCGCCGGGCGATTCGAATGCGGGTGCCGAGGGGATCCATAGAGCCTTCCTGTCCCGAACCCTATCAACACCCTAACATCGCGGCAAGGATAAAATCCGTCAAAAACGCCCACCCCCGCATCCAAGCCCAATTTCCCACCGGACTTGCCGCTTCAGCGGCAAGGTTTCCTTCCATTTCAAGGACGTAAACCCAATAGTCCTCTGTCGCTAGTCCTCTGTCGCTCAAGCCCTCTCCCTAACCCTCTCCCGGGATACCAGGAGAGGGACTCGGAGCGCCTTAAAGATCGCAACCCCCGCGTGACCGCCGCCGCCGAAGGTGCTAGGCTTCGCCAATGAAAGCAGCAAGCGTTTTCTGCACGGCAATATTGGCCTTTTTGCTCGCCCCTGTCCCTGCCTATGCCCAGCCGACATCCCGGCCGGCGATGGAGAAGAACCCCTTGTTCCGCGACCCCCAACTGCCGGCCGAAGACCGCATCACCGATCTGCTTAAGCAGATGACCCTGACCGAGAAAATCGCCGCCCTGGGCACGAATCCCGGTGTCGAGCGATTGGGCGTCAAAGGCGCCCGCCACGTCGAGGGCCTGCACGGCCTGGCCCAGGGCGGCCCCGCCGGGTGGGGCCGGCCGCGCGTGGTGCCGACGACGACGTTCCCCCAGGCGATCGGCCTGGGCATGACGTGGAACGTCGATCTCGTCCGCCGCATCGCCGCCCACGAGGCGTACGAAGCGCGGTACGTCCTGCAAAGCCCCAAGTACGCCCAGGGCGGTCTCGTGATCCGCGCGCCCAACGCCGACCTCGGCCGCGACCCGCGCTGGGGCCGGACCGAAGAATGTTTCGGCGAAGACGCCTATCTCGTGGGCTCGATGACCGTCGCCGTCGTCAAGGGCCTGCAGGGCGATCATCCCAAATACTGGGCCGCCGCGTCGCTCATGAAGCACTTCCTGGCCAACAGCAACGAAGACGAGCGCACGCGCACGAGCAGTAACTTCGATGGGCGCTTGTTCCGCGAGTATTACGCCAAGCCGTTCGAGCGCGGCATCCGCGAAGGCGGCAGCCGGGCGTTCATGACGGCGTACAACTCCTACAACGGCATCCCCTGCACGCTGCACCCGGTGCTGCGCGACGTGACGATCAATGAATGGGGCAACGACGGCATCATCTGCACCGACGCGGGCGCGCTGAACAACCTCGTGCGCGCCCAGGGCTTTTCCGACACGATCGAAGAAGCCGCCGCCGCGGGCGTGAAAGCGGGCATCAACCAGTACCTCGACCGCCACGTGCCCTCGGTCACCGAGGCCGTGGCGCAAGGCCTGCTGAGCGAGGCCGAGATCGACGAGCGGTTGCGCGGGGTTTACCGCGTGATGATCAAGCTCGGCATGCTCGACCCCGCCGAGGGCAATCCGTACGCCGCGATCGGCACGCCCGAGCACGACCCCGTCGAGCCGTGGCTGAAGCCCGAAGCGCGCGAGCTGGCGCGCGAGGCGACGCGGCAGTCGATCGTGCTGCTGAAAAACGAGAACGGCCTGCTGCCGATCGACGACCCGAAAATCCGCAGCGTCGCGGTCATCGGGCCGCGGTCGTTCGAGGTGTTGCAGGACTGGTACCAGGGCACGCCGCCGTACGACGTGTCGCCGATCGAAGGCATCCGCAACCGCATGCAGCGCCTCGCCGAGCAGCGCGGGTCGCAGCCGGTCACGCCGCCCGGCGGCTTGGCGATGGGCCAGCCCGCGCCGGCGACGCGCATCAACGTCAACTTCGCCCCCAGCGACGACGACAATGGCGTGCTCTACCACGCCGGCCGCAGCGACGTGGCGATCGTCTTCGTCGGCAACCACCCGTGGGGCGCCGCCGGCTGGGCGCAGCGCACGATGCCCAGCTTCGGCAAAGAAGCGATGGACCGCGCCAGCATCTCGCTCGAGCACGAAGAGCTGATCAAAAAGGTACGCGCCGTGAACCCGCGCACGGTCGTGGTGCTGGTTTCGAGCTTCCCCTACGCCATCAACTGGACGCAGGAAAACGTGCCGGCGATCCTGCACGTCACCCACAGCAGCCAGGAACTCGGCAACGCCCTGGCGGACGTGATCTTCGGCGACTACAACCCCGCCGGCCGGCTCGTGCAGACGTGGCCGAAGCGGATCGAGGATTTGCCCGGCATCCTTGACTACGACGTGCGCAACAACCGCACGTACATGTACGCCAAAGCGCCGCCGCTCTATCCCTTCGGGTTCGGCCTCAGCTACACGACGTTCGCGTACGCGAATCTGCGGCTCGACCGCACGTCGCTGGGCGAGAGCGACACGCTGAAGGTGAGCGTCGACGTCACGAACACGGGCAAACGCGACGGCGACGAAGTCGTGCAGTTGTACGTCCGCCATCTCGACTCGAAGGTGCTTCGGCCGCAAAAGGAGTTGAAGGCGTTCGCCCGCGTGCCGGTGAAGGCCGGCGAGACGGAGACGGTCACGCTCGAGGTCCCCGCGTCGCGCCTGGCGTACTGGGACATCGGCCATAAAGGCTGGACGCTGGAAGACGGGGAAATCGAAGTGGCCGTCGGCGGCTCGTCGGCCGACACGCCGATGACCGGCCGCCTGCGCGTCACCGGCGTCGCCCCCAGCGCCAAAGCCGCCACACGCCCGGCCGAGCGGCGGTAGGTCAACCGTAGGATCAGCGCTGGGCATTTGTTTTCGTGGCGTGGGCGTCCCGCCCGCGTTCGCCGCGCCGCGGCGAATTATTTCGAGCTGCGCTCGAACGTGGGCGGGACGCCCACGCCACGAAAGCCGCGCCCCGCCTCTCCCCTCGCGCGGCCCCTCCCGCTATCTTCGCCGCCATGCCCGATCTCGTTCCCGTCAAGCGTGCGTTGTTGAGCGTGTCCGACAAAACCGGCCTCGTCGATTTCGCCACCGCATTGCAGACAAAATACAACGTCACCCTCCTCAGCACCGGCGGCACGGCCAAGGCGCTGCGGGACGGCGGCCTGAGCGTGACCGACGTCAGCGACGTCACCGGCTTCCCCGAGATGATGGACGGCCGGGTGAAGACGCTGCACCCGAAGGTCCACGGCGCCCTGCTCGCCGTCCGCGACGACCCCGCCCACGCCGCGGCGATGAAGGAACACGGCATCGAGCCGATCGACCTCGTCGTCATCAACCTCTACCCCTTCGAGCAAACCGTCGCCAAGCCCGGCGTGACGTTCGAAGAGGCGATCGAAAACATCGATATCGGCGGCCCGAGCATGATCCGCTCGGCGGCGAAGAATCATGCGTACGTCACCGTCGTCACCGCGCCCGAGCAGTACGAAAAAGTGCTCGGCGATCTTGAGAAACACGGCGGCAGCACGTGCGAAAGGCACCGGCGTAAGCTCGCGCAAGCCGCCTTCGCGCGCACGCACACGTATGACGGTGCGATCGCAAATTACCTTGCGATGCAATTGGAAACCATCGACCCGAAGCACGGCGTCTCCACGTCGGCGTCTGAGCGAAGCGAAGGTCCAGACGCGCAACCCCTCCCCGACACGATCGAACTGCGACTAAGTAAGAAACACGCGCTCCGCTATGGCGAGAACCCCCACCAACCGGCCGCCCTCTACGTCGAGAACTGGCGTGACAGTGAGGAGGCGTCTGTCGCCGACGCGATCCAGTACCACGGCAAGGAACTGAGTTACATCAATTTGCTCGATGCCGACGGCGCGCTCTCGTGCGTGAAGGAGTTCGCCCGCCCGGCGGCGTGTGTCGTCAAGCACGCCACGCCGTGCGGCGTCGCCGTGGGCTCCAACGCGGCCGATGCGTTCGCCAAGGCCTACGCCGGCGATCCGGTGGCAGCGTTCGGCGGGATCGTGGCGCTCAACCGCCCGGTCGACGAGTCCGCGGCGCGGGTCATCATCGACGGGCACAAATTCCTCGAAGTGATCGTCGCCCCCGCCTATTCGCCGGTCGCACTGGACGTGCTCAAGACGCGGTGGAAGAACGTCCGCCTGCTCGAAGTCGGCGGCCTCGAGCCGCGTGACGCGGCCGAGGTGACGTTGCACAAAATCGTCGGCGGCTACCTCGTGCAGCAGCGCGATGAAGTCGGCGTCGTTCAAGACGAATGGAAAAGCGTCGGCGAGCGTGCGCCGACTGCCGTGGAAATGACCGACCTGAAAATCGCGTGGCTCGCCTGCAAGCACGTCAAGAGCAACGCGATCACGATCGCCAAAGACGCCGCCACCGTCGGCATCGGCGGCGGGCAGGTCGATCGCGTGGGCGCGGCCCGCATCGCGATCGAAAAGGCCGGCGAGCGCGCCATGGGCGCGGTGGCCGCGAGCGACGCGTTCTTCCCGTTCCCCGACGGGCCGAAGCTGCTGATCGACGCGGGCGTGACCGCGATCGTCCAGCCTGGCGGCAGCGTGCGCGACGCCGAGACGATCGCGCTGTGCGACGCGCGCGGCGTGGCTCTGATCTTTACCGGCCGTCGGCATTTCCGGCATTGAGCGGCGATGCCAACGGGCTTCTTCTGGTTCCTCCCCCTCCGGGGGAGGTTAGGTGGGGGCGGCTGGACGCCTCATCGCAAGGTCGTCGCTGGAATTCATACCCGGCACTTCATTGCAAACAGGCGTCCGCCCCCCTCACCCTACCCTCTCCCACAGGGGGAGAGGGATTTGCTTCACTGGCATTATCAAGCCGCGATTTCATGCTCTCGGTGTGGCCCTCACCTAACCTCCCCCGGAGGGGGAAGGACCGGAGTGGCGATTCGTTGCGATAAGGCGGCCTGCCCCGCCGAATTGTCCTGAAGGAGAAGAAGCAGAGGCGCGAACATGATTTGTCATTTTCGTGGCCGCCGTCTCCAATAATCGGCTCATGTCCAATCCCATCCGTACGCTCGTTCTCACCGGCGGCCAGATCGCCGCGCACCAGTATTCTCTGGCATCGAAGCTCATCGAAGGCGCGCTCGCCGCCGCGGGCATGGGCGTCACCGCCACGCACGACCCGGCGGCGGCGGGCAATCTCGCGAGCTTCGACAGCGTCGTGCTCTTCACCGACGGCGATTTCTTCACCGACCCGCAGATCGACGCGCTGATCCGCTTCGTACGCGGCGGCGGCGGACTGGTGAGCCTGCACACCGCCGCCAAGACCAACGAACGCCGCGACGATTTCGCCCAGCTCATCGGCGCCCGCGTGCGCGGCGGGGTGCTGTGCGCGCACAAGGCGACGGTCGTGGCGGCCGATCATCCCGTCATGCACCGCGTGCAGGATTACCGCCTCGACGACGAAATCCATGTGCTTGAAAAAACCGCAGACAGCACCACGCTCGTTGACGCCTGGCTCAACGGCCGGCGCGAGCCGCTGGCGCTGGCCAAGCACGAAGGCAGCGGCCGCACGCTGCACATCGCCACCGGCCATTCGCTGGCCGGCCTCGGCCACCCGACGACGCTCAAGATCATCACCCGCGGTGTGCGCTGGACCGGCGGCGAGGACTGGTCGAACAAAACGATCAAGTGCGGCTGCATCGGCTACGGCGGGGCCTACAACATGGGCAAAACGCATTTGCAGTCGTGCGCCCGCGCGCGCCTGACGCCGGTGGCCGTGTGCGACCTCGACCCCAAGCGCACCGCCACCGCCAGGGACGAGCTCGGTCAGCACATCCAGACGTACAACAACGTGAACGGCATTCTGGACAGCGACGCCGAGCTGCTGATCGTCATCGTGCCCCACAACCTGCACGCGAGCCTGTCGGTGCAGTGCCTGCAGGCCGGCAAGCACGTCGTCACCGAGAAGCCTTATACGATAACGGTAGAAGAAGCGACGAACGTGATCGAAACCGCCCGTGCCGCAAACAAGATGGCGACCGTTTTCCACAACCGACGCTGGGACGGCGATTTCGTGGCCATCAAGGAGATCGTCGACAGCGGCGTCATCGGCGACGTCTTCCACATCGAATGCGCCTTCGGCGGCTACGAAGAACCCCGCGCCGACTGGTGGCGCGCGAGCAAGGACATCAGCGGCGGGGCGTTCTACGACTGGGGCGCGCACTTCGTCGACTGGGTGCTGCAACTCATGCCGCACAAGATCGAATCGATCAGCGGCGATTTCAAGAAGCTCAAGTGGCACGGCGTGACGATCGAGGATTACACCAGCGCCTACGTCCGCTTCGAAGGCCAGCGCAGCGCCAGCATCGAGCAGGGCGCGATCAACGCGATTGGCAAGTCCAACTGGCGCATCCTCGGCACGCTCGGCGGCATCGAGAAGCGCGGCTGGGACTGGGAAAAGAAGGACGGCCTGCGCGTGGTCAGCTACGGGAGCGGGCGGAAGGTCGAGAGCGTCGTGCCGTATTACAAGGACGACTGGGACGGCTTTTACCGCAACGTCGCCGACCACCTTCTCCTCGGCGAGCCGCTGGCCGTCACGCCCGAATCGGCCCGCAAGGTGATCGCGGTGCTGAGCCTTGCCGAACGATCCAGCGCGGCGGGCGGGGCGCCGATGAAGCTGGATTTCGAGCAGTGAGTCAGAAGCGATTCTAATCGGGAGGAACTGGATCGGCATTTCGCGCGTTGTGCCGACAGCAGGGGCGGCGAAAATGACCTGCGTGCAAGACCTTCCCGTCGATGACTTGCTGACCATCGATCAGGCGATCGCCATTCTCGACGCGCACCCGGTCGCGCCGGGGCACGTCGAGGTGTCGCTCGACGACCCGGCGCTGCGGGGGACGGTGTTGGCGACGGACGTATTCGCCGACCGGGACGAGCCGCCGCTCGATCGCAGTCTGATGGACGGTTACGCCGTCACCGATGTGGCCGTCGCCACGCTGCGCGTCGTCGGCGAGGTGCCGGCGGGGCGGCGGTGGGCGCTGCCGCTGCGGCCGGGCGAGTGCGTGGCGATCACGACCGGCGCGGTGGTGCCGTCAGGGGCGGTCGCGGTCGTGCCGATCGAGCACGCGACACGCGATGGTGACACGTTGGCGGTCCACCGCCTGCCGAAGCCGCGGCAGGCGATCGCCGCGGCGGGCAGCTACATGCGGCGCGGCGACCCGGTGCTGGCGGCGGGCACACTCGTCACGCCGCAGGGCGTGGCGCTTCTGGCGGCAGCGGGACGCGACCGGGTGGAGGCATACCAACGGCCCCGCGTCGGCGTGCTGACCGGCGGCGACGAGATCGTGCCGGCGTCGCACGACCCGCGGCCCGAGCAGACGCGCAACGCCAGCGGGCCGATGCTGCGGGCGCTCGTGGCGGCGGTCGGCGGGATCGCGGTCGACGCGGGCCATGCCGTCGATACGGTCGACGCACTGCGCCGCCGCATCACCCGCGCCGGCGCGGCGTGCGACGTGCTGCTGGTCACCGGCGGCATGAGCGTGGGAGCGCACGATCACGTCCCGGCGGTTCTGCGCGATCTCGGCTACGCGATGCCGGTCACAAAGCTGCGGATGAAGCCCGGCAAGCCGTTCGTCTTCGCGACGCGCGAGCGAAGCGGGGAGGAAGCCCCGCCGCCAGTGGTGTTCGGCCTGCCTGGCAATCCGGTGTCGGCGTACGTCTGCACGCTGCTGCTGGCGGCGCGTGTCATCCGCCGCATGGCCGGCCGCGCGGCGGCAACGCCGTGGCGCACCGCGGCGCTGGATTCGGCGCTGCCCGCCAACGGGCCACGCGCGTTCTATCAGCCCGCCGTCGTGCGGGGCGACAGGGTGACGCCCCTGGACTGGAAGGGATCCGCCGACCTGCTCACCCTTGCCGTTGCCAATGTCCTCCTCCGCCGGCCCGCCGACGACGGACCGCGGGGTATCGGTGAAGACGTCGACGTGACGGACTTGCCGGCGTGAAGGGCGGTTCGCAAGTCGCCGAGTCGGTCGTTCGACTGCCGGCCCCGATAGGGCAAGACCGTGGCGGCGGTCCTGCCCTATCGTGGTGAGGAAACGGATGGCCCGCTTAGAGCCTGTTATGCACTTTGCGGTGCGAAACACGGCAGATTGAATCTGGGTGCCACGGTCTGGTACTCCAAGCCGTCGTGCCCTTCAAAGCGCTTCGTCGTGATTTCAGACTCCGCGGCCTGGAATACCAGACCGTGGCGTCCAGTCGGCGAATTGCGCCATACCGGCTCTGAAGTACAGAACACGCTCTAAGTGTTGGCGTCGTTCAAAGAATCAAAAATCGTCTGACTGACGCGCCGGGCCGCGAACATCGCCTCCGTCGGCGTTCCATCTGTAGGCGTGCCATCCGTGGGTGTGCCGCCGGTCGGGGTTCCACCCGTTGGCGTTCCGCCTGTGGGCGTTCCGGGAGCGGGCGTCGTTGGCATAGGCGTGGTTGGCGTGGGCGTTCCGCCAGTCGGGATGCCCGGTGTCGTCGGCGTAGGAGTTCCGCCGGTCGGGGTGCCGGGTGTTGTCGGCGTGGGCGTTCCGCCGGTCGGGGTGCCGGGTGTTGTCGGTGTGGGAGTTCCGCCAGTGGGGATGCCAGGCGTGCCGGGGACGGGGGTGCCGCCGGTGGGGATGCCGGGTGTCGTGGGCGTTCCGCCGGGGGGTGTGCCGGGTACGGTGCCGGGGGGCGTGGGTGTTCCGCCGGTGGGGGTGCCTGGCACGGTCGGGTTGCCGCCGGGGAGGGGAATATTGGGCGGCGTGGGCGTCGTGGGAGTGGTCGGCGTGGGCGTCGTGGGGACAGTGGGCGTCGGCGTTGGGAAAGCCGGCGGCGGGGCCGTCGGGAGGCCGCCGCCACCGCCGGGGATCTGCGGAACGCCGCCCACGCCGCCGCCGGCGTTGAGGCCCGTGAGCGTGACGTTTCTGAAGCTGCCGGTCGACACCAGCCCCGGCACAGGGGCAACTGCAAGGCTTACGAGGCGGTTGTCGGCGTAATTGGGCGCCGCCGCACGCACGTTGACCGAAACGGTGTCCTGGTTCGGGGCGAAGGTGATACTGTTGCCGATGCGGCCGAAGTCGACCCCGTTCAGCCCCGTGCCGCCGACGGTGATCGGCAGCGTCAGCGCTTGCGACAGATCGCCCGTGCGCCGCAGCGTGAACCGCCCCATCGTGCCCGAGGCGTTGTTGGCGGTAAGGCGCGAGGTGTCGTACGAAAGGGTGTTGAACGTCGGCGCCGGCGACGACGTGTTTTCACGGATCGCAAGCGTCGCGGCCTGGTTCTCGAACTGATAGCCGGCGACTTCACCCAGCGCCACGAACACGAACGACGACGCCTGGCCCGCCGCGGCCGTGGGGCGGACGCGGAGCAGCACCGAATCCACGCCCGGCGCCATCGTGAGGCGATTGCCGATGCGGCCGTAGTCGGTGATGTTCGTCGCCGTGCCGCCGACGGCCAGAGGAATCGTGACCGCTTCGGTGGCGTCGCTGCGCGAGACGCGGATCAGGCCTGGCGTGTTGGTCTCGCGCAGGGCTTCGCTGTTGACGGCGCGGATGCTCAGAAGCTCGTCGCCGACGGCAAACAGCACGCGGCCTTCAACGGCTTCGACGACTGACGGCATCACGGCGTGGGATTTGGAATGGGTGTGGGAACGGTCGGGCATTTTCTTCTCCGGTAGTTAAGACCGCGTGAGAGAACGCTCCCGCGGTGTCGGAGCCTACGCCGCCGGTTCCGTTAGTTGGCCTAAGACAATCGCCGATGAGCGGGTGGGCGAGAACCCTACCCCACGGGCGCGCTCCAATCGCCGTTTCCGGGCCGAAATGAGCGGTTTTTCAGGGTTGTTTTACGGCCGCGATGGCAAAAAAGGGCCGGCCCTCGCGGCGGTACTTGCGCTCGAAGTTCGTGCCGACGAATTCGCCCTCGCTCGCCGAGCCCGGGCGGGCGTAGTCGACGACGCTCATCCCGCTGCCGTGGATGGTGGGGGCGATGCTTTCTTCGAAGTACCCCGCGTGGTCGCTCACGACCTGCACCCGCCCGCCGGGCCGCAGCACCTGCAGCATCAGCGGCACGAAGCCCGGCTGCACGAGGCGGCGCTTGTGGTGACGGGTCTTCGGCCAGGGGTCGGGGAAGTAAATGTGCAGCACGCTCAGGCTCGCCGGGGGGACGAACTCGCGCAAAAAGAACGTCGCCTCGGCCCGCACCATGCGGGCGTTGAGGCAGTTGTGGCGGCGCAGGCGGTCGGCGGCGGCGCTGTAGAACCAGTTCGCCCATTCGATGCCGAGGAAGTTGGTGTCCGGCCGGGCGGTGGCCTGGTCGGTGAGGAACGTGCCCTTGCCCGATCCGATTTCGAGCTCGACGGGATTGGCGTTGCCGAACATCGCGGCGAAATCGATCGGCCGCGGCAGCGTTTCGACGACAAGGCCGATCGGGGCGGTGATGAACTTGGAAACGCTCTGCATGGACTGGCCGTTGTACCCGCTCAACGGCCCGGCGTGCTTGGGTCCGGCGGGTTAATCGTCGCACGCGGCTCGGGCGCGGCGGGACGCCAGTCGGGGTTCCCGGGCAGGCCCTGACGCGGCGAGACCAAGAAGCTGCTGAACCGCCCTTTGAGCTGCGCGACGCAATCCTGCTGGAGGGTGGCGGCGTACGTCAGGGCCTGCGGATCGAACCGCAGGAGGGCCCCGGCGAGGTCCACGTCGGGGGGGAGCGTCGGGTCGGTGGCCAAGATCACACTGTTGTTGGAAAAGAACGCGGCGTCGGGCGTCACCGACACGAGCGTCCGCCGGGCGCCGGCGCCGAAGGTCCCGTCGATGGTGCTGTCGCGGAGGACGAACGCGCCGGGTTCGATCTCGATCCGCCCGCCGTCGTTGGCCGCCCGGGCCACGACCTCGGATCGGCGGACGTTGATCAATCCGCCGGAGGTGACGAATACGTTGCCTTGCCGGTCGGCGGCGGCGGAGACCGAGGAACGGTCGATCGTGATGGCCCGCACGGCCCGCAGCCGCACCTCGCCTCCCGGCCCGCGGGGCGACCGGGCATCGAGGTCGGCGTCCGAGACGTCCAGCGTCGCGCCACTCTCAAGCAGCAGCCCGCCGGCCGAATTCTGCAGGGCCGAGGCGCGGACTACTGATGCCTGAATCGTCAGCCCCCGGTCGGCCGCAAGGCGGACGCTGCCGGCGGGCCCCACTTCGCCCGCTTCGCTCCCGACCACCGCCCCGTCGAGCGACAGCACGCCCGCGCGCAGCCGGATTTCACCGGCGCGGCTGTTGCTCAGCAGCGGCCCGACATTGCCGTTCTTGAGTCGAAAGAAAAAGTCCTGGCCGTACTCGGCTTCGCCGGTAAAAACGACCGGTGCGTTCTTGATGACCTGCCCGTTGATCGAACACGAAAAGGAGTCGATCCGCGGCAGCAGAAGGAACTCGTACGACGGCGCGAAATCCCATTGGCCCGCGACGGGGACGGACCGATCCTTCGGCACCTCTAGGGCGTAGCGGACGATGTCTCCCTCCTGCGAGATCGTCCGCAGGGGGATGTACGTGCCGTCGGGCGCGATCAGTTCGTGCGGGACTTCTTCAAGGAAATCAGGATACCCCTCGAGAGACGTCTCGTCGATGTCGATCGTGATCGTGCCCTCAACCAGCCCTTCGCGTCCTTTGTCGGCGGTCTTGCCGGCGGTGCTGGCGCGGACTTGGGCGGCGCCGTGCCGGCCGCCTTCGACGCGCAGCACGTCGGCGACGATCGAGACGTTGCCGCTGCTTCCGAGGTCGGTGGCGTCGACGACGATGCCGCCGCCATCGGCGATGGTGACGTGCCGACCGCGGATGCGAACGTCGCCCCCGTCGCCCCCGCCGCCTGATCCTGCCGTCACGGCTGACCGCCGTCCGCGGATCTCGACGCCGCCGCTGGCTCGGAGGGTCACTGAGCCGCCATCGGCCAAGCCGGCGGCGGCCGAAGAAATGCGACTGCCTTCGAGGACACGGACGTCGGCGGCGCTGATCGTCACCGCCCCGCCCGCGCCCTGGTCGAGGTTGCTCACGTCGATCGACGAACCCCCGCCCAGCGTCAGACGCGCGGCGCTGAGCCGCAGCTCACCGCCGCCGACCGGCTGGAAGGCCGAATCGATCCCGCCCCGCAGGCTCGCCCCGTTCGCCAGTAGAACGTCTCCGGCGGCGTGGACGACCAACGTGCCAGGCGTGAGAACGAGACCAAACCGCCCGCCCACTGCGGATGGCAAGACCGACATCGTCGAACGGTCGAGCCGCAGCGAGTCGGCGCGCAGCTCCAGCGGTTCCTGCACTTCGACGGCGCTGCGGACGAATGTGGCGTCGCCAGCGAAGTTGAAGTACCGGTTGACGGTGTACCGGCTGCCGTCGAACGGATCGGTCGTGAAGTTCGGGGTTTCTTCACTGCCCCCGACGTAGGTCGAGGTGTACGTCGAGCGGTCCCAGTACGAGTCGGTCGCGCGGATCACCTCCTGCGGCGCATACTTGTCGCTCAGGGCGCTGGACGCCACATTCAGGCGGTCGTTGGCAACGAGGAAGAAGTCCACGGCGTCGACACGGGTTCGCGTGAGGCTGACGTCGCCGCCATGGACGCGGGCCTTCAGCAACAGCCCGGGGTTCTGGTCGTCGCCGGCGCCGGCGAGTCGGGAGTCGGTCAGCCGCACGTCGCCGCCGGCGGCGGGCAGGCGGGCGAACGCGTAGGGGTACTCGTCATAAGGACCGGGCCCGAGGTCGACTTCGGGGCCAAGGCCGTTGGCCTCGCGAATAGCGAAGTCAAAGTCGATTTCCTGTGGCGTCGATGCGCTGGCAGGGGCTCGCATGGCCAACACATGGAGCACGGGCGCGTCGATCGCACTGTCGCGGACGTCGATCGCCTGGCCGGTGACCGACACCGCCACGAGCGTCCCGTCACCGGCGGGCTTGAACGTACGACTACCCGCCGGGGCGCCGCGCCCCGCGCCGCGGAACGCGACGCTCGCCCGCCCATCGCTTCGCAGGAAGCCGAACGCGCTGGGCGGCGTCGTGGCCAGCACCGGAGTCGCCGCGGCGGGCGACGCCGAGAAGGCTTCACCGTTAGGGAACCGAATTTCGTCCGCCGCCGTCAGGGCCACGACGCCGTTCACCTCGATCGAAGCACCACCGGCGACGGTAATGCCGGAGGGGTTCATCAGGTAAAGGCTTACCGGTGACACCAGCCGGCCCTCAATGAACGATCGATTCGGGCCGGTTACGCGGGCGATGACTCGCTGCGTCCGGGGATCCTGCTGAAAGCGGACGGTCTGTCCAGCGTTGACGTTGAAGTCGCGGAAGCTGTGCAGCAGCGAACCGCGGTAACTGCGGCCGACGCGTCGGCCGAGTGCCGCCGGGATTGTCAGGTCCGCGCCACGCAGCGACGTCGCCGCCCCACCGAGGGAGCCGTCGGTCGCTATCTGCGCCGTCGCACTAGCGCTAACGGCAATGGCCGCCACGGCCGCGAGCATGCCCGCTCGGGAGACGGGTCCGATCCCCGGAATGTACATTAGCGCCATTTGGGTTCCCTATCCTTTTCAGAACCCCGCCGGCTTGGCCGGGGGCGCGGCATCGGCGGGTTGGGACGTCGCGCCGCCTCCGCCGTTGCGGCGGCCTGGGCGTTTGCCGTCGCCGGCTTGGCCGGACGATTGCGGTTCGGCGACCTTGATGCCGGCCTTTTCCAGCAGCACGCGGCCTTGGCCGGCTTCGAGCAGCACGACGTTCTGCCCGCCGGTCAGGCCGCTGATCACTTCCACGTCCTGCTCGTTCACGCGGCCGATCGTCAGCTTCACCGGCCGGGCGGCTTCGCCCTCGGGCACGAAGGCGTAACGCTCGGCGCCGGCCGAGTACAACCCGGCGATCGGGATCGTGACGGCTTCGTCGATGCGGTTGATGAGAATGCTCACTTCACCCGTCGTGCCCGGCTTGGCGCCGGTGGGCTTGGTGTCGATCGTCACGTCGACGGGGAAATCGCGGCGGTCCGGGTCCATCCAGCGGTTGGTGCTGTCGGGCACGGGGCTGATCTTGGTCACCGTGCCGGTGTACGTCTCGGCGCTGTTGCTGAGCTTCACCGTCGCCGGCTGCCCGATCGTGAGCATGCTGACTTGGTTCTCGTTGGCCTTGAAGACGACTTTCATCTTCGAGGTGTCCGGCAGGCGCATCATCGTCTGCCGCTCGCGCACCTGCGCGCCCTGGGCGATGGCCGTGCGGTCCCGGTCGTTGCCGTTCTGGTAGACCACCAGCCCGTCGGCCGGGGCGATGATCTGGCAGGCGAGGATCTGCTCCTTGTACCGCTCCGACCGCCGCTGGATCACTTCAAGCTGCTGGCTCTTGGCGATTAAGTCGGCGGATTTCTGGTTGAGGTTGGCGGCGTTCTCGCGCTTCGTGCGCTCGAGCCGCTGCTCGGACTGCGCCAAGGTGTTGCGGCGCGTAGCCATGTTGGCTTCGTGGGTGTACTTCTCGAGCACGAGCAGATCGCTCGTGGCCTTGACCACTTCCTGCTGCGCGGCCTGCATGTCGAGTTCTTTGGTCTTCACGTCCGTCGCGGTGACAAAGCCCTTGCTGAACAGCGAGCGCGTTTGCGACAAATCGTCCTGCTTGGTTTTGAGCCCCGTCTGCGCCCGCTCGACCGCGAGCTTCGCCGCCGCCAGCAGGCTGGGGTATTCGCCCTCGGTGTACTTGGTCATGTCGATCTGGGCCAGTTGCAAGGCGACCGTCGCCGCTTCAAGGTTGGCGTCGTTCTGGCTCTTCTGGATGTCGAGCATTTCCTTGGCGGTGGTGACGTCGGCGGTGGCGCGCTGCAATTCGATCTGGCTGTCTTCGACCTTCTGGCGGATGAGCGAGGAATCGATCGTCGCCAGGACGTCGCCCTTTTTCACGCTCGCGCCTTCGGGCACGATGTCGGTGATGGTGTTGGCGCCTTCAACGAGGCAGATGATGTCGATGTTGTCGACCGCCTGCAGTTCGCCTTTGACGTTGATCTTGACCTCGAACGGCCCCTGCTTCACCGGCACGGACTTGAACCCGCCCCCGCCGGACGAAGCCCCCAGCGGCGACGCGAGATACCCGACCCCGCCCACCACGCCCAGCACCACAAGGGCGGCCGCGACGCGATACGACCAGGCGGGCAGAAGCGAAGACGATTTACGAACAGCAGCGATTTGGGTCATGTTAGGGCAGAAGTAAACAATGGACGGATCGAAGCGACGGGCTCGTGCTTGTTACGCTTTATACACGCGAACTGTTCAGATATTGCTGGCGCAAGATAATAGGCCCGGATCACCGGATTCCGGGCGGTTTTATCGGTCCCTCCCCTCCGGAGGGGCAAGTGGCGGCAGATGGATGCCCGCCGCAACGAAGCGCCCACTCCTGTCCCTCCCCTGCGGGGGAGGTTAGGTGGGGGCGGGCGGCCGCCTCATCGCAGTCAAACGCCTTCACGCTCGGCCCTCTCCCTACCCTCTCCCGGAGTACCGGGCGAGGGGTTTGGGTCACTGGCGGCAGCGGGCCGCTGTTACATGTTGTTGGGCCGCCCCCGCCTAGCCTCCCCCGGAGGGGAGGAACCGGAACGGGGCGGCATCGCGTGTGTCCGCTCGATGGGGACGTTGAAGAAGTCTATTCCGCGACGGCCGAGTCGGCGGGGCGGGTGGTGACGGGTTGGGCGGGCTCGTCGGCGTTGCGCTGCATCGCCAAACCGAGCGTGCCGGCGCCGGGGTCGACCCGCAGCGTGCCGGTGTCGCGCAGGAATTCGAGCATCCGCACCTGTAAATCCGCCCGGGCGCGGTCGAAGGCGTCCTGGGCACGCAGCAGCGTGTCCTCGGCCTCGATCGAGTTGCGGGTGTCGGTCGTGCGGCCGAGCAGGAGCGATTCATTGGCGAAATCGAGTCGCCGCTGGGCCAGCGTGATGCTCGCCCGCTGGATCACCAGCGACGATTGCGCCGCGCGGATCGCCCGCTCGGCGGTGCGCACGTCGCTCAGGACGTTCTCTTCGCTTTCGAGCACGCGCCGCCGCGCCTGTTCCAGCCGGATGAGGGCCCGGCGATAGGCGTTGCGCTCGGCGAGGCGGTCGACGGGCAGATCGACCCGCAGGCCGGCGTTGTATTCGAGGGAGTCGCCGCGCAGCCGCAGGGCGTCGCCGTCGCCGACGCGGGCGCCGCCTTCGAGGTTCACGTCCGGGGCCAAGCCGTTCTGGGCGTTGGCGACGTTGCGGTGCGCGTCCTGCACCTGGTCGCGCGCGGTCTGCAGATCGAGCCGGTAGCGCAGGGCAAGCTGCGCGGGGGCGGCGCGGTACTCGTCGATCGCCCCGATGAGCACTT
The DNA here is from genome assembly GCA_036387945.1 of Tepidisphaeraceae bacterium. Lineage (GTDB taxonomy): Bacteria > Planctomycetota > Phycisphaerae > Tepidisphaerales > Tepidisphaeraceae > DASVSS01. The sequence goes on along the minus strand of DASVSS010000439.1, from coordinate 2,624 downwards.
CCGTGCCCGCCAGCTCGAGCGGCTGCTCGATCGGCATGCCGATGAGGAGCTTGAAATCGTCGAGGTCGCTTTCAAGGCTTTCCTGGGCGGTGTTGATCTGGTCCTCGCGCTGCAGCAATTGCGACTGCACGCGCTGCAACTCCAGCGCCGTCACGCGGCCGGCGCCGAAAAGGGCTTCGGTGCGCACGACGAGGTCGCGCAGGTTGCGGTAGGCGAGGTAGCGGTTGCGCAGCGACTGGTAGCGCGTCTGCACGCGGAAGAACCGCGTCGCCACCTCGACGGCGAACTGCCGGCGGAAATCCTCGAACTCGCGGGTGCTGTAGACGAGCGTGCGCTCGCTGGCGATAAGCGGCTCGAGGTTCACCAGCCCCGCCCCGCGCCACAAGGGGATCGATCCGGTAAGAGCGACCTGGGCCGTTTCGCCGTCTTCGACGTTGCCGTTGAGGCCCTGCACGAAGCCGACGAGCCCTTCGGCGACGACCTCGCCGCCGTAGGGCAGTTGCTGGCGAACGCCGATGCGCTGGGTGACGTTCAGCGCCGAGCGGTAATCGACGTCGCCCTGGCCGCCGGTGTAGTCGACATTCGTGCGCACGAACGGGCGCGGGGTGAACAGGTAGCGTTCGAGCGTGACGTCGAGGGCGCTGAGATAAAGGTCTTCGCTGCGCGTCTGGTACTGGCGGCTGTTCTGGACGGCAAAGTGGATCGAGCTGAACAAATCGAGCACGCGGCGGTTGCCCATGGCCGCGGGGGGGCCGTAGTCGAACCGCCGCTGCTGGGTGGCTGCCGCCTGCTGCAGCATGTCCGACTCCACCGCCGGCAGCGACGAATCCTGCGGCACGGGCGGGCCGGCGGGTTCAAGGCTCGGGCGATAGTCGTTTGGCCGCACCGGCTCGCCGCCGATGTCCGGCACGCGCGTCACCGGCACGGTGGCGTACGCCTTTTTCGTCGGCAACGGGTTCTCGGCCTTGGAAGGCTCGGCCTGCGGGGTGTAGCCGACGGTCTTCTGCTGGCGGTCTTTGATCAGGCGCTGCGCGTCACGGTCCGCCCAGTCGCGGTACTGGTTCGGCGTGCAGCCGGCGAGAGCGGCGAGCGACAATAAAACGAATGTCGAGGTGCGTCGCATGGAAAGGGGGCGATTATCAATCGCACAAACGCTTGCTGATGTAAAGAGGACAGGCCGCAAGTACCTTTTTCTTGGTCCCTCCCCCTCCGGGGGAGGTTAGGTGGGGGCGGCCAACAACATGCCAATAGCGGCCCGCTGCCGCCAGAGAACCAAACCCCTCTCCCGGTACTCCGGGAGGGGTAGGGAGAGGGCTTGAGCTTAGAGGCGTTTGAGGGCGATGAGGCAGCCGCCCGCCCCCACCTAACCTCCCCCGCAGGGGAGGGACCGGATTGGCACTTCGTCGCTGAACACATTCGCCCACTCGTCTCCCCGCCACGGGAGGAAGCGGCGGGTTGAAGATGCTCTAGCTCATCCCACACCCGCCGGGCAGTTGGCAGCGGCCGCAGCCGCCGGCGGCCGGCTGAGAGGGCGATTTTGCGCCTTCCCCGGCGACGGCGAAGACGCTCAGCGTCCGCTCAGTCTTCTTCGAATCACACTTCGGGCAGGGGACGTCGTCGGTCGCGCTCATCGAGCGCACGAGCTTCTCGAACGGCTGCCCGCAGGATTTGCAGGCGTATTCGTACATGGGCATCACGCCATTCTACCGCGCCCGATCCGCAGCGGCGACGGCAGCCTCCGTGGAGCCTCCGTGGAGCTTTCGTACAGCCTTCGTGGCGTGGGCTTTCCGCCCGCGTTCGCTGCGCAGCGGCGAAAAGATGCTTCGAGCTTCGCTCGAACGCGGGCGGGACGCCCACGCCACAGAAGGAGGAGGCGAAGGACGCAACGCCAAAGCACGTTGATATGCGTGCATTCGGTCCTGCGTCAACGCTTAACCGCGCGCCAGCGTGACGGGCTTTCGCTCGTTCCAGAACCCCAGCAGCGGCCCGCCGACGGCTTCGCGGCGCCAGCCGCGCATGACGCGCAAATCCGACGCCTCGCTGCCGTTGGCGAGGTGGCGGTGAAGTTCGCCGATCTCGCCGCGGCTGGTGACGGCGGCGGGGTCGATCGACTGATTCAGGCAGATCGCCTGCGCCGCGGCCCAGAGCGCGTCGGCGGCGAAGCGCTCGCCGGGCGTGGGCTCGTGGCCGCGCAGGCTTTGCACGCCGGCGGTGGGGGCGGCGGCGCCGCGGGTGACCAGCGACGTGATCGTCTCCCCGTGCTGCTCGAGCGTCGGCCGCGGCAGGCCGCGGATCTTGGCGAGCTTGTCGGCGGTCTTGGGCATCGCGCGGGCGAGGTCGATGAGGGTTTCGTCGCGCAGGTAAGCCCGCGCCGGCAAGTCCGCCTCGCGGGCCGCGGCATCACGCCAGACGACCAGCTCCGCCAGCACGTTGAGCTGCCGCGCGTCGCACGAGCCGGCGCCGCGGACTTTTTCCACCGCCGTCGCGGGATTAAAGCCGTATTGCGACGGGTCGCACAGCGCGTCGCACTCGGCGCGCACCCAGTGCATGTGTCCGGTCTTGGCCAAGCGGGATTTGATCTCCGTCGCCACGGCCGGCAGGTAGCGCACGTCGTCGGCGGCGTA
>DASVSS010000438.1:0-12955 GCA_036387945.1 Tepidisphaeraceae bacterium | reverse complement strand
TTCGGAATACCTCGTTTCGTCAAGAAGCTAGAACACCTGCTGAAGCTCGAAGGTGATGGAGAGTTCAGCCTTGACCTTGCCTACTTTAATTTCAACGCTCGCATGTATTCCCCTATTCTGGCGGAGTTATTGAACATAGATCCGCGCCTTCCGGACGCACCTATCACGCGCGACCACGCCGATATCGCGCGCAGTGCGCAGTTTCTGGTAGAAGAAGTGATGCTATCCCTAGCGAAAAGGGTCGCGAAGCTGACATCTTCGAAGAAACTATGCATTGGCGGCGGTGTCGCGCTTAACTGCGTCGCGAACGATCGGATCCGCCGTAGCGCCATGTTCAGTTCTGTTTTCGTACCACCGGGCGCAGGAGACGCGGGAGCGGCCATAGGCGCGGGTTATCTTGGATCACTTTCCTTGAGCCATACAACGTTAACAGGGCTGACCAATGCCTTTCTTGGGCCCAAGTTTACCTCCGCATCGATACGATCTTATCTGTCCAAGGTCAACGTGCAATTTGAACCACTGGACGATGAAGCACTTGCAAATGCAGTTGCGGACATTTTGTACCAGGGAGGTTTCGTCGGTTGGTTCGAGGGCAGGATGGAGTTCGGCCCCCGAGCGCTTGGCGCCAGAAGCATTCTTGCAGATCCACGCTACGGAAAGACCCGCGATGCGCTAAATAGTCGAATCAAAAGGCGGGAGGAATTTCGGCCTTTTGCACCCGTCTGCCTAGCTTCTGCTGCGCGTGAACTCTTCGTTACGTGCGAGCCGGAACCATATATGACGTTCACCACGGGCGTGAGACGGCCAGACCTAATCGAAGCGGTGTCCCACATTGATAGAACTGCGCGGCCCCAGATAATCGACGACAGCTGCGGGACGCGTCTCGCAAAGCTCCTTAAGGCGTTCAAAGCTCGCACTGGCCTCGCATGTCTAATTAATACATCGTTCAACACGGCGGGTGAACCTATCGTGTGCAACCCGCAAGATGCGTTCTTAGGATTCCGCGAGATGGGACTTGACGCTCTCGTGCTAGAGGACGTTCTGGTAGTGCGCGCGAGGCAAGATCCTATGACGATGTCTAGCGGCACCAGAGACTACTACGAGTTTGCTCGCAAGCCTCAGCCACACGTGCAAGACACCTACGCCTTCACATAAATGCTGCCCAATTCCATCCAAAGAGAGCTGGCCGCGGTCGCTCGCGACCTGTATGCCCGGCCTTGGTCGTCGGCACAACTCTTGCTCGACTCAGCCCGCAAGTCAGCTCCCGCACCAGATGCGGAAGTATCACCTTCTCGCGTGCCTGAATTCGTGGGACCGTGGCGTCTCATTGGTGATGGAGATAAGTCGTTCGTCTGGTCTCCGACTCCATCACCGACACTCCAAGAGCGGCTGAAATTTCATCTAGCTCGCCACGAAACCGGACGCAAGCATCCGGAAGACGGCCGCGTTATCCTAATCGGTGAATCGGCCGCTGCAAGTTGGGGCTACTTCGGAGACTACTGCCTTTCTGCGGCACTTCAGACTTCGCTCAGCAGCTTAGCAAAACATCCTGTCGAAGTCATCGATCTTACCTGCGTCAATGCCAGTTGGAGAAGGGAGTGCACCGCGCTACTAAAGGCGGGCATGACGCTTGATCCGGACCTCGTTATTGTCTTCTGCGGAAACAATGAAGCTCGCTGGTTGCTTCCATCCCACCACGCCAATGAATCTCCGGATGGACCATTCAGTTATGCAAGCCGATGGGCGGTTCAGACCTGTGATCTTGCGGAAACGATTTCGGCTCTACATGCCGAGTATCACGATGGCCTCCGTCGTGCCGCCACAACAACAATAAGCACGTGCCGTGGCTTCGGAAAGAAGCTGATCTTCGTCATTCCCGCCTTCAACTATGGCGACTGGATTCCTAACGAGCTCGTGCCATCGGGATTGTCCGGCGAGAGTCTAGGGGCATGGTTTAGACTTGTCGATGCGGCAGAATTGTCGCTAGATGCCGGAGATGTAGCGGAAGCTTTACGACAATTTGAGGCCGCATGTGTTCTGGACGGGTGGACATGCCAGCGATCACATTTTGGTCTGGCTAGAGCCATGCGAACTGCGGCATCACCATCAGCCAGGCAGCACTTTGAAGACGGCTTGGGGGCCGGATTGGGACCCTTCTTCCAGGCAGTTCCTATGTTGCCGGAGCACGGGGCGAACGTTATTCGACAAAGTTGTTCCGCGTTTGACGTTCCATATGTGGATCTGCCAAATCTGCTCGCTTCTGCCGCAGTTGATCATGTGCCGGGCCGAGAATACTTCCTCGACTATTGTCATCTGTCAGCTAAAGGTCACAATTTACTGATTTCAGCTTTGGCAGACGTGATATCTACCAACCGAATGCTGCCCAACGTTAATTACGACTGCGCACATGTACCTCGAAACCTGCCGCTCTCGGCCGTTGAACAGTCACTGGCTTGCATCTGTTCAGCGCTCCATAGCCATCAAAATGGCCAGCCAGAGTCTCTCGTACGGTATTGGCTCGAAGCTAGCATCGCGGCCTCGACGGAGACCAATTCTCTATTGCAGATACTTTTGGAAACTGCATGTCTGCGGTGGCGTGATCACCTCACACTTGAAGTTATGGAGGCTAAAGGCCTTCGCGATGCACCGGAGCGTTTCAAGATATTCTTCTTGAAGTTCATCTATCATGCTCGGTTTGACGACGTGCTCTTTCGCCTTCTTTGCGAGGTGTTGCGCATATCGCCCCAAGATCGCAAGACGAGGTTCACGGAGCAGACGGCCGGGATGCTCCCAACACTCGAATACAGCTTGAAAAGTCTCTTCTTCCTCGATCGTCGGTCGGGATGCGGGCAGTTCGTTCGCGAGATGTCGCGGAGCGGGTGGGAGCAGCCTGGTATAGACTTCCTCTTCTACTTGCCGAAAGCTGAGATCTGCTTCCCTTGGGACGACGGCGTGGAGGGGCAGATCGAGTTAAGCATATCGCCTCCGTGGAAGGGAGAATCAGTAGCATTCTCGCTGTTCATTAATGGGCACAACGCCGGTTCATTCGTTGTGGACGCCGCCTACACGGAGCTGATCATCAACCTCAGGTCATCACTCATACCACATAGCCTCAATCGCATCCGCATCGACTTTGAGCAGCTACATTCTGTCCGCAACATCCAAGATCGAGACGCGAGAGCTTCGTATATCACAATGTATGGCCCCTACCCAGTGGTCTGCGTTCTGCACGCGATGAAAATCAACCCTTGCACTACTGGGTAGGCAGTCCGCCGTGTCGCTGGGCGACCTAGCTTATCGCTATGCCGCACTCCCATGAGACCACACAATACCCCCTACGTGATCCCGTACCAGGCGCTCGAAGCTGCCGTGCTTCGAACACCGCTTTGGCCCATTCAGCGCGTTCTTGTGGCTGGTGCTATGGAGTCGGCATCGTTGACCACGGTCTTGAGAGAAGCGCTTAGCGATAAGACATTCCTGCGTGCATTAGCTTACGCGAGTCCCTCATTGTTCGCGGCTCTCGATGACGGTTGTGCGCCGCTAAGCGCGGAAGGCAGGACTGATTCAGCGCTTCTGCGCTACTTGTTGCGATCCGGATCCAAGCCATCGCCATTCGGTTTGTTCGGCTCGGTTGGCACCGTAGCAATCTCGAACTGCAGTAAGCTCGTGGTGCAGGATCGAGATCTACGGATAGTGTCACTCCCCGATCAATATGCTTCCCGGAAAAATGCTTGGCTCGTCGCCTGCTCCTCGCCGAGGAGCGTCACCTGGCGGCTTTCGCCCAGCCTCTATGTCTTATGCGGCACCGCTAGGTTCTTGTCGCGTGCTCCGAACGGTGTGAGTAAACTCGTCTCGGTCACTCTAACTGAAGAGTTGAACAAGGTGATGAACTTGGCCGGTGCGGCGGTCGGCTTCGACGATCTTGTAAGCTGCCTGGCGCCGGATCAGTCGAGCTGTCAAAGTAGGAATGATGCTGAAGAGTTTGTTCAACGTCTGGTGGAAGCAGGCTTGCTTGTGCCGGAAAATGTTGAGTCTTTTCTCCGACGGCCGGATCAGGTAGAGCTTGTGTCTGCGGAGGATGTTAATGGAGGCAGCGAGCCGATTGTTGTTGACCGTGAGGAGACGAGCGGTCGGCAACTTATGATGGTTCGACGAGATCCAAGCCTCCGTCTTCACCACGACGTCGTCAACCGTGTAATAAGTGGGGTTGGGATACTATGCCGCTTAATAGATTGGACGCACGATCCCTTACGATCATTCCGGCATCGGCTCGCGGAGGTGGGAGGCGGCGAACCTCTCCCGCTAATGTCGTTCGTTGACCCGGAACATGGGTATGGGACTGATGGTCGCCGGCACCCACCCGTAGGGCAGGTCTTCGCTGGTTCCGATCCACCAACACATACTCAGGCGCGGCGGCACGGGGCATCTGAGACGCATGCACACGCACTGTGGCATAAGCTGAATCTTCGGCTTTTGGACGAAGCAGCCCGGCTCAAAAGAACAACGTCTGTTCTTAGCGACGAAATGCTTGCGAATTTTCAGTCGCCGCCTCACGAAGCGATGCCGTCTTCTCTTGACGTGATATTTAGACTATCGGCAAGAGGAGACTCTGCGATTGCATTTGGTGATTTCATAGTCGCGATCGACACCGCTGTTGGTCCACCTGCAGGCCGTCTCTATTCTCGATTCGGGGTCGCCGACCCGACTATCAGGGATTTGTGTAGTGCGATATGCGCAGCGGAGCAAGAATTGACCGAAGGGGCTTTGCATGCTGAGGTGTGTTTATCGACAGATTCCCAGCTAGACAACACCATCTCGCGTTTCAATGAGTACGGCAATGAAATCGTGGTTGATTCATCGTACGGAGGCGCCGGCCATATCCCGATTCGAGAGTTATGGGTATCAGTGAGGAATGGCCGCGTAGTACTAACCCACGGCAGGAACGGTGATGTCGTTCTGGCTCATGTGACCCAGTCGGTGAATACCGAGGAGGCGGCAGAACTACAGGTCAAGCGTGTCCTGGCATTGGTGGCATCGCAGCCTTGCTTCAGGTCTCTGAGATGGGATTGGGGCGTGCTTGAGGCGGCGCCGTTTCTTCCTCGAGTCGAATATAGCGGGACGATTCTTTCGTTGGCGCGATGGAATTTCAACGCGGCGGACAGGTCAGCTTGGACCGACGTAATTCTTCTTGAGTACATCGATCGACAGGAAATTCCAGACCACGTAACGATGATCGAGGTAGGACGCCAGGGGTTGGCATTGGATCTTCGTGTGCCCGCGATGCGGCGGCTGGTGCTGCGCCAGCTGGGGCTAGGTAACGATGTAAGCGTCGTCGAGCTCTGGCCTGCTCTTAACGAGTCGGCTGTGCAGTCGGCAGACGGATCTTACTGCCACGACTTTATTCTTCCGTTGGTGCTGAAGCACGTAGGAAAGAGCGCCTATCGGCGGGGTGCGCCTGATATAGCTTCTCGATCTCCTCTGGTCCCGCGCGCAGACAGCAAGTGGCATTGTTTCTGTCTCTACTGTGGCGAATCGGTCATGGAGGCCGCGTTAGCTGATTTTATAACGGGTTTCGGTGCTGCCCGGGGCTCTCTTGTCGAGGCTTGGTACTTTACTCGTGCGCAAGATGACAGGCCACATATCCGATTGAGGATGAAAGCGTCCTATTCAGCCAGCTCCGACTTAGTTATGTCTTCTCTGGCTGCGTGTAGCGATGCACTATCGAAAGGCAAGATAGTTGATTTCACTTTGACGGCCCATTTTGATGAAGAAAGCCGCTACGGCGGCGAGCGAAGTTGTTCTGCCATACGCGACTTGGCTGCTGCCGAATCTCAGGCATTCTTGGACGTGCTGCTAAATGACTCGTCCAGTCTAACTGACGAAAACCGCGTGTTACTAATTGCGGTGGGGACCATTCACGTGCTGAACGAGCTACTCGAGCATGATGGAAAGCGGATTCTGCATGTGCTCGAGCGTCTTTTGGCGAATTTTATGGGGGAGGTGGAAGCGACTGGCGAACTTGCAGCGATCTCTCCCCGCGTATTTCGCCGTAACCGTGCGTTCATTGAAGCTCTGTACTGGCGGAATGTCGATTCAGCCTCTTACAATGAGGTTTTGGGACGCTTCCTCTATGAAGTGGCTTCGGGGGCAGCCCAACTCGCGATGCGCCTTGCACGCATCAAAGCGGAGGATCGACTGGAGCGGACAGTAGATCGTATGGCGCCGTCAATCGTGCACATGTTGGCCAACCGCGTCTTCCGCTTTGAGCAGCGTGCTCACGAGCTTCTCGCTTACCAGGTCGCGCTGAAGCTGCAGCGATCGCTGCTTGCCCGGGAGGCTTCAGCAACTCAACAACGTTAGGTCGCGCAGCGTTTCATCGTATCTTCCGTCGCAGAGAGCCGCGCTACGCCGGCGGGTTGCATCGCGGATGCAGCGTTGTCGCCGCCGAAGAGGTTGCCCGCCATGTAGGCGAGTGGTTCTTCATGATGATTTCGAAGCTGCTCCCGTGTCTCGTTCGTCTAGTATTTGATCTACGACCTCATCGTCGCTCCTAGCTTGAATTTGCCCTTCGGCCGTCTGCCCATTATGGCGGAGGGCAACTGTGCCGCCGCCATCCGCGGCGTCCTGCCACGCTACCCGTGTGACCGGAGTCAGTTCCCTTCGGCCTCCATCACTGCCGGCGCGATGGCGAAGATGTCGAGCAGCTGCATCCCGGCGTCCGGAGTGTGGGCCTCGATCGCGAGGTCGATCATCTGCACCTCGGTCGCGCGTTTGCCCACTTTTCTTAGCGTAATGAGCACTCTGTCCTGACGGCTGTAATGCTCTTCGGTCTTTGGGATGTCGTACAGCTCAAAGGCAGGGTACAGCTTTGCCTTGATTGCAGCTGCCGGCGGTTGGCCGACGAAAACCACAGACATCTTTTGCACGGCGGAAGGCGCAGCTGCTTCGTTCGCTGGGTCGCGCGTGAGGGGAGATGCGGTGCCACGTTCCTCAAACCGCATTTCCATTGGCCGTGCCACCCGATCAGACGTGGTTTCCGCAAGCCGGTGTTGCTGGTTGCAGCCCAGTACGGTCGCCGCCAAAAGCAGGAGGTGGAAAAGTCGCATCCATGCTCCCATGATACGAACGCCGATCCTAAGTTACTCCTCGGCAAAGCGCGCGCTCCGCCCACCTTGACGTGCTCATAACGTGCACCGTGGCGCGTGTTCGAAAACGACAACAACGCGTTGCCATCGCTGGTGAGGCTAAGCGGAGGTGCAGCCCAGGTCTCCGACAAGGTATCGCCTGGGGTTTCATTCGAGTGGCAAATCTTAAGGAAAGCCACTCCTGGCATCGAAGCAGGAGCTGAACGACAGTGGACCCTGAACTGGGATTTGGTACCCGTGACAAGCCCGTCTGACTTACGTCAATTATGCGCGCTTTTCCGACGGGCGGTTGGCGCGATCGGCGACGAAGAATACCGAGACCAGTGGCGACTGGGAGCCTTGGAGAGCACCGCCACCACCAAACCCACGACTGCTCCGTCCGTGCCGCAAAATTGGTATACACTGCAAAAGCCTGCAAATAAGAAGGGTATCGCTTACACCGGTAAATATCGGAATGTCAGGGTCTACGTTCTCCACAAAGACACCGGGAGCCTTGCGGATTTTGTTCTTGCGACACTGGGATCTGCACCCGTCGCCGCGGAGTCTGCCCAGAAGGGCTTCATGTTTCCGACACAAACGTTAATCAATCCGTAGCATCTCAAGGACGGATTTCGAAGAGCATTGGGTTGGATATCCGAATGCTGACGTCGACCTGTGCGTCATGCCCATTGGGGAATTACTTCGATTTTCTGAACAGCATCCCGATACTTTTTCGTAGTGGGGTGCCGTCTCGACTAACGGGGCCACAAGCACAAAGAGCTCCGGCCTTACAGCGGGAGAGACGATTGCCGCACAAAGTTGACCGATGAGCACCAGCCCTGTCGAGGGCTACGTCAAGCGCATCTACATGCTCGTGCCGCCGGGATACGTGAGCAGCGTCGCGGACATGATGCCAAGGACGGCGTTGAGAGATCCTCGTCAATAGAACCGCCGTGCGGTGACCGCTACGCGCTCCTGCACTTCGGTATCGCGGCGACACCGTAGCAGGGAAGGGTTAGCTGATCAGTAACGCCTCGGCAGCCCCGCGTGCTACCGCTCCTCGGCCTCGGCACTGACGAATGGGCTCCACGCCGGCCGGTCTCGCTCTTCATATGATGCGGCCCGCGCCGGGGTCTGCGGCACCACCTCGTCCACGAGTCTTACCCCCGCCCCGGACCCGGCCACGCAACTGTTGTAGAGGGCGTCGAGCCAGTGGTTCTGCTTCCTGATGCGCTCCCACTTGGTCACTACGCCCTTGCAGGCCACGAACTCCTCGGTCTTGACCTCGGCCGTCAGGTGCTTGGCCAGCGAGAGGTGGTCCTGCGCCGGGGCCTTGTACAGCGTCATGGCACCGGGTGAGCCCACGGCCGTGACCAGCCGCTGGTGCACCCACGGCTTCCAGTAGTCGGCGTCCATCTCCACCAGCTGCACCTGCTCGGCCGCCAGTCTCACCGCATGGCTGGCCTCCCCCAGACAGTTCACCGGCGACGCCCCGCCCTGGGTCGGCCGGTTGTACCACTCGCGGTGCTGCTGGCTAGCCCCGCGTCCGACGGCGGACCGAAGGGGCGCCCACTCTCGTGGCACAAAGAGGAGTTCTGTCACGTACCGTCTTTACCGTCAATGACGCCCTCATACCGCAATAACTCGAGAGATGATGCTATTGTTTGCGATGACTTGCAAAGACGCCTCACGCCGTTTATCGTCTGAAAGAACAGTGGATTTCCGGCCGAGATAGGCTTATTCGGGCGTGCTTCCCAAGCCGAATGTTGAGGGTTCGAGTCCCTTTCGCCGCTTCCCTTATTTTCTCCGGTTTTTCGCGTGCTGGCGATGGCCGAGGTAATCGTCTTAGCTCTGTCCTACGTTCGCGGTCTTTTAGAGTGACGAGCACCCGGCGATAGCGATCGGCCGGTCGTCCCGGCGGGGCATTTCTGAATACCCCCCTGCTGACACCGGCAGATTGTCCTAGCGTGACACGGGGTGCGGCAATCGCTGCCCGAGCGCTGGGACGCACTGCTGCACGACCTCGCGGCCGGCAAGCTCGGCGCCGACGTGAACGTGCCCCCCACGGTCCGCAGGATGGCCGATCGCCTGCTACGGCCAGTGCCGACGCGGGCCAGGGCGTTAGCTTCGATCGGCCCGAGCAACCCGGCTGCCGTGTGGCCCGAACTGCGGCTGATCAGTTGCTGGGCCGATGGCAATGCTGCCGCCGGCGTGCGGCCGGTGTGTCACCTGTTCCCCAATGCACGCGTGCAGCCCAAAGGCCTGCTGGCCACAGAAGCGTTCATCAGCATCCCCTTCGGACCGGCCAAGGTGCTCGCCGTAAGGTCTCACGTGTTTGAGTTCTTCGACGACGCCGGCCGGTCGCGCCTGCCCCACGAGGTCGAACCCGGCGGTACCTATGCCGTGGCCGTCACTACCGCTGGCGGTTTGTACCGCTATCGCCTCGGCGACCGCGTACGGGTGACGGGCTTCCTCGGCGGCGCGCCGACGCTCGACTTCCTGGGCCGTGACGATCTGGTCGTCGATTTGTGCGGCGAAAAACTTAGCGAAGGTTTTGTCGCCGGCGTGCTTGCCGAAGTTGCGTCGGAGTGGACCTTTCGAATATTGGCGCCCAACCCGCCGGACGGAGAGGCCGGTTACACACTCTACGTTCACGCGAGCAACACAGAGCAGCCGATCGATAGCGCGGTTTTAGACCGAATGCTCTGCCGCAATTCCCACTACCGCCACTGCCGCCAGCTCGGGCAACTGCGGCACGCTCGCGTCTTCGGCATCGTCGGCGATCCATACCGGAGGTACGTAGCTACCATGAGCGAGGCCGGACAACGCATTGGCGACGTCAAAGCGAATTCCCTCAGCAGAATTGACCGCTGGAGCACAGTTTTCGCTGGCAACCATGTCGAATGATTAATTCCTGGGCAGGCGGGCAGCGCCCGCTGCCCAGCCCATCGCGGCGTTCCACTGTTATCAATCCAGCCGACGTGTGGGTGGGACGGGCACACGTCACGCCGGCGAATTGATAGCGTAAAGGGCCCCGCCCTCGCCGGCCGGCCCGGTCGTGATCCTGACATCCAGAAAGGCGTGAATCACCTCGATGTTTGACGTCGCGTGCGGCGTCACCCCCGTGGCGACATAATTCCCGCCCCCCGCCAAGGCAAACGGAATCAATAGCTGATCCGCCAGGTGCACGCCGACAGGCGCGGTGGAAAGCAGGTAAGCACGGGTCTGGTCAACGGCTTCATCGGCGACGGCCATGGCCGTGATGCCTTTCGATCCGAAGCTAGTGAAGACCTCGGTAACGTGCTCGCTTTCGATTTTCAGCATCACGACATTGCCCGGACCTTCGTCGTCGGGAATCTGGCGGATGCAGAGATCGTCGCCGGACCAGCCGAGGCGGGCCTCGACGCGTTCCAATTCGCGCAGCGCGATCGAGCCCGACAGGCCGGCGACGATCGCCTTGGCCTGGCGGGTCTTTGTCTTTCCGCGCGTGTTAATTGTGACCGGCGTAAGCTTTGCGGCGGGGGTGATGGCGACAGACCAGCGGCCGCCGCCCGCGGGGTAAAAGCCGTGGCGATCGAACTTCAAGTCCACCCGCGGGCCCATGCGGTTGACGACTGGCAAAAAAGCGTGCTCGATAAAGTCCACCGGCGGCGCGAGCGGATTGTGCGTGCCGCCCTCGAGCGTGATCGTGGACGGCCCACTCGCGGTGAGCAGCGCCGGCAAGACGGTCTGCAGCACGAGCGTCGTGCTGCCGGCCGATCCGATGGCGAACGTGTAGTCGCCGGGCGTCACCGCGCCGGGCTGGAACGACAATTCCTCCGATCCGATCTCTGCGCCGCGCACGCTCGCCGAGCAGATCTGGGCGGCAGCCCGCACGGCGGCGAGGTGCTGCCGCATCAGACCTGGCTTCTTGCGCCCTGCCCTCACATTTTTAATAGAGAAGGGGCGCCCGGTGAGCGCCGAGAGGCCCAGCGCGGTGCGCAGGACCTGCCCGCCCCCCTCGCCGCGCGCGCCGTCGATGTTGATCTCGTCCGTTGCCATCTTTCACTTCCGTCTGCGGCCGAATGGTAGTGATCGCGCGGTAAGCGCCGTTGCGGGGTCAAGGTTAGTCGTCTGCCTTATCCCCGTCTTTGATGACGAATGTCGCTTTCAACTTCGCCACCGTCGTCGCCAGGCCCGCGCCTTCGACGCTGTCGAGCACGTCGCCGAACGCTTTGTAGGCGTCAGGGGCTTCGTCGATCGGATATTGCCGGCAGTTGCTCAGGATGTCGCAACGGTCGAGTTCGGCGTCGACCGTTTTCTGATCCAATCGTCGGCCGGCGTCGCGGCGGCCCATGCGGCGGCCGGCGCCGTGGTTAACGCTGTAGCAACTCTTGGCCGCGCCATCACTGGCGACCATCACGACACTGCCTTCGCGCGGGTTGCCCGGTAGGAGGATCGGGTGGCCGGTCGCGTAGAACGGCGTTTCCTTCAGGCCGTGGTGCCGCGCGGGGAAGGCGCGGGTGGCGCCTTTGCGATGCACCCACGCGCTCTGGTTGTCGACGATCTCCGGCCGGGCGATGTTGTGGCTGATAAAGTAGACCAACTCGCCGCGCGTGCCGGGAATGACTTCCTGGAACGCTTCGAGCACGAGGGCGTTGATCAGCATGTGATTGACCGTGGCGAAGTTCGCGCCCAGTGCCAGGTCGTCGAGGTAGGCGTTGGCGTGGGCGGTGCCCAGCGGCGCGTAGACGAGGTGGCGGTCCCCGGCGGGGAGCGGGATCGACCATTCTTTGAACAGCCCCTGCAGCACGTGGAATTGCCGGTCGGCCAGGATGTTGCCGAAGCCGCGCGAGCCGCAGTGGGAGAGGAAGGCGACGCAGTCATCGCGCAGGCCAAAAGTATTGACCACCTCGGGCGACGCGCCGGAGGCGACGTGTACGATTTCACACTCGCCGAAGTGGTTGCCGCCGCCGTAGCTGCCGAGCTGGCCGATCTTGTCGGCGAAGTTGCGCACCGTGCCGGCGGCGAGGTGGTGTTCGAGGCGCAGGGCAAGCGCAGCGGTCGTGCCGTCGTGGCCGACGTGGGCCGAGTCCTCGCAACGGCTTGCCCACGCGGGCGGGACGCCGAGACCGACGAGCACCTCGGGCGACGCGCCTTCGAGGATCGCCTTCGTGCCGAGTTCCAGGCCGACGCGCCGGCCCTTGCGCACCGACCGCTGCCCGCGGCCGGGGCCCGTGGGCGTGCGGGCGGTGATGGCGTCGATCAGTTCGCGGCGCGTGCGGCGATCGGCGACGGCGTCGGCGGGCAGGTCGAGCTGCAGCAAACTCATCGAGCACTTGATGTCGACGCCGACCGGGCCGGGGTAGATGTGCGTCGGCGAGACCATCACGCAGCCGATCGGTGCGCCGTAGCCGACGTGGGCGTCGGGGTTGAGCACCACCTGCGTCACGCCAGGGGCGCCGGCGCTGTTGACGGCCTGCTGCAGGCAGCCGGCGTCGAAGCCGCTGCGCACGGCGTCGTTGGCGATCACCGTGATCGGCCGGCCGCGGGGCACGGGCAGGATGCCGGTGTTGGCGTCCGTGGGGATGACTTTCAATGGGCTGCTGCTGGCGTCAGTCATGATCGATCCTTCACGAATAAAATGCCCGGCGACGAGGGGTCGGCGAGACACGGTTTTCCCGCTCTACCAAACTGAGCTACGGCGACGGTCCGCCAGAGCGGAGCCGTCGTCGGCGGGGATCGAACCCGCGACCCGGAAGTCAATGTAGTCTCACACGGCATTCGCCGGGCAAAGACCGGGGCGACGGCTAAGCCGCGCCGGCCTGATGAACAAAGCACAACGACGAGGA
>DASVSS010000437.1:0-2595 GCA_036387945.1 Tepidisphaeraceae bacterium | reverse complement strand
CCCACGCCACGAATTGCCTCGCCCGCAAGGGCATAAACGCCACCGGTGCATGGCGGTGATCAATCGGCAGCTTTGAGCACGGCGCACTTGAACAGCCCGCCGGCGATGCTGCCGGAGGCGGGTTGGAGCCGGACGGTGATCTTCGATTTCCCGCGCACCATCTCCGCCGGCAGCGGCGTTTCGACGTCGAAGAACGCGCCCGGCTTATCGCGTGCCAGTATCTGGGTGACGAGCACTTTGCCGTCGACGATCACGTCGAACGTCCGCCGGCCGCCCTCTTCGCCCCAGTAGGTGCAACGGAGGATCTGCGGCGTGTCGGGCAGCACTTTCAGCTCGAACGACAGGTATCCGCCCGAGCGCGCGTCGCGGTAGCTGCGATCGCGGAACACGCCGCTGTTGGAACGCTCGCCGGCGAAGTTGTGGTCGGTTTCCGACTGCTGCTCGCCGGGTGAGATGTCGTCGACCACGCGCGCCGCTTCGCGCCGCTCACGCTCGGCCAGCGCTTCGCGCTCGCTTTTGCGCGCGTCCCACTCCGCGGGGGTGAGCACGTCGGTGTACAGGTTGTAATACTGGTACGGCATCGCATTGAACGGGCGGAAGGTGATCGATTGCGGCTGACCGACGCCCTCGCGCGTGCGGAAAGTCTGGCTCTCGCCAGCGACCGGCTCGAGCAATTCGACCGGCGAGCCGCCCGCGGCGGCGACGATCACCGGCGCCTCGGCGCCCTTCACCCGCTCGTTAACGAGGTGATCGCCGGCGATGGGGAAATTCTTCGAATCCGGTACGCGCCCCAAATCCGCCGCGAGCACGAGCGGGCCGTACATGAACGCGATTTTGTTCGGTGCGCCGTTCAAAGGCTCGGCCCGCAGGCCCATCGGGATCGTCACCGACAGTCGGTCCCCCGCGGCCCACACGCGCTTTACCGCCGCAAAAGTGCCGGGCCTGGCGTCGACTTCGAGCGGCGTGTCGTTCAGCCGAAAGCGCAGCGGGCCGGTCGCCCATGCGGGGGCCCGCACCTGCAGCGCGAAAGGCGTTGCCGGCGCGGACTTGACCGTGAACTGCGTTTGGTCCGTGGTCGGGTACTGCGTCTCCTGCAACAGCTCGACGCCCGCTTCCTTCCACGTCAGTTGTGACGGGATGAACAAGTTGACGTAGAGCGTGTCGGTCCCGCTTTTGAAGTAGATCGCCCCGCCGTACTTCGTGTGATTTTCCATTCCCGTGCCGACGCAGCACCAGAACGAATCGTGCGGGCTGCTGTAAGTGCGGAAATGGCCGGGCTTGTGGGACACGAAGTACGTGTACATGCCGTGCGTGGGTTCCTGGGAGGGGAGGATCTGGTTGTAAAGGGCGCGCTCGTAGTAGTCGCCATACGCCGGCCGCGGCGACCAGCCGAACAGATGCTCGGTGAGCTTGAGCATGTTGTAGGTGTTGCACGTCTCGGCGGACTGCGCCGTAAGGTGCTCGGCGGCGCGGCCAACGGGGAAGAAGTGTTCGCGGTCGCTGTTGCCGCCGATGGCGTAGGAGTGGTGGTTCACCACGCGGTCCCAGAAGTGCTCGGCGATCTTGCGCCCGCCGGCGTCGCCGGTGACTTCGTACCGGCGCGCTTCGCCGATGATCTTGGGCACCTGCGTATTGGCGTGCTTGCCCGACAATTCGTCCCGGCCGGCCAGCAGCGGGTCGAGTACGGCGCTGTGATAAAACCGCTTCGACGCCGCGAGATACCGCGCCTCGCCGGTGAGGGCGTACAACTCGACGAGCGTCTCGTTCATCCCGCCGAACTCGATGCGCAGCATCGCCTGCTGCTGCTCGGGCGTCAGGCCGCTCGTGATGCGGTCGACCCAGTCGGCAAGCTTGAGCGTGACGACCTTCGCCTGCTGCGACCCGGCCAGCACCCACGCGTCCTTCAGCCCGGCGATCACCTTGTGCTGGGTGTACCACGGCACCCACGAGCCATTGGCGTCCATTCTCGTCTTGCCCTGGGCCAGGCCGCGCAGGGTGTCGAGTTCCTTCGGTGGCAGCGCGCCGATGTAGCCGTCACCGTACTTTTCCTGGCACTCGGCCATCTCCGCGACGAGGTAATCGATGCGCTCGCGGAACCGATTGTCGCCCGTCGCCGAATATTGCAGCGCCAGGGCCGTGAGGTAATGCCCGAGCGAGTGCCCGGCGATGCCGCGCGACTCCCACCCCCCATAAATCGCACCCTTCGGCTCAAGGCCAGCGTACTTGCGCGTGTTGTGCAGGAATCGGTCCGCCTCGAGCGAAAGCAGGTACTGCCCGTTGCGGGCCATCGCCTGCTTGAACGCCCCGTCGAGCAGCGTCACGTCCGCCAGCGCAAACGCCGTCGCCGCCGGCGCGGGGGGCGTGGTCATAGGAATCGACTGGGCATGGGTGGATGCGGTCATGAGTGTCCATAAAGCGATCGAACAACAACGGGTTAGCGTACGCATCTTGAGTGTTTCCTCGCGGCCCTGTGACTTTTTGTGCCGCCGGCTCACCAGCCCACGTCCTGCCGCGGGTTGAGCGGGTGGCGGGCCTGCATGTCATGGACGAACGCCTGTTCCTGGTCGGTGAGGTCTTTGGGCACGACGATCTTGA
>DASVSS010000436.1:0-3951 GCA_036387945.1 Tepidisphaeraceae bacterium | reverse complement strand
TCGCTCGACTACCTGCGGCTGTCGATCAAGTACCTCGTGTTCGATCTCGAGGCCACGCGCCGGGAGAACCAGTACCTTCGCAAGATGCTCGAGGCGGGGCGCACGGATTAAGTCGCGCGTACGAATCAGTGACCGCAAGGCAGACAACGTCGTGGCGTCTCGACAAAACGGGCTGACGCCGCCACAATTGCCGCCCCCTATGAAGTCACGCCGCGGGCGGGTCGTCCGGTTTCTATTGCGCTGGACGATCGCCGTGCTCGGCATCGCGTGGGTGGTGACTAACGTTCACCTGCGCGACCGCGTGCTCGTGCTCGATGAGCGTAATCTCCCCGTCGAGCACACCCTCGCCGAGTCCGCCGGCGAGGAGGACGCGACGTTCCTGGTCGACACCGCCGCCGGGCCACAGCGCACCGACGGCGCGCGCGTGGTGAACGGCCCCGACCGCAAATCCGTCGAACTCATCGGCGAAAGCGGACCGACACCACTACTGGCCATGCGCCTGAGCGGCCCCGCCGACCGCAAGCCCCAGGTGCTGGCGCTGCTCGTTGCGGCAGGCGACGGCGGGGGGCGGTTCGTCGATCCGGCTCAAGTCAAAGGCGGCTTCACGCTCGACGTGCCGCAGCCGCGGGTGCAGACGGGCGTCCTGGCCATGGTGCGTCGCGCCGACGCGCGTTTGCTGCTGGCGTCTCTTGCAGTGATCCCGATCACGGTGATGTTCACCACGCTGCGCTGGCACCGCCTGCTGCGCGCCCTCGGCATCGGCATGAGCCTGTCTCGGGCGTTCGTGCTCAACATGGTGGGCGCGTTCTACAACAGCTTCATGCCCGGCTCGACCGGCGGCGACGTGCTCAAGGCGTACTACGCCGCCAAGTCTGCTCCGCAGCAGCGCACGGCGGCGGTGATGAGCGTCATCATCGACCGCGTGCTCGGCCTGATCGCGCTGGTGATCCTCGGCGGGTCGCTCGCGGCGATTCAGTACGCACGGGCGGGCGACCACACCGACCCCAGCAGCCGCGCCTGCCTGCAGGTCGCCATCGCCGCGGCCACGATGCTCACCTGCATGGTCGTGGGGCTGTGGGTGCTTTACTCGACTTGGCTGCGGCGTCTGCTGTCGATCGGTGCGATCGTGCGGCGCATGCCGATGCAGGACAAGCTGCGCAAGATTGTCGACGTCCTGCGGCTCTACCGCGAGCGGCCCGCCCTGATGCTGTGGGCGGTGCTCATCACGTTCCCTGTGCACGTCACGGTCGTCCTCTCCGCTATGCTGGCGGGCAATGCGTTCGGGCTGCCGATCTCGAACTGGTATTATTTCATTGTCGTCCCCGTCATCGTGCTGACCGGCGCGATCCCGATCACGCCGCAAGGCGTCGGCGTGATGGAGGCGTTTGCGTTCTACATGACCAAGCAGCAAGGCGCGACCGTGAATGAAGCGCTGGCGCTGACGATGTCGATCCGCCTCGTGGGGATGGCGCTCAACCTGCTCGGCGGGGTGTTTGTCCTTCGCGGCGGCTATCACACGCCCACCGCGCAGGAACAGGAAGTTCTCGTCCCGGCCGAAACACCCGCCACCGCATAGACGCCCACGCGCTTCCACTCGCGACGCCGCACCCTCCGGTCCCCCTCGCCCGCGTACCCGCGGGACAGGGGACAGGCACGGCTGGTCGGCATCTGCCCGGCTGCGCAATTTCGCGGCGGCTTCGTGCGATTACGGCCCCCGCGTTACAATCGCTTCGTGCTCAAATGCGTCGACCGCATCCTGCTCCGCGTTCCTAACGTCGCCGCGGCGTCGAAATTTTATGCCGAGGCGCTGGGGCTGCGGATCGACCGCAAGCAATCGACGGCCGTTGCGATGAAGTTCGAGGACGGCGACACCGAACTGATCCTCCACGACGACCGCAATCGCAGCGACGTGGAAATCGTCTTCGGCGTCGACGACGTCGCGTCGATGTACGCCCGACGGTCGGAATTGAATCTCACCTTCCTCGTGCCCCCGTCGGAGACCGCACAAGGCCGACGCGCGACCGTGCGGGACCCGTTCGGCAACGTGCTCGTGCTCGTCGATCACAAAACGCCCGGCCAAGACATCGCCGGCGGCGCCGCGGCTGGGGCGCTGTTCGAGGAGGCGGCCCCCCAAGCGCCGGCCAGTGACGCGGCGGCGCTGATCGCTGCTTACGTCGAGCTCGGGCGCACCGCCGACGACCTGCCGTACACGCGGCACTTTGAGGCGCTGCTAAGCCAGTACGCCCGCGCATTGCCCGGCGAGAAGCCGGCCGCCGCCGAAGTTTGGCGTCAACTGCTTACCCTGCGCAAGGCCGGCAAGCTGCCGAAACTCGGCGCCGCCGCCAGCAAGCCGCCGGCCATCGAGCCAGAAGCCAAAGACCGTTTGCGCACACTGCTCGGCGCCGACATCGGCCGGCGCGACCGCCTGCCGTATACGCCGCGGTTCGACGAAATCGTTGTCGCCTTCAACAAGCAGTTCGCGCGGCCGTACCCGCCGCACGTCGTCTGGCGGCTCGTGGCGACGCTGGCCAAATGACTGGCGGGCGCCCGGTCGTCACGACACGAAATCGTAAACCCGCACGCGCTCCCAGTTCGCCTTGTTGCGATCGATGAATTGCAGGTGCAGGGGGTGCGTCTGATACGCGTCGTGCGCCGCACGATCGGCGAACGCTGTCAGCAGCCCGACGGCATAGGTGTTGTCGACAACCTCGCGCGGCGTCATCGCCGGCCGCCCGGCAGAAAACGCCACCATGCCCGGGATCTGGCTGAGCAGCGCATCACAGTCCGCCAGCGTCTGCGCCGCTGCATCGGCGGGTGCGTCCTCTTTCATCCAGAAAAACACGCTATGCACAAACATAAGTTTCCTTTCGAGGGGCGCGAGTGACAGTAGGGCTTTTCCGCCTGAGGCGATCCGACGTTCGGGACGGCGTTATGAATAGCCCACGCGACGAGGCGCGGGAGACGTCCTAGCATCGCCCAATCCATTCAGCGAGATCCGACGATGCCAAGCTACAACGGTAAAACCACGCCGATCTGGTCGAATGATACCTCGCCTCATCCGCGCCCGCCCGCGCCGCTGCCCGGCGAGGCGGCCGACGTGTGCGTGATCGGCGCGGGCATCGCCGGCACGACGGTCGCGTATCTGCTGGCCGCCGAGGGTAAGAGCGTCATCGTGCTCGATCAGTCCGAATGGCCGCAGGGCGAGACGACGCGCACCAGTGCTCACCTGTCGTCGATCTTCGACGACCGTTTTTACGACATCGAGCGGCAGTACGACGTGGAGGTCGCGCGCACGCTCTACGAAAGCCATTCCGCCGCCATCGACCGCATCGAGCAGATCGCACGTGACGAGAACATCGACTGCGAGTTTCGCCGCTGCAACGCCTATCTGTTCCCGGGGCCGTTCGAGGAAGGCGACGAGCTGTTCAAGGAGTTCGCGGCGATGCGCCGCATCGGCGTCGATGCCACTCTCGTCGACGCCGTGCCGGCCACGGACGCCGGGAAGGCCATCCTCGCCCGGCGGCAGGGGGCGTTTCATCCGCAGAAATACCTCAACGGCCTGATCGCCGCCGCCGAGCGGCGGGGCGTGCGGTTTTATTTCGGCAAGCGCGTCGAAGACGTCACCGGCGCTGAGCCGCAATTTTCCAAGCCCGCGCGCGTCACGCTCTACGGCGGCGGCGAGACGATCAACGCCCGGCACGTCGTCGTGGCGACCAACACGCCCACGCCGATCAACGACTGGCTCGGCATTTACATCAAGCAGGCCGCCTACCGCACCTACATGGTCGGCCTTGAGATCCCCGCCGGCAGTCTGCCGTTCGCGCTCTATTGGGACACGCACGATCCGTACCACTACGTCCGGCTCAAATCCGGCGCCAGCACCGGCACGGACGTGCTGCTCATCGGCGGTGAAGACCACAAGACCGGCCAGACGGGCGCCGACGAACAGCG
>DASVSS010000435.1:0-4252 GCA_036387945.1 Tepidisphaeraceae bacterium | reverse complement strand
CAGCGGTCGAGCTTCGCCAGCGCCGCCGCGACCGCCCGCGCCGGAGGGGAGTCGTCTTCGGCGGCGAAGCGCTCGACCGAGTGGAAGAAACAGGGCGTCGCGTCGCCCGGCGGGTAGGCCAGGCGCGCTTCGGCCATCGCGCTCGCGGCGTCGGGCACCGCGGCCAGCGGCGAGCGCAGGAACGCGGCGAGGCGCACGTCGTCGCGGCGGTTCTCGATCAGGTGCAGCGTCGCCAGCACGTCGCTGATCTCGGTGGCGGCGAAGAACCCCGTCGTGCTGTCGGCCCGCACGGGCACCTCAGCGCGGCGCAGGATCTCCGCGAACCGCTCGGCCTTGATGCGCATGGCACGCAACAGGATCACGATGTCGCGCGGCTGGGCGTTGCGGGTCGCGCCGTCGCGGTCGACGACCTGCTGCGGGGCGTTGCCGTCGAGGCCGAGGATGTTGCGCACGCGCGTGGCCACGAGGACCGCTTCGCGCTGGTCGGCGTCGTACCTCATATCGCCGGCGGGGCGCTCTTCGATCACGTGCAGCTCGATCGGCCGGCCGGGAAACAGGTTGTCGCCGTCGGGGTACGTCGCCCCGGGCACCAGGCGCTGGCTGGCGACGTAGGCGACCTCGGCCGATTCCTTCGTCATCAGCGCCGCGAACAGGCCGTTGAGCGCTTCCAGCAGCGCAGCACGCGAGCGGAAGTTCTTCTGCAGATCGATCACCTTGCCGCGGGCGGCCGGGTCCGTGCGGTAGCGCTTGTAGCGACCGATGAACCGAGTCACGTCGGCCTGGCGGAAGCGGTAGATGCTCTGCTTGACGTCGCCGACGACGAACAGGTTGTCGCTGCGGCTGAGCAGCGAGATGATCGTGTCCTGCACTTCGTTGACGTCCTGGTATTCGTCGACGAGGACGTGGCAGAACTGCTGCTGGTACTCGATCGCGATGGGCGTCGGCCCGCCGGTGTCCGGGTCGCGGAGGAGTTGCAGCGTCATGCGCTCAAGGTCGTTGAAATCAAGCGCCCCCAGGCCACGCTTGGCGGCGGCGTAACGGCGCTCGAAATCGTTCAGCAGCCCCGCGATCTGGTCGACCACCCACAGCGTCTTCCCCATGCCATCACGCAGCTGCGCTTCGGTGAAGGCGAGCATCCCGTCACCGATCGCCGCGACGACGCGCTTGCGCAGCCGCACGATTTGCGCCTGCGCGGCTTCCTTCTCGTCGCACTTGGGCAGGATCGGCAGGCGCGGGAACTCCGCCTCGCGCAGCACGGGGGCGACCTGGTCGAACGCATGGTGCGTCAGGCGGTGCTGCCAGTCGGCGAGGGTGTCGACGATGCCGGCCAAGTACGTGGCGTATTTCGTGATCGCCGGGCAGGTCGCGTAGGCGTCCACAAGCCGGGCCGCGGCGTGCTGCAGGACCGACAGGCGGGCGATCGTCATCGTAATGAGGCGTTTGCCCAGCATCGATTCGTCGAGCGGCTTATCGGCCGCCTCGGCGACGCGGGCGCGGCGCTCGGCGAGCCAGGCGGCGGGGTCGATCAGGCTCGACAGCCGTGCGTGCAGCGACAGCACCAGCTCCGACACCGACGTCGGGTTGCCGCCGCCGTACTGCTCGATGAGATCGCGGAAGACGTCTGCATCAGCGGCGTTGAGCTTCAGGTCTGGGATGTCGCGGGCGAGATCGGCGCGGAGCAGTTTTGCTTCGTCTTCGTCGAGCAGGCGGAAGTTGGGATCGAGCCCGAGGGCGTCGAAGTGCCGGCGGATGATCGACGAGCCAAGGGAGTGGATGGTCGAGATCTGCGCCGCGTTGATGAGCATCGCCTGCCGCTGCAGGCGGGCGTCGTCGGGGGCGGTGGCGACGCGCTCGGCAATGGCCCGGCCGATGCGCTTGCGCATCTCCTCGGCGGCGGCGTTGGTGAAGGTGACTACGAGCAGTTGGTCGATGTTGCACGGCGCGTCGGCGTCGCACACCAGGTACGCGCACCGGTTGGCGAGCACCGCCGTCTTGCCCGAGCCGGCGGCGGCGGAGACGAGCAGGTTCTGCCCCAGCGTGCGGATGGCCAGCAGTTGTTCGGTCGTCCAGGTCGGGCTGCTCACGCGAAGCCGCCTTTCCCGGCGATCCGGTCGAGCGCTTCGCGGCGCGAAAGCCGGGGCAGGATCCGGTATTGATTGATAAGCCGGTCGAACCGGCACACGCTCAGGTACGGGCAGGTGCCGCACGGCGTATCGGTGCCGACCATGTAAGGCAGCGGGACGATGTCGCCGGCGATCACCCCGTCGGCCAGCTCGATGATCGCGCCGTGCACATGGGCGATGAGCGTCTGAAACTCATCGAGCTCGACGCCGTCGTTGCCGGCTTCGTAAAGCTTGTTCTCTTTTTTCGTGCGGCGGTAGGAATAAAGCTTCGGCGCCGTGTCGTCGCCGATGTCGCGATCGAGCTGCTCGGCGTAGGCGGCATTGATTATGCCGCGAGCCTGGCTGCGGCCGTGGAACATCGGGTCGGTCGACGCGGGCTCGGCTTCGGGGTCTTTGGTCGCCGTCGTTGTCCGCAGCAGTTTGAGGTACATCGCCGCGGCGGGTGTGAGCTTCTGACCGACGAGTTTCTCGCCGTTGATCTCCAGCACCATCAGGTAGGTGAGCAACTGCAGCATGAGGCCGTGGGCGACGTAGCCGAGCGAGAGTTGCTCGCCGCGCAGCTTGTAATCGACCACGACGTACTGCTGCCTGGCGTCATCGAGATCTACGCGGTCGATCTTGCCGCTGAGGCGTACCTTCGCCCCGCCGGGCGTGTCGAGTTCCAGCGGCGGCAGGTCGCCTCCTTCGCCGAACTGCAACTCGGTGAAGCCGGGCTTGAAGGCGCTGCGCCCGCAGGCGTACTGCTGCGCCCCCAGCAGCCGCGCGACAATGTGCTCGAGCCGGCCGAGCGTGTAGCGGTTGCGGGCGGAGGAGAGAAAAAGCTGGTTGCGCAGCTGCTCGCCGACGCGCTGGGCGACCGCGCCGATTTGCGCGGGAGTGAGTTGGTCGGTGCTGGCGAAATCGAACTCTTCGTCGATCACGCGCTGGATCAGCTTCTCCAATACGCTGTGATACAGGCTGCCAAGATCGGCGGGAGTGATGTCAGGATCGGGCGGCTGGCGCAGGGAAAGGCCGTAACGGACGAAGTGCTGGAACGGGCAGGCCGCGAACGACTCCAGCCGCGACACGCTGCCCGCCAGCGGCGAGGGGAACAGCCGCTTGCGCACGGCCGCCGAGAGCATGGGGGTGTTGTCGTGTCGCAGCACCGGCCACGCCAGATCGCGGACATGCCGGACCGCGTCGGTGGGCTTGGTCGCCACCCAATGATAAAGCGCCGCCGCAGTCACGTCGGCCATCGGGGTCGCACTGCGGGCCCAGTGCAACAGGTGCGTCACCGCCTGCCGCGGCGTGGCGATGGCGGCGACGCCTTCCGGCGGGTGCTCGACCGGCGCCCCCGGCAGCGTGTGCCGGGCAAGCTGCCAGAACGGCGACGGCTGCAATTCGTTGCCGGCGGCGTCGGCGCGCGTGCGGACGAGGGTGAGCTTCTCTGTCGCGCGCGTGAGCGCGACGTAGCCGAGGAACCGTTCGTCGAGCATCGCGCGCTGCGAGGCCGGCTCGACCTCGACGCCGTTGGCTTCGAGCAGGGCGCGATCGCGGTCGTTCAGCACCGCTTTCTCCGTCAGCGTGAGCGGGAACTGACCGGCGTTGAGACCCAGCACGATCATCGCCCGGGCGGTGTGCACGCGGGTGCGGTCGGGCGTGCCGACAAGAACCTGGTCAAGCGTCGGCGGCACGATGGCCAGCTCAAGCTCGGCGAGCTGCGCCTGCACCGTCGATGCGAACACGCTCCCGGTCATCTCGACTTCGCCGAGCAGATCGACAAGCTGATCCGCCAGTTCGCTCACGCGGGCCCACACTTGTTCGTGCTCTTCGCGGTCCTGGACCTGGTGCGTCTCCACGGCCTCGGCAATGAGCTCTTCGATCTTGGCGCGCGTGGCCAGCCGGGCCATCACGTCGAAAAAGTCGCGCACGAGATCGCGGACCGGCCGGGCCGTGGACGCCCATTCCGGCTTGCCGACGGCGCCGACGGCGGCGCGCAGGGCGTCGCGCGCGTCCGCGACGGCGCGCAAGTCCGCGGCCGTGAATAGTGAGCGCTCAGACCCGCCTTCGCCGTCGGACAAGCGGCGCTCGAATGGCCAGGCAGCGTCGCCGTGCCAAAGGGCCGGCGGCACGTTGTGCTGCTTGAGGAA
>DASVSS010000434.1:0-5323 GCA_036387945.1 Tepidisphaeraceae bacterium | reverse complement strand
CCATCATGGCTGTTCCGGCGCGCCCGTCCAGATCAAAGGCGGCAATCACCCGCCGGCCGTGGCGGGGCGTAGGAAGACGGGGCGGTCGGAAATGACTGGCGCGACCTTTCAATATTGTTGCCCGATCGCCCGTTGGTGAGTGAACTTCGCCCGCCGCGCCGCTAAGATTGCCACGCTATGGCGATCGAACCCGTCTTAACTAAACGTATCCCGCTCGATCCGGAGAAGCGCAAGCTCATCACCTACAGCGACTACGTCGCCACAGGCGGTTACGCGCAGCTGCGCGCGGCCCTGGACATGCCGGCGGCGGACATCGTCAAGACCGTCACCGACAGCGGCCTGCGCGGCCGCGGCGGGGCGGGCTTTGGCGCGGGGCAGAAGTGGTCGTTCATCCCCAAGGAAAAGAAGGGCCCGCACTACCTCACCGTCAACGCCGACGAGAGCGAGCCGGGCACGTTCAAAGACCGTTACGTCATCAACCACGACCCGCACCTGCTGCTCGAAGGCATCGCGATCTGCGCCCTCGCCACGCAGTGCGACATCGCCTACATCTTCATCCGCGGCGAATACCACTACAGCGCCAAGGTGCTGGAGTTCGCGATCAAGGAGGCGTACGACAACGGCGTCTTCGGGCCGGACGGGATGTTCGGCAGCGGCAAGAAAGTCGAAGTGTACGTGCACCGCGGCGCCGGTGCGTACATCTGCGGCGAAGAGACGGGCCTGCTCGAAGCGCTCGAAGGCAAGCGCGGCTGGCCGCGCAACAAGCCGCCGTTCCCCGCCATCGCCGGGGCGTTCGCCAAGCCCACGGTCATCAACAACGTCGAAACGCTGATGAACGTGCCGATGATCCTCGAGAAGGGCGCGGCGTGGTTCAAGACCATGGGCACGCCCAGCAGCCCCGGGCCCAAGCTGTTCGGCATGAGCGGACACGTCAACAAGCCCGGCGTGTACGAAGACCAGCTCGGCATCACTCTCGATTACGCCATCAACACACTCGCCGGCGGCATGAAGGGCGGGGCTTACAAGGCCAGTGTCTGCGGCGGCATCAGCATGGGCGTGCTGGGCACCAATCAGCTCGACATCAAGCTCGACTTCGACGACGTCCGCTTCCGCGGCGGCTGCCTGGGCCTGGGCACGGCCGGCATGATCGTGATGAACGAACACACCGACATGGTGCGTGCCCTGCGCAACTGCGTGCGCTTCTACGCCCACGAAAGTTGCGGCCAATGCACGCCATGCCGCGAAGGCAGTCATTGGATGCGCAAAATCCTCGACCGCATCGTCGCCGGCGACGGCCGCGCCCGCGATCTGGACATGCTGCTGGAGCTTGAGAAAACGATGGGCATCATGCCCGGCACGACCATCTGCGGCCTTGCCGACGGCACCGCCTGGGCGACGCGCACGTTCATCACCAAGTTCTACGACGAGTTCGCCGCCGCCTGCCCGGAAGAGCCGACGCGACGCGTCCCCCTGACCATCAGCCAGGGCCGCCGAAACGTGCTTACGCCGATGGGCAGCAACACGCGGTAGTCGGAACGGATCAAGCTGTCTTGCGAATCGATCGCGTCTGTGAAGGAGCAGCACACGGGTCTCGGCGCTGATTTTCGCCCGCATGCGGACGCGGGCGAGACAGCGTTAGCGAAGGAATAGTGAACTCCCTCAGCCGGCAGCGATTGAGTATCGAACCCCGATGGCAACCGACCCGCTCGAAACCTTGCTGCATCTGGTCGTCGATCGCTTGCGCAATGACGAAGCGCTGCGCGACGCTTTGCGTTCGGCGCTGGTGCGCTTGCTCGAATCGCCAGCGCCCACCTCGACGGAACCGCAGCCTGCGCCCCAGACGCCAATCGCTGCTGAGCCGCGGCCCGCCGTCGCGGCGACGCTGGCAGGCCCGACCGAAATCCTGCCTCCGCTGACCTTTCACCAAAAGCCCGACCGCGGGGCCGCCACGTCGATCGCGGCGGGCGAAGCACCCTCGGTCGCGCCGTCGGCGTTCGATCTGAAGCTGATGGCCGACCGCTTCGCGATCAAGCGAGACGGGTGTGAGTGGCACATCGAGCGCCGCCGGCTGATGCAGCGGCCGGAAATCGATTTCGACAGCGAGGTCGGGCCGCGCGACCGCGCGGTCATGGACCGCGCCCGGGCCCTGCCCGGCGGGTGCTGGATGTGGATGTGCCGCCCCGAATCGCCCACGCCCGAGCCGCAGTTGATGGAGACCGCGGCACGGACCTACGACAACCTCGCGCGCGCCACGCTGCTGGTGCGCAACATCTTTGAAGACGAGAAACTCTCCGGCCGGCACGAAGAATCCGCCCTGGGCCTGCTGGCTGAATCGCTCTCGGCCACGCGCGTCGTGTTGGAGCGGATCGACGCGGTCGACGGGGATCACAAACAGACGTTCCGGTGGCTTAAAGAGCAAACGCAGGTGCGAGGGGTTTTCATCGAGCGCCACATGAAGCTCGACGACCCCGCCGACCCGGACGACTGGAACGATTTGTCCGATCGGATCGGCGCGATCCAGCAGCGGGTGCAGACGACGCAGACGAGTGCGCAGCAGCAAAAACAGTTGCTCAACGCGATCCGCTTTCATTGTCAGAAACTGCCGGCCGCTCAGCGGGATGAGTCGGGCGTGCACTGGGCGAAAATCATCGCGGCGTGCTCGCAGCTCGTGGGCGCCAAGACGCCCGCGAGCAATACGCAGCTGCGCGATCTGCTCGTGCCGGTGATCGACCTGCTGCCGGGCGATCAGCCGGTTACGCCGGAGTTCGAGCAGGTGCTGCGGTCCATCGACGCGTATGTCGCTTCCCGTGAAGCCGAGACGCCCGAGCCCGCCGCCCCCGCGGCGTCGGCGGACGTGCTGGCGGTACGCGGGGCGCTCTCGGGAAAATCGGTCGTCGTCATCGGCGGTGTAGCGCGCCCCGCGGCCCGCGAGAAACTCCGCGTGGCTTTCGACCTCGCCGACGTCTACTGGCCGGAGACGCGCGAGCACGAATCACACTATCACTTCGAATCGCTCGTCCGCAAAAAGGACGTCGCGCTCGTGCTGTTGGCGATTCGATGGTCTGGCCACGCCTTCGGCGAGATCAGGGCGTTCTGCGAATCCGCCGGCAAGCCGTTGGTCTATCTGCCGGCGGGATACAATCCCAACTCCGTCGCGCACGAGATCGTGACCCAGGCCGGGAAACGATTGGGATTGGCTGACCAGTAACGGGTGCGGCACACGGACAATGGTGCCCCGCGCCCGGCCACCGAAGGCGGCCTTGTAGGACGATCAGTCCTCGCCGGCGCGGATTGCCCGTATCTTCCGCCGACATGCCCGTTCTTCTGCAAACGACGTCGCTGCTGCTTCTGTCGAACGTCTTCATGACGATCGCGTGGTATGCCCACCTGAAGGAGCTTTCGGCCAGGCCGTGGTATGTGGCGGCGCTGCTGAGCTGGGGCGTTGCGCTGCTGGAGTACTTGTTCCAGGTGCCGGCCAACCGCATCGGCCACACAGCCTACACCGTCGGGCAACTCAAGATTTTGCAGGAAGTGATCACGCTGGGCGTATTCGTGCCGTTCTCGGTGCTTTATCTGAAAGAGCCCCTGAAGCTGAATTATCTGTGGGCGGGGCTGTGCATGTGCGGGGCGGTTTATTTCATCTTCCGCAAAAGCTAGCCGCTGGCGGCTTACCCCTGTTCAGCCGCGCAAAACCCACCGCAAAAGCACCGCCGTGATGAACAATGCGACGATGATCGCGATCCCGACGAGCACCCAAGTCCACCGCCGCCGCCGGCCGACGGTGTTCATCCGCAGCCGCCGGTAAACGTGCCGGTCGGGCCGGTACGCGCGGCGATTGGCCATGGGGCGGGGTGAGCGAGCGGACTTCATCTACGCTTATCGTACGCCGCCCAATGCCGCGGTTCGCATGTCGTCGGAGATGCCACGGAAGCCGCGGGCGCGGGCGGCTTCTTCGAGGACCAGTTTTCGAGTTTCGACAATCGCACGTTCACTTGCTCGTTGCCCGGTCTTCGCTGGCCGGCAGCGGGGGATTTGGCCTTCTTCGAGCATGTAAGCGACAACGGTCGTGGCGATGGCGATGCCCTTCTCGATCGCTTGCTCACAGGTTTTGCCGTCGTTCATCGTGCGGAACAATCCGAGAGGGCGGGCGTAGAAATCGCCGTCCTCGAAATGCACGATGTACTGATAGGCCTCGACGATTCCGAGGGCGCGGCGCAGGACGTCTGGATCAAACGGCCGGTTAATTGCTGCCATCGCACGTCGTTCCGGGTACGGCCGTTTTTTATCGGTGGAGCTCAAGTGTTTCTCCATGACAGACGCCTGCGGTCGTCCAAAGTCATTCCAAATACGCGCCCACCACGATGATGCCGAGGGTGAACGTGAATATGAAGGCGTTTAGCGCCGTGCCGAGCACCGGCTGGACCCTGCGGACAGTACGGTCGTAGAGGGCAATCCAGCCCAGGATTAATCCTGCTTCCGAGAGGACCAGTGCAATGATTCCAGCGACGTCGAGGGTCGCATACAGCGTCGTACCTTCGTCGAGTTCCATCTCGTGATACGACATGTACGCGAAGACCCCGAAAATGCTCACGAGCAGGACGCCCGCAAGGCTGGCCGATGCGACGGACGCTAAACCGAAGCGTGAAACCGGCAGCAGCGCTGCCCGTGGGTAATCGATCGTGATGTCGTCGGCCATTGTCCGTTATTCGAGTTTTTTCTTGAGTCGTTCCTGCACGAGCTTGGCGTTCATGCCTTTGGCGCTTTTCATCACCATGCCAGTCAATGCGCCAAGGGCCGAGGCCTTGCCGGATTTGTAGTCTTGCAGGGGCTTGGGGTTGGTGGCGAGCATCGCGTCGATGGCGGCGTCGATCGCGGTGGTGTCGGTGGTTTGGACAAGGCCTAATTGTTGGGCGATGGATTCGATCGACGCGGTGGGATCGGACGCTGGCCCGCCCACTGCAGCGGGCACGCCGGGGGTTTGTTCCAAGACGGCGTCCAGGATTTTTTTCGTCACTTCCTTGCTGGCAGCGATCTTGCCGCTGTCGATGAGCTTGCCGACGGCGGCGACGTGCTGCGGGGTGATTGCCAAGTCGCTCAGGCGGCGGTTGCGCTCGTTGCTCATTTCACGAATGGCTTCCATCAGCACGCCCGCCCGCCTGGCGGCGACGCCTTCGGCCAGGATGAGCTCGAAAAAATCGCTCGTGCGCTTGTCGCCGGCGAGGGCGGCAGCGTCGGCGGGGGTCATGCCCAGGGCGCTGACGTACCGCGCCCGGCGGGCGGCGGGGAGCTCGCCGATCTCATTTTTCAACTCCGTCAGCCATGC
>DASVSS010000433.1:0-3450 GCA_036387945.1 Tepidisphaeraceae bacterium | reverse complement strand
CGTCGACGGCCGCCTGCTGGTTTTTCGCCGCGCTGGCGAGCGACGCGTTTCGGGCCTCGGCCGGCTTGTCGGGCGCGTCGGCGTCGGCGAGATCCTTCGCGGCGTCTTTCATCGGTTCTTCGCTCGTGCGCTCGAGCGCGGCCTTCACTTCTTCGAGCAGCGACTTCACGTCCTTGGCCTCGAGACGGTTTTCGTCCATCTTGTCGATGCTCTGCTGCAGGCTGCCGGCCAGCGCCTTCGTGGCGGCGGCGGTGCTCGACTGCTGCTGCGCCAAGCGCTCGATCGCGGCGCGGTCGGCGGCGTCGAGCCTGGGCTTATCCTTCACCGCCTCGGCAAGCTCGGTCGTCTCGGCTTTAGCCCGGGCCTCGCCCGTGCGCAGGTTGCTGGCGACGGCCTTGCGGGCGGGCAACTCGCCGGTGACGCGGGCGAGCATGTCCTCGGGCGAGATGACGGTGATCCGGAGCTTGCTGCTGGCCACCGGATCGTGCTGCCGCTCGCCGAGGCGGAAATTATCTTTGGCGAGCAGGTGGAACTCGATCACGTCACCGGCTTCGACGCCGAGGGCGCCGAGTTCCCATTGGTATTCGAGCCGGTTGCGCACGCGCTCGCTCGTGGCCTCGATCGATTGCCAGCGGATGCCTTCTTTCGCGCCGCCGGCGGCGACGAGCGGGGTGTCCCACTTGCCGGCCTTGGGGGGCAGCCGCTGGGCAACGAGCGTCACCCAGTCGATGCCGCAGTCGTCCTCGGCCACGGCGGCGATGGGAACGAACGCCTTGGGGGTGCGCTCTTCGTTGCGGCGCGGGGATTCGAGCTGCAAACTCAGGTTCGCGTCGGGGCGAACGTTGATCTCGTACTCTTCCAGCGCGGTGTTGGCGAAACGATCGGTGTCGGCGCCGCGCACGCGGAAGCGCATGCTCTTGGCCGCGACGAACTTCGCCACTGCCGTGTAGGCGTCGGGGCGCGACCAGGCGATCGGCGGGATGGCGACGCCATCGCCGACCGGCTCGAGCACCGGGTCGGCGGCGGCAAGGGGCTTGTTGAAACGGATCGTCACCGCCAGGCCCGACCCTTCAGCGGTGATCGCCGGCAGGCTGGCGAGGTCGACCTGCGTTGCCGGCCGGCCGGTGGCGTAGGGCGGCGGCGTGACGTCGGCGGTGATGGCCTTGATCGCCAGGCGCGGCACGACGGTGATAGTGGGCAGAATCGATTCGTCATCGCCGGCGACGACCCGCGCGGCGATCGTGCCGCTGCTGCTTGCCGCTTCCAGCCGCGCGTCGAGCGTGGCGCGATACTCGCCGTCGTCGCCGCGGGTGAGGAACAATTGCTGCGTGGGGCCGTTGTCGACCTGGTAATACAGCACCGGCCGCATCGCCGGGCGGTCTCCGCGGTCGAGCCGCACGGCGATTTCGATCTTCTGCCCCACCGGCACGCGGTCGGGCACGCGGTTGGTGACGCTGATCTGCACGCGCTTCGGCCAGGCCGCGGCGTTCCAAGGCGTGAACAGCCGCGAGGCGATGATCGACAGTGTCCCGCCGCTGAGGCCGCCGACGGCGACGCTCAGCAACAGCACCACGGCCAGCGCCGCCCCGCCCGCCGACAGCACCGCCGGCCGGGCGACGACCGCGGATGAGAGGTCGACGCGCCCGCCGATCTCCGCGGCCTGGTCCATCACGCGCTGCTGCAGCGCCGCGGCGCCAGGATTGCGGCCTTCGACGAAATCGATCGTGGAGCGCAAGCGGTCTTCGAACTGCGGGAACGCCCGCTCGAGCCGGCCCGCGACGTCAGACAAGCTCAGGGCCGTCAGTGCCGGCGTGACGACGTAACGATAAGCCAGGTAGCCCAGCCCGCCGACCGCCGCCAGCATGGCGATCACCCGCGGCACGGACCGCAGGTTGAGCAGCCAGTCGATCGCCACCACCGCCGCCAGCAGCCCCACGGCCGCGGCGACGACGACTCCGACGCCGTAAACAAGACTCAGCCACCGCGCCCGGCGGCGGACGCTTTCGACGGATCGGATCAAGGCGGTAGGCGGCATGAACGACTCCGGAGACTACGGCGGCAGAGATCACACAGCGATGACCGAACGGCTTTCCCGTCCCTTCTCCGGTACTGCAGGAGAGGGGACCAGACACCCCATCTTACACCATCCCGAACACTTTTCGCGCCACCCATTCGGTCGTGATCAGCGAAAGGAATGCCGCCAGGGCGATCGGCGCGTCCCACAGCGGGCGGTTGGTCAGTAAGGGTACGAGCCGCTGGGCACTGGGGATCGCCGGGAGCTGCTTTTCGGCATCAACAAGTTCGATCACACGGCCGCCGGTTTCGCTGGCAAGGCGGGACAGGGCGGCACGGTCGACTTCGGGCGTCGAGAGTTCCAGCCGCGGGACGCTTACGTCGATCGGCACAGCCAGTTCCTCCACGCCGGGGGCAACGCTCGGCAGTCGCGCTGTCAGCTTGCCGACCCGGTCGGCGGGGAAGCTGGCGAGATACGTGTCGCCGCCCTCCTGGCGCACGAACGTCTGCTGGGCGATGACCGGCCCCGCCCCGCCGTCGCCCGGTGATCCGGCGGGCGCCTCGCCGTGGATTTCGACGCGCAGCGTCTCGGGAAGTTCCGTCAAAAGCCGCGGATCGATCACGCGCAGCGACAGGCGGACCTGCTCGCCGAGGTCGTAGACGGGCTTCTGCGAAGAGAGCGTGACCCGCCGCTGCCCGAGTTTGCGAGAGCGGGCCAGGAAGCGGAGTTGCTGCACCCAGTAGGTGTTGAAGATGGATTCGTTCGTGTAGTAGCGCCAGCGCCACGAATCGTCGATGGCGAGAAACATCGTCCGCCCGCCGCCGAAGTTGCCGGTGACGAGGACCGGGGCCTTGCGTCCGTCGGGGCCGGTGTCGGTGGGGTGCTCGGCCATCACTTCGCCGACGCCGGGCTTTGCGACGACGTTGCGGGCGTACCAGAAGATCGGCTGCCAAGCATTCAGCAGGAACTCGTCATTGCGGGCACGATCGGCGAAGAAGCGGAACAAACTCGACTCGCGCCCTTCGCGCGTCAGGGCCGGCCGGAACCCTTCGGCGATCGTCGCCCCGCCGGTGCCCCATTCCTCGGCCTGCGTGCGGCCGATGTCGACCGGCAGGATCGCCTCCACCGGCGAGCCCTTCCAGGCGTGCGGAGCGAACAGTGGCCCGGCGACCATGCCGAACCCGCCCGCGCGCCGCGACACGAAATCCGCCACAAGCTGCAACTGCCGGTCAGTGAACTGCGTGGGGTCCACGTCGCCGAACAGCACCACGTCGTAGGCGAGCAATTCTTCAATCGTCTCGGGGAAGCGCGTGATCGGCACGTCCCCTTCCTGGCGGAACGTCGGGTCGGCGCTGGTGAGCAGGCACGAGATGTCGACCGTTTTGTCGCGCATCATCTCGTTCTTGAGATACCGATAATCCCACCGCGGGAACCCC
>DASVSS010000432.1:0-9538 GCA_036387945.1 Tepidisphaeraceae bacterium | reverse complement strand
ACGGCTGGGTGCTCGCCGAAGTGCTCGGCCATCGCGGTGACAATCCGCAGCGTCGCCTCCTGCATGCGCAGTGACGTCGGCGTGTAATGCCGTCGGCCGCCGTGGCGGTCGCGCACGCCCTTATCATCGGTGCCGAGGACTTCGGGGAACTGGTCCGTCAGCCACACCGGCGGCGCGGCGGTCGGCGTGCAGAGGATCACATCGAGCCCCCGGGCGGCCGCCATCGCCAGGCAGTCGTCGAGCCAGTCGAACCGAAAATCCCCCGGCAGCGGCTCGAGCCCGAACCAGGCAAATTCCGCCAAGTGCACGATCTTCATGCCCATCGCGGCGATGCGGTCGAAATCACGTTCCCACTGCGAGCGCGGCCATTGCTCGGGGTAGTAATAGGTGCCGATCTTCATGTCGGCGATTGTGGGCCAACGACCGGCGGGAAGCCAATCGCCGGTTAGCGCGGCTGCTCGACCTTGCCGCGGTGCTGCAGCCATCGCGCTACGGCCCAGCAGCCGATCGCCCACACCAGCCCCGCCGACCAACCCGCGAGCACGTCAGTCGGCCAGTGGACGCGGAGGTACACGCGGCTCAAACCGATCAATCCGCTGAGCAGGATGGCAAGGGAGATGTAGTAGAACTTCAGCCGCCGCTCCTTCGTCAACCGCGCCAGCAGCGTGCCGAGCGTGAGGTATACGACGGCCGAGAGCATTGCGTGGCCGCTGGGGAAGCTTTTTGTCGAGACGTACGTCTTGTGCAGCGACACGTCCGGCCGGTCGCGGTCGATCTGTCCTTTGAGCGCGAACGTCAGCGCCGTCCCCCCTCCCACGGCCACGATCAGCAACAAGAGGGCCGCGTACTTGTGCGATAGCAGCAGGTGCCCTGCCACCGCACACGACACGAGCGTCAGCACCGCCACGCCGCCGAGCGCGGTTATGTCAGCGCCCATTTGCTCCAAGGCGGGGAAATGGGGCAGGTGCTCGACGGCGTCGATCGCCCAGCGGTCAAACGCCTGGGTTTCGCCCTCGTTGACTTCTTCCAGGACGTGCAGAAACGCGTACGTCCCGCCGATCACCAGCAGCACACCCAGCAGCAGCAGGATGTCGGCCCGGAACAGGACGTGGTAGACCCAGAGGATTCGTTTACGCATCGTTAAGAACAGTGTAGCGAAGCGCCGTCAATCCCGCAGGCGTGCATAGACGCAGGTATCGCGGAGCGTGCCCTCGTTGTTGACGCAATCGCGGCGGTGCGTGCCTTCGAGGACGTAGCCGCTCTTCTCGGCGACCCGCCGGCTGGCGGTATTGCCGGAGTCGCACCGGATCTGGATGCGCCCCGCGTCCAGGTGCTTGAATGCATAAGCTGTCAGGGCGACGACAGCCTCCGTCATCAGCCCCTTGCCGGCCTCGCTCGTGCGGATCCAGTACCCGATCTCGAACGAACGAGCGTCCCAGTTCTGCGGATGCAGGCCGGCGGCACCCCATAGCCGCTGGCCGTCGGGTGACCAGACGCGCAGGCCGAAGTCCTTGCGCGTCAAAAATTTCGCCGCCGTTTCTCGGGAGAAGCTTTCGGACTCCTCCACGCTCGGCATCGATTTCGCCCACGGCATCCACCGATGCAGCTCGGTGAACGATTCAGCGACCGCCTCGTTGATGGCCCTTCCCTCGCCCGCCCGCGACTCGCGGATCAGCAGGTGATCGGTGACGATCGGCATCGGTATGTCGAGCAGGATGGGCAAGGACATCGTTTTCTCTCGGTTTCGAGAACGCGGGCGACCTGACTCGAAGGCCTAAGCGCTGACACGCCGGCATCGACGCTTCTGTTTACATCTCTCGGTCCACAGCCGCGGCGACGCGGCGGACGCTCGCCATCATGTCGGCGAACGCCTTGGGCGTCAGGCTTTGTGCGCCGTCGGTTAGTGCGTGCTCCGGGTCGGCGTGGGTTTCGACGATCAACCCGTCGCAGCCCGCCGCTACGCTGGCACGGCACATCGGCTCGACAAGGTACGCCTTTCCCGTGCCGTGGCTGGGATCAACGACCACCGGCAGGTGCGTCGCGCGCTGCAAGGCCGGCACGATCGCCAGAGGCAAGGTGTTGCGGACGTAATCCTCGAACGTGCGAATGCCCCGCTCGCAAAGGATGACATTGGCGTTGCCGCGCGCCATGACGTACTCGGCGGCAAGCAGAAACTCTTCCATCGTCGCGCTGAGGCCGCGCTTCAGCAGCACCGTTTTCGCCGTCTCGCCGACGCGGCTGAGCAGGTTGAAATTCTGCATATTGCGTGCCCCGATCTGCAGCACGTCGGCGTACTGGCAGCACAAGTCGACCTGATCGATCGACATCACCTCCGTCACGATCGCCAGGCCTGTCTGCTCGCGCGCCTCGGCAAGGTGTTTGAGCCCTTCTTCGCCCATGCCCTGGAAGCTGTACGGGTTCGTGCGCGGCTTGAACGCCCCGCCGCGCAGGCCAACGGCGCCGGCTTCCTTCATGGCGTGGGCGATCTCGATGATCTGCGTCCGCCCTTCCACCGAGCACGGCCCGGCGATCACGCCTATTTTTTTGCCGCCGATGCTCGCGCCGTTGCCCAGCGGCACGACGGAGCGATCCTTCTTCACCTCGCGGCTGGCCATCTTGTACGGCGCGAGGATCGGCACGACCTTGTCCACGCCCGCGATGGTTTCCAGCGCGCCGCGGTCCTTGAATCGCTCGTCCCCTATGATGGCGACGACGGTCCGTTCTTCTCCGACGATCACGTTCTCCTTCAATCCCATCTCGCGCACCCGTTTCACGACGTGTTCGACATCACTCGGCGTCGAACTGCTTTTCATCACTACGATCACCGCACACCTCCGCTGCTGATGGCCCGCCAGAACATGGTTTAGTCCTTAAAAAAAAGGCCCCGGGACGATCGTCCCGAGGCCGCAAGGGTTCTTCAGTGAGAATGCGGGGCGCTCTCAGGACACGGCGAAATGCCGGCTATAAAATTTGCCGGTAAACCAGAAGCCGTAAGCCGAGAACGTCGCCGTCATGATGCGAATCAGATTAACATCGGGGGCAGAGGCGTCAATACGAATCTATCCGTCGCGGAATTGTGCGGACGGGAAGACGGAGGACGATTGTGCGCTCTCTCACCGCAATGCGTGCCGCCCTGCTCCGGGTGCCACGGTCTGGTACTCCAAGCCGTGTTCCGCTCGCAGTGGTGGCTGGCGGGATCGAACCAAGCACGGCTTGGAGTACCAGACCGTGGCACCCGGCGAATCCCTTGCGCTAGCTCCACCGCCTTGGCGCGCAGCGGGATTTCGTGAAATGGGCATGTCCCGACGGACCGTTATTAGTGAATCCCCCCGCCCCGCGGTACACTTTCCGCCCCTATGGATAGCGCCCGACGTCACGAATTGCAGCAGAACGATCTCGATGCGAAACTCGCCGGCCTGCCGGGTTTCCTCAAGCGCCACGGGTCGAAGGTGCTGCTTGTCGTCGCGTTCGTGCTGCTGGGCGTGGCCGTGGCGCGGTACCGCGGCAATCAGGCAGCGGTGCGAGAGCAATCGGTCTTCGCCAGCCTGGCGACCGCGAACAACGCGATTTCGCAGCTGCAGCGCACAGAGCAATCCCATGTCCGCCAGCAGATGCAGATCAGCGCGCTGCGGCGTTCGCCGGAATGGGCCAAGCTCGGCGACGCCGAGAAACTGCAGTTCGGCGGCAATCCCGCCGTGCTGCTGACGGCGCGCCTGCAGGCGGAGAACGAGGTGCGGGCGGGCGTGCAGGGCGTGATCGACAACGCCGATCCCGACCGCCACGCCGCGGCCCTTGCCGGCGCGTGGCAAGCCCAGGGGGAGCTGTACTGGCAGCTCGCCACCGCCGCGCCGGTCGAAGTCGGACCAAGCACGCAGCCGGCGGCGACCACGCAGAAATCGCCGGCTGAGTATTTGTCGCTTTCGAAGCAGGCGTACGAGCACGTCCTGAAAAACTTCCCGCAGCAGCCGCGGGCCTCGTCGTCGGCGCGGATGAGCCTTGCCGCAATTGCCGAGACCGAAAACGACTTCACCGCCGCCCGCGCCCACTACCAGGCCGTCACCGACGCCGCCGACGCGCCGTCGGCAGAGAAGACCGTTGCCGCCGCCCGGCTGGCGCGCCTCGACGAACTGGCCAAGCCGGTCCTGATCGCCGCGCCGCTCTCTCCCTCGACCCAGCCTGCCGTGCCCGACGCCGCGATCTCGCCGATGGGTCCGATGCCGATGCTTCCGGGCCTGGGCGCGCCGATGCCGCCCGCACCCGCGGCGCCAACCACCGCGCCCGCCACCGTGCCGGCGTCGCAGCCGGCGCAGTGACGCTTTTGATGGCGACGCCCATGCCCGACGACGCGATTTCATCCCCAGGCGACATCGCCGACGAAGACGCCGAAGACATCGCGGACGTCGAGCCCGAAGCCGATCTCGCCGAAGACGGCGATCTGCGCGAGTTCACCTACAAGCTCGGCAAAAACCTCACCCGCCGGATCGATCAGTACCTCGTCGACCGCATCGGCTATTTGTCGCGCAACGAGATCCAGCGCCTCATCAGCGACGGCTTCGTGAAGGTCAACGGCAAGACCACCAAGAACAGCTATCGCCCGCGCGAAGACGACATCGTCCACGTCAGTGCGCCGCCGAAGATGATCGAGCAGCTCGTCCCCGAGGAGATGCCGCTCGACGTTCTCTACGAAGACGAATGGATGATGGCGCTCAATAAGCAGGCGAACCTCGTCGTCCACCCTGCCCGCGGGCAGTGGACGGGGACGCTCGTCAACGGGTTGGCTCACTACGGCCGCAACTGGAGCCAAGTGAACGGCAACGCCCGGCCAGGCATTCTGCACCGACTCGACCGCAACACCACCGGCGTGATCCTCATCGCCAAGGCCGACGAGGCCCACTGGCGCCTGGCCCGGCAGTTCGAGAACCGCACGATCCAGAAGAACTACATGGCCATCGCCCACGGGATCCCGGCGATCACCAGCGATGTCATCAACATGCCCATCGGCCAGGACCGCTACGTCCGCGAGAAGCAGGCCGTCCGCAAGATCGAGAACGGCGGCCGCGAGGCGATCACCAAATACGTCGTCGAAGACACCGCCGAGACCCCCGCCGGCCAGACGGCGTACACCTTCCAGAAAAGTACCTTCGTCAACGACCGCCACTACAAAACCCCCGGCGGCAAGTTCAGCATGATCCGCCTGTTCCCTAAAACCGGCCGGACGCATCAGTTGCGCGTACACCTGTCGCACCTGGGCTTCCCCATCGTCGGCGACACGATGTACGGCGGGCAGATCTTCCATGGGAAGTCTGAAGTGGGAAGGATCACGGACGAGAATGAAGCGCGGCTTGCCCAAACTGCGGTTCCATCCTTCATCCTTCCCACTTCAGACTTCACCTTCGCCCGCCAGGCCTTGCACGCCTATGAGATCACGTTCATGCACCCCATTCTGCTCACGCCCATGACCATCACCGCCCCCCTGCCGGCAGACATGCGACAGCTGTGGGCGACGATTAGATCGGCTGCCATTGGCAATTAAGCGGCCCTGCTGCGTAGAATGCGGGCGTCGGTCTTTCACAAGGTTGCAACCATGAACATTCTTGCCCTGGGCATGCCCGGTCCGTTCGAGCTGATCCTCCTCACCGGCCTCGGCCTGCTGTTCTTTGGCCGGCGCCTGCCTGAAGTGGGCCGCAGCATTGGCCAGACCATCGTGCAGTTCAAGAAAGGTCTGAACGAAGTCAAAGACGAAGTCAGCACGACCGAATCCAAACCCCTGCTGACCGACGCCCCCGCCCCGCGGTTCGACCCGCAGACCGGCGAGCCGATCAAGTCGTAGGCACGGCGTCGCATGCTCCGTTGAGCAGTCGTGGTATGCTCTGACCGCCCGACCGAACCCACCCGGAGAATCGACATGCGCCCTGCAGCCCGCTTCTGCGTCCTTGCCCTCGCCGCAGTGACCGCCGCCCCGCTGGCCCGCGGCGCGGTCCCGATGTTGAACAAGACGCTGCCCGAAGTCCGGTTCCAGGACGTGGCGTTTTCTGACGCGCTTGAGTTTCTGCGCGACACGACGCAGATGAATCTCGTCATCGACTGGGCGGCCCTCGAGCAGGTCGGCGTCGGCAAGGATACGCCCGTCTCGCTCCGCCTGCGCAACGCCAAAGTGCAGAAGGTCATGACCCTGCTGCTGGAAGCCGCGGGGCCAGGCCTGCTGGCGATCGACGTCGATGACAACATCGTCAACGTCACCACGCGCATCAAGGCCGACGACAAGGTCATCACCGTCGTCTACCCCGTGGCCGACCTGCTGCTGGAAATCCCGGATTTCAAAGGCCCGAAGATGAGCCTTACCGACAGCAACAGCGGTGGCGGCCGCAACGGCGGGTCGGGCGGGTCGGGCAGCGGGTCCAGCTCGGGCGGGTTGTTCAACAACGAAAACGCCGAAGAAAACGGCCGGGAAACCCGCCGCACCCGCGTAGAGCGCGCCGAAGAACTCATCGATTTGATCAAAACGACGATTCGCCCCGAAGTCTGGGACACCAACGGCGGCCGCGCGCGGATCAAGTATTTCAACAACAACCTCATCATCACCGCCCCGCGGTCGATCCAGTCGGCGATCGCTGGGAGGTAGAGCGCTCACCCGTCGAACGCATTCGTCGGAGACGCCCTTTGGGCGCGAAAGCGCGTTCGCCGGTGGCAAGCCACCGGCGGCGCAAGTTTCTTTGGACTTCAAGCCGCACGAACGATACGCGACGTGTCCGGGCCTTGCCGATTTGCCTCCTCGCTTAAACTGCACTAATCACTCGCTATGCCTCACGACCTCGCGTTCATCGGCGCCGGCAACATGGCCGAGGCCATCGCCCGCGGCCTGCTTTCGTCCGGCGCGATGACCGCCGACCGCCTGATCGCCGCCGACGTCGCCGAGCCGCGGCGGAAATTCTTTGCCGAGCAATTGAAGATCACTGCCGTCGAGCAGCCCGCCGACGCCGCCCGCGAGGCCAAGGCGATCATCCTGGCCGTCAAGCCGCAACAGATGCCCTCGGTGCTGGCCGAGCTCGGGGCGGCGATATCGGAAAAGACGCTCGTCGTCTCGATCGCCGCCGGCGTCACCACCCGGCAGATCGAAATCGGCCTGGGCCTCGGCCGGCAGTGGAAGGTCGTGCGCACGATGCCCAACACGCCGATGCTCGTCGGCCAGGGCGCCGTCGCC
Organism: Tepidisphaeraceae bacterium; assembly: GCA_036387945.1. Classification (GTDB taxonomy): domain Bacteria; phylum Planctomycetota; class Phycisphaerae; order Tepidisphaerales; family Tepidisphaeraceae; genus DASVSS01. The sequence continues at coordinate 2,337 of DASVSS010000432.1, read as the reverse complement.
ATCGCCCCCGGCGCCTTTGCCACCAAGGCCGACGTCACCGCCGCCAAGACGTTCTTCACCCCCGCCGCCGAGGTGATCGAAGTCGGCGAAGACAAGCTCGACGCCGTTACGGCCCTCAGCGGGTCGGGGCCGGCGTACGTCTTTTATCTCACCGAGCACATGATCGCCGCGGGCATTGAAATGGGCCTCACCGCCGAGCACGCGGCGCTGCTGGCGAGACAGACTGTGATGGGCGCAGCGACGATGGCCAAATCGTCGGCCAATTCGCCGCAGGAACTGCGCCGCAAAGTGACCAGTCCGAACGGCACGACGCAGGCGGCGATCGAGTCCCTTGATGCCGCCGGCGTCGGCCCTGCCGTCCGCGCCGCCATCGGAGCTGCCGCGAAGCGATCGGTCGAATTGCGCGAAGCGGCGACGAAGTAGCTCGAGGCCCTTCGCCGTCGGGGCCGCTGGCGTGCGGGACCGCCTTGTCACCGCCGGCCGATCGCTTACAACTCCCGCTTCATGCAGAACCCGTTCAACCATCCCGCCTGGATCGACATCAGCTTATTGCTCGGGCGGCTTTCGCTCGGGGCGTACATGATCGTCGCGGGGTGGAACAAGATGACCGGCCCGGGCCTGAGCGGGTTTGCCAACGGGCCGTTCCTGCAGGCCAAGCCCGGGTGGCTGCCGGACATGGTCGCCGTACCGTACGGCTATGCACTGCCCGTGCTGGAACTGCTCACCGGACTGCTGGTGGCGGTCGGTCTGTTCACCCGCCCCGCAGCAGGCGTCATGACGCTCATGCTCATCAGCATCGCCATCGCAGTCATCACCAAGGCCGGCGACCTCTCGGGCGGCGCGCCGGGGCCGTTCCATCATTCGGTCCTGTTTGCCGCTCTGGCGTTCATCCTCGCCATCGCCGGCTCCGGCCGGCTGGCGCTCGACCCGCTCTACTTCGGCGGCGGCGGCGAGGGCGGCGGAAAGAAATCGAAGTAACGAAACGCCCCCGCCCGAACGCTTCACTCCTCAGCACCCCTCTTAAACCGGCCTGGCCGCTTCAGCGGCAAGGTTCAAGCCCGACGCAAAACACGAACGAAAACCGCCAAATCAAAACACCCCATCGCGCCGCCCGGGGTTACCCCTGGGCGCGCTGACGACTATCCGCCACCACGCTTCGGATAATCTCATCCAGCGAGAACCGGGGCGCAAAGCCGATCGCCGCCCGCGCCCGCGACAAATCCGGCACGCGCCGCGGCATGTCGTCGAACTGCTGCCCGTACGCTTCTTCGATGCTGATATGGTCGACCTCACTGGCGCTGCCCGCCGCGGCGATCACCTTGGCTGCCAAGGTGTTGATCGACACTTCCTCGTCGCCACCGAGATTGAACACCCGCCCGCACGCCGCCGGCTCAGCGGCCAACGCAAGGACGGCCGTGACGACGTCGCTGACGTGGCAGAAGCACCGCGTCTGCTCGCCGTCGCCGTGTACCTTCAGCCGCTGCCCCGCAATCGCCGCGGCGGCGAACCGCGGCAGCACCATGCCGTAGCGACCCACCTGCCGCGGGCCGACGGTATTGAACAGGCGCACGATCGTCACCGGCAGCCCGAACTGCTTGTGATAGGCCAGGCCCAGGAATTCGTCGATGCCCTTGCAGTAGGCATAGCAGTACCGCGTCGTGCGGGTCGGGCCCATGACCACGTCGTCGTCCTCGGCGAACGGCACGCGAGCGCCTTTGCCGTACACCTCGCTGCTGCTGGTAATCAGCACCGGCCGGCCGTAGCGGTTGGCGGCTTCGAGCACCACTTCCGTGCCGTGGATCGTCGTGCGGATCGTGCGCACCGGCTCGTCGAGCACGAGCTGCACACCCACCGCGGACGCGAGATGGAATACTGCGTCGGCCTGCGAGACGGCGTTGTCGACCGTGCGCTCGCTGCTGACGCTGTCTCGGATCACCTGCAGCCGTGCGTGGCCTTTCACGGCCGCCAGATTCTGCGGCGAGCCGGTCGAGAAATCGTCGAGCACCGTGACGTTGTGCCCGTCGGCGAGCAACCGTTCGACAAGGTGCGACCCGATGAAGCCGGCCCCGCCGGTCACGAGATAACGCTGCATGCGGCCAAGCATAATCGCATCGCCCCGGCGGCGTCAGTACCGCTACCGGCGGACGGCGCCCCTGACGTTCTTCAACTGCTCAGGGCGGTTGGTCTGCAAATTCCATACGACTTCATCGAACGAGCCGCTCGACGTGCCGCCGACGTCGGTCAGCTCGACCGGCTGCTGGCCGGTGCCGCGGGCGGTGATGAGGTTGCGGGCGGGGTCGTAGGACGCGTCGTTGGCGGTCATGCGAAGCTGCTTGT
>DASVSS010000431.1:0-8108 GCA_036387945.1 Tepidisphaeraceae bacterium | reverse complement strand
TCATGGGCGCGTTCTGGCGAACCGGTTATGCGCTGACGAACGAACAGACCGGCTTCAGCACCGAATGGTTCATGCAGCACGCCGTCGGTTATCTGCAAATGCTCGCCGGCAGCGGCGTGGGGCCGATGTTCGCCCTCGGGTTCGTCGGCATGGTGTGGATGATCTTCCTGCCGCGCAGACGGGCGGTGGCGATGCTCTTATTGCTGTCGGTCGTGCCGTTCGTAATGCTGTACATGGCGTACTACTGGGCCGCGGGCGTAGGGGGCGGCGGGCCGGGCGGCGGGGCTGGCGGCCGCAATAACGCCGGGGCGATGCGCTTCATGGTTCCGGTCGTGCCGCTGTTCATCCTCGCCGCCGCCTGGGCTCTGCACGAAGCGCTGCGCGGCGCGACCCGAGGCGCCAAGGTTGCCGTGCCGGTGACGCTGCTGGTGTTGCAGGCACTGACGTACGGCAGCAACGTGCGTGACGATTTGCGCCAGTCGGCCGAGCGTAAGCTGCCGCTGGCGCTGGCCACGCAAGGCATCGAGGATGTTGCCGCCGAAGGAGACGTCGTCGTGGGCAACCCGGCACTGCTGCAGCACTTGGATTTCATCCGCAAGTGGAAGCTTGCCGATCGATCGGTCGTCACAGGCCGCGGCCCTGGCGGCGGACGGTTCGCCCTCGGACCCCGCGGCGAGAACGACGGGGATCGTCCCTCGCCGCAGCAGCAGGCGAAGAACGAAGCCCGGGCGAAACTGTACGCCCGCTCGACAGCCGAGAAGCAGCAACAGTTTCAAGATGACGTGATCGCCTGGGCGGGCCGGGCCGCGATCTATGCCGTCGGCAGCGGCACCGATCTTGACGGCCTGATCCCAGGCGTTCGAGGCGACGAACTCGTCATCGTCAAACGCCTGTCCACGCCGAAGCCCAAAGTCGAGCCCGACGCGCAGCGCGGCAACCGCTTCGGCGGCGGAGGGCGCGGCGCTGGGGCGGGACTCTTCGGCGGAGGCGGCCCGGGCGGCGGCCGGGGCGGGCCGATGGGGACGTTCGTCACGCCGGGCGACGAGATCGTCATCGCGCGGTGGACGCCGGCGACAACCGACATGCTAGCGCCCGAGGATTTCCGCTAAGGCCGGCGGCCCGGCAGCGGCAGGGCCGCCGGGGTGGTACTGAATCTTCCGACGTCGGCAGCGCAGCGGCGCCTATCGTCTGCGATGCAGACCCAATCCCTCGGCACCGGCGAGCTCACGACGACGCGACTCTCCTTCGGCAACATGCGCACCGTCGGGACGTGGGAGCCCAGGGAAGTCACGCCCGAACGCATGGCCGCGGGCATTGCGGCGCACGTCGCCGCTTATGAAGCGGGCTACACCCTCTTCGACACCGCCGACATCTACTGCCGCGGCGTGTGCGAAAGCTGCCTCGGCGAGACGCTCAAGCAGATCAGCGGCATGCGCGACCGCATCGTCGTCGCCACCAAGTGCGGCATCCGCTTCCCCGACGAGCCGCCCGGCACGCCCCACCGCTTCGATTTTTCGGCCGAGCACATCCTCGCGTCGTGCGACGCGTCGTTGCGGCGACTGGGCATCGAGACGATCGACTTGTACCAACTCCATCGGCCTGATCTGCTGATGAACCCGCCGGAGATCGCCGGCGCGTTCGACAAGCTCCACGCCGCCGGCAAGGTCCGGTTCTTTGGCGTGAGCAACTTTTCGCCGAGCTTCGTCAGCGCACTCCAAGCCCACCTGCCGCGGCCGCTGATCGTCAATCAGGTGCAGATGGGTCTCCACCGGCTCAACTGCTTTTACGACGGCACGCTCGACCAGTGCATCGAGCGAGCGATCACGCCGCTGGCATGGTCGCCGATCGGCGGCGGATTCCTTGGCGATGGCGGGAAGGTGCCTGAGAAGCACCCGCGCCGCGAGCAGATGGAACAGCTCGTCGCCCTGCTCGATGAGATCGCCCCGCGCTATAACGCGACGCGCACACAACTCGCGCTGGCCTGGCTGCTGAAACACCCGAGCCGGATCATCCCGATCGTCGGCTCGTCAAACCCCGCGAACATCAAGTCCGCCGTGGCCGCCGATGCCATCGATGTCACGCGCGAGGACTGGTACCGCATCCTCGTCGCCGCCCGCGGCGAAAAGCTGCCGTGAGGCCGATCACGTTTCGGGCGAATTTTGGCGCGCGGGCGGGACACCCGTACTACCTACAGGGCAGCCAAATTTGCGGAACGGAGCACATCGATGCCATTTAAGGGCATCGATATACCTCATCTCCGCCACTTCGGGAGCGGCAGGCTCCTGCCGCGCCTTGAACGCCTTCACGCTGGAGGCCCGGCAGAGCCTCATCCTCCCGAGAGCCGGCAGTCGTGCGGCACGGGTGCTGCGCGTATTTGTTGCCCTTTTCGCGGACGCCGCATCCCTGCGCTGAAGCCCCTCTCCCTTCGTACGGGAAGGGGTACGCACCGGCGCGTTCCGCGTACCAACACACCTGAATTATCCGGCCAGCTTCGCTTCCAGCGTCATCGGTACCGACACCAAGGCCTTGCTGACCGGACAGCCGTTCTTGGCGGCGTCGGCGTGTTTCTGGAACGTGGCCTCGTCGATTTTCGGGATGCGCGCCTCGGTCTTTAGCAGGATCTTCGTGATGGCAAAGCCGTCGCCTTGCTTTTCGAACGTGACATGAGCGGACGTCTTGATCTGCTCCGGGGGGAAGCCGGCCCCCGTAAGGATGTGGCTGAAAGCCATCGAAAAACACCCGGCGTGCGCGGCCGCGATGAGTTCTTCGGGGTTCGTACCCGGTGCCTCTTCGGCACGCGACTTCCAGCCGTAGTCGGCATCGAGCACGCGGCTCTGCGAAGTGAGGTGGCCTTTGCCTTCGGTGAGTGTGCCGTTCCAGACGGCGTCAGCGGATTTAACGGGCATAGCGAATCTCCATGATGATCGGACGTCGGCGACGAACTCCGGTCCGTCGCCGACGTCAGCCATCGTAGGATACTCACCAGTGCCCGGACGAGCGCTTCAGGCGCTAATGCAATTTCTCGGCCGCTCGCGCGCCAGCGCCTTCGACGTGCGACAAGCTGTTCTGCCCTCCGCCACCCCCGCCGCCGCCGCCAGTAGTATCGGTGTTGCGATGCGCGTGCCCTTCCCTGCCGAACGCCCCGCCGGTCTCGCCTTTGGCAGGTACGGTGTTGTCGGGATCGAGCGCGGGGTTCAACTGCGGATTCTGATCGCCGCGGCCGGCGGCCCGTTCCTTGCTGTCGTTCAGTGCGCTGGTCTTGTTCTTTCCTGATGCAGTTCCCATGACAAAGTCCTTTCGAATGTCGTCATCCGTGTTCGCGTCCGACGGCGTGGCGCCGGCTCACTTGTTCTTCGTAGCCGAGCTGCCTTGGCCGCGCTGGGGAAACAGCTTAGCGCGATCGGTCTCCACGTCGCCGCCGATCTCGGCATCGCTGCGCATTGCGGTGTCGCCATCGGGGGCGCCCGTTGCGTTTCCGCCGCCGCTGTTCCCGTCGCCGGCGCCCATGCCGGCGTCATTGGTGTTCTCGGGCGATTGCTCTTTTTTCGGTTCAGTCACGTTCAACTCCCGTGCGATCGACAAGAAAGGTTATGAGTCGCCTCGTCGGCCTTCCATTCAGGAAATCACTGACCGCCGCACGGGGGCCGCCGCCCCTCGGGTTCGCGCCCGAGTCGTCGCCTTGACCGATCGCTGTCAATGGTCCTCCGGGGGAGGTCAGCTGAGGGCAGAAAAAACATGCCAATGGCGACTTGCTACCGCCCGTGAAGCAAATCCCTCTCCCCCCTTGAGGGAAACGGTAGAGTGAGAGGCGGACGCCTACACGCGGTCAAGCGCCTCATCCGATGACAGGCACGCGGTCGATCGCTTACGATGAAGCGGCCGATTCCGCGTGGCCGATCCAACGCGGTCGATTCTATCGTACCGGAGCCCTTGCCGATGACCGTGACCGAACTCCCGCCCGTCGATCTCGCCACACCCAACAGGCCGATGCGCACTTACGTTTTCAAGCCTGCGACTCCTGGCAGGTACCCGGGTGTGGTCTTTTTCTCCGAGATCTTTCAGGTTACCGGCCCGATCCGGCGTACGGCAGCGCTGCTGGCGAGCCACGGATTCGTCGTCGCCGTGCCAGAGATTTATCACGAGTTCGAGCCCGCGGGCACGGTGCTGGCATACGACCAGGCCGGGGCCGACCGCGGAAACGCGCTTAAGACGACGAAGGAACTCAAGGCCTACGACGCCGACGCCCGCGCCGTGCTCGATCATCTCAAATGCCGCCCCGACTGCACCGGGCGGCTCGGCAGCCTCGGCATCTGCATCGGCGGACACCTGAGCTTCCGTGCGGCGATGAACCCTGACGTGCAGGCAGGCGTCTGCTTCTACGCGACCGACATCCACAAGCGCGGCCTCGCCCGCGGCATGAACGACGACTCACTCGATCGCATCAAGCAGATCAAGGCCGAACTGCTCATGGTCTGGGGCCGCCAGGACCCGCACATCCCCCGCGACGGCCGCCGGATTGTTTACGACGCCCTCGCCGACGCCGACGCCATATTTAGTTGGCACGAGTTCAATGGCCAACACGCCTTCCTCCGCGACGAAGGCCCGCGCTACGATGCCGAGCTGGCCCAGGTCTGCTATCGCCTGGCGATCGACTTGTTCCGCCGTAAGCTTGGCGAAGGCGATCAGCCTACGAGCGACGCCGCCGTGAAAGAGTCCCGACACTAAAAGCCTTCGCCCGGAGCCGCTCATGTCCTCGCCAGACCAACCCCCGACCCCGCGCAAACGAGTGGCCACGCACATGAACACCAACCGCCGTCCGGCGGGCGTGGATTTCGAGCGCGTACAGGAGCATTACGATCTGTCCGACGAGTTCTTTGCGCTCTTCCTCGATCCGTCGATGATGTACTCGTGCGCCAAGTTCGACACGCCCGAGACGACGCTCGCCGAGGCTCAGCGCGCCAAGATCGATCTGTCGCTTGGCAAGTGCGAGATCCGCCCCGGGCAGCGCCTGCTCGATATCGGCTGCGGCTGGGGGGCGACGGCCTTGCGCGCCCGCGAGCATTATGGCGCTAATGTCATCGGCCTGACGATCAGCCAGAACCAGTTCGATCACGACACGAAGCTCGCCGCCGGCCGCGATGGGATAGAGTTTCGCCTCAGCGGATGGGAGACGTTCGACGAGCCGGTCGACCGCATCGTCTCCATCGGCGCGTTCGAGCATTTCGGGCGGCCCAAATACACGCAATTCTTTCAGAAATGCCGTTCACTGCTCCCGCCCGACGGGGTGATGCTGCTGCACACGATCACCGTCGGCAAGCCGAGCATGGATTGGGATTTTTTGCGCTTCGTGCACTTCATCGCAACGGAAATTTTCCCCGGCGGCGACGTCCCCCCGCCCGAGGCCGTCATCGCCGCCGCCCGCACCAACGGCTTCGAGCCCGTCCACGTCGAGAGCCTCCGCCCCCACTACGCCCGCACCCTCGACTGCTGGGCCGCCAACCTCGAAGCCAAGCGGGCGGAGGCCCTCGCCATCGCCGGCCAGGAGACGTACGACCGCTACATGAAATACCTCACCGGCTGCGCGGATCTTTTCCGCGGCGGCGAAACGAACGTGCATCAGTTCAAGCTGAAGGTCACGAGCTGACGCGGCTTACATTTGCGACCGGCGTACCAGCCCATGACGATCAGGCCTGGGCTCGCGGGTGCCAAAAATAGGGACTTGCTTACGCACGCATTCCTTTGCTTCGATTTCATTTCGGGATGTTTCTCCGGCCATCCCCAGCGCAGCCGGCTTTGGTCTCCCGCCGGCTCGTGCCCTCGCCAGGGTCAGACCGCCCTGTTTTTCGCGGCATCCACCTCGACTGATCAGCATCGTTCTATTTGAGATATTCCATTTTCGCCCCCCTCCGTCGCCGGTCCAAAGGCAAGTCCTCAAGCCGATCGCCGCCTTGTTCCGATAACGACGATGTGATGATGGACGCAAACACCCCCCCAACCCGGCTGTCGGAAATCTCGCACCTGTTTCTGAGCGACGTGCGCGACCGCCATACCGACGGCGCACCGCGCCCGCAGCGCAAAGCGCCTGGCACCTTCAGCGGCGACGTCAGCGTCGATCTCACGCCTGAAGAATTCGCCCGCTCCTTCGGCGGCGAGACTGCCGCGGCGTCGTTCAAGCCGGTACGGGCGGTGATCGCCCATCATCTCGGCGAGAAGATGGCCGAGCGCGTCCGCGATTTCGCGGCCGCGGTCACCGGGCCGGCGGGTCGATGCGGGATCATCTACGCCGCCGCCGGTGACGTGCGCATTGGGCTGGTCGAACAAGTCGAAGGGCCGGTCGCCGACAACGTGGACGACGAACCGGCCGTCGAAGCGATGGACCCGATCCGTTTGCACGAGACGCTCGTCGAGCTCAACTGCGACGTCGACGCCTGGCTGCTCGTCCTGCCCGACCCGCGCGAGAACGGCGCCCGCGAACTGCTCAAATCGATCACCCACTGGACGCTCCTGACCGGCAACGAGCACGACGCGGTCGTGAGCACTTACCGCACGCTCAAGGGCGTCTGCGACCTCGGCCGCCCGACGCTCAGTGTGGCGATCAGTGACGCCCAGGACGACGCCGACGTGCAGCGCACGTTCCGCAAGCTCGCCAGTGTCTGCCAGCAATTCCTACAGGTGGACGTCGCCCTCTTCGGCGGCGTGCCGGCCGTCGCGGCCGTCGAGCACGTCGCGCTGCATGCCAGCGACAGCGGTTCGGGTGATGGGCAGTGGAGCGTCCTGCAAAGCCTCGTCGCCGCCGCGGCCCCGGTCACCGCTGCCGTCGTCGACGGCGCTGTCGAAACCGTCACGACGGTCAAAACCCAGCCCGCCCCGAAAGGTTCGCCGGCCATGAAGATCCAACCCGTCGCCCCCGTGATGAAAGAAATCCCCGCCGCGCCGGCCGTTGCCTTCGCGCCGCAGGTGACGCCCGCCGTCCCGACCTTGCAGATCGCGGCCTGCGATGCCGACGGGATGACAAATGTCATCGACCTGCCCGACGCCGACGCCTCGCCTGCGGCGATCCTCGCCGCCGTCATCCGTGGCGGGGGCACGCTCGCGGCCACGCCGGTGACTGCCCCGCAGCTCGCCGAAGCGGTCGTCGCGGTGTCGCGTGATCACCACCTCGTCCTCGTCGCGGTCGCTCGCCCCGGCCTGCTTGAGCTGCGCAACATTGCCGCCGCCTACCGCTGGATGGCGGAGAATAAGAACCTCATCGCGATGGCCGTCCCGCAGTTCGCCATCGACCCCACCGCCGCCCCGCAACTGCACCTGCTGATCGACCACGCCGACCTCGGCACTGGCGCTCTGGACGCCCTGCTCGGCGGTGGCGACGTCACCGTCACCGCCTACCGCAAACTCCGCTGGGCCGGCCGCACCGGCCTGCTGCTGGAAGCGGCTTAGGGGCTTAGGGTGGTGTCTGGGTGTTCCGGTGTTTTGATATTTTGGTGTTTGGGTGCTTGGGTTTGAGGGAAGTCGATCAATCACGATCCGTCCCAAAACACCGAAACACCCAAATACCCAAACACCAACCCGCGCCTACAGTCGCCGCAGGAGACCCTGATGCCCGACGCCCTTACCGCTAATGCGTTCGCCAAGCTCGTCCAGCAGGCCGAGAGTGAGAAGAATCCGGACACGCTCGCCGCGCAATTCGCGGACGACGCCACGCTCGAAGCCCCCGTCCGCGGCCATACCGACACCGGCGGTGACGGCGCACGCTCGTTCTGGCAGCATTACCTCGACGCCTTCGAGACCGTGCGCTCGGAGTTCAGCAACATTCACTCGATCGGCAACACCGGCGTGCTCGAATGGGAGTCGACGGGCAAGCTCAAGAGCGGCACGCCGATCAAGTACAAAGGCGTCAGCATCGTCGAGTTCGCCGCCGGCAAGGTGAAGCGCTTCGCCACCTACTACGACTCCGCGGCGTTCACGTCCGACGGCAGCAGGCACGCGGAGGGGAGGAAGAGTTAGGAATTAGTGGTTAGGAGTTAGTGAAAGAGAGCGATACGCGCCCGGTGCCTGGCCGGTCTTCCACTAACCCCTAACCGCTAACTCCTAACTCCTTCTCTTTCCTC
>DASVSS010000430.1:0-4943 GCA_036387945.1 Tepidisphaeraceae bacterium | reverse complement strand
GCCACGCCCGAGCCCATCGCCACCATCGCTGTCGACGTCTGGCGGATGAAGCGGTCGGAAATGCACGTTCCAACCGAGGCGACGAGGGCAGCGCTAAGCGCCGTGCCCGCGAGCGACACGCCGCGGTCGGTGAGGCGCTTGCCGAGCATTTTGCGCGCACGGTGCAGCCGCACGCCCAGTGCCGCGGGGGTGCACTTCATCTCGAGGCTGATTTCCTCGTGGCTCAGGCCGCCGAAGTAGTGCAGCACGAGCGGCAGGCGGTATTTGGAAGGAAGCTGATCGAGCTCGCCGCGGATGATCGTAGACAACTCACCGTGCTCGGACTTGGCCGACGGGTGGGTTTCGTCGTGCTCGGGGCGGTTGGCGGCAGTGACCTGCTCGCGCCGGGTGCGGCGTTTGCGGCTGCGGACCAGATCAAGACTTGTACGTTTTGCCACTTTCTTCAGCCACGGTCCGAGGTAACGGATGACCGCGCCGGTCTTGCACTGCACCGCGAGCGTGAGGAACACGGCCTGCGAGGCGTCTTCGGCGTCGGCCGGGTCTTTCGTGACTTTGACGCAGACGGAAAAGACCATGCCGCCATAAGAGCGCATGATCTGCTCGAACACCGCCGGTGAGCTGGTGACGCGGTATTGCGTCAGAAGGTCTACGCCGTTGGTGGGCGTTTGCGTCGAACTACGAACCAAGCCGCACTCTCCCTGCCGTTAAGACTCCGCCGTAGGGGATAGTTTACAGGACTTTGTGATTTACGCCCGCCGCGAAGAGGCTGGCGGGGAAAATCTAAGGGAAATTGCGGGAATTCGGTGGGAAACCGTGAACTTGGGGTGACTTTGCGGTGCCCCGTAAGAGCGTCCGCGGCAAAACGCGAGATTTCGGCCGGGGGTCGCCGCCTTCGACGCAGGAAAAAGCAACGGGCCGGACGGTCGTGAAGAGTGCGGGATCACGCCGTCCGACCCATGCCTGCCGCCAAAGGTTCCGGCCTTCCGGCGACGCGCTAAAGACGCCGACGCCCGGGCAGCCGTATCAGTTTTTTTGCACGCTCGACCCCAAAAGGCGCAACGTCGTGGTAGTCCTCCCCCGTACCCGGGGGAGGGCAGGGAGGGGGCGGCCGCGGATGCCGCATCGCAACAAAGCGCTTCTCTGGTTCCTCCCCTGCGGGGGAGGTTAGGTGGGGGCGGGCGGCCGCCTCATCGCCCTCAAACGCCTGGAAGCTCAGGCCCTCTCCCTACCCTCTCCCGGCGTACCGGGCGAGGGGTTTGCCCCTCTTGCATCATCGAGCCGCTGTTGCATGTCGTCGACCGCCCCCACCTAACCTCCCCCGGTGGGGGAGGAAGCGGAATCAGACGCCGGCGTTTTCTTGCGATGAGGCGGTTGCGTCTGCCCCTTCCCTTCCCTCCCCCGCGTACGGGGGAGGACGTCGCCGATTGAGCATTTTGGGCGGCGGGCTACCCGGCCATGCGGGCCGCGGTGCAGACGGCCTCGGTCGCGGGGACGGCGGCGGGGCGGCCGAGGTGGAAGCCCTGGAGCAGGTCGACGCCCATCTGGCGCATGAGCCGCATCTCGTCGGCGGTCTCGATGCCCTCGGCGAGCACGAGCTTGTCGTTATCGCGGCCGATGCGGATGAGGGCGTCGCACACCGAGCGGTGCATCGGCGACTTCACCGATTTGGCCACAAGCTCGCGGTCGATCTTCACCAAGTCCGGGTCCAGGTCGGCCAGCAGGGTGAGGCCGGCGTAGCCGCTGCCGAGGTCGTCCAGCGCCACCCGGTAGCCGTTCTGGCGGTAGTACGACAGCACGTGCGCCAAGTGCTCACGGTCGGGCACTTCGTACTGCTCGACGACTTCGAAAATGATGCGCGACGGCTCGCTCCCCGCCTGCTTGGCCGCGGCGATGGTCGTCTGCAGGCAGAACTCCGGCTTGTAAATGGCCGTCGGCATGAAGTTGATGAGCAAGTTCGCGTGCGAGGCGATGTTCGCCCGCCCGGCGTTTCGCAGGTGCGTCTCGCGGCAGACGCGGTCGAGCATGAAAATGAGTTGTTCCTGGTGCGCCCACTGGATGATCTGCGCCGGCGAGATCATCTTGCCGCCGACGTCCTGGCCGCGCATCAGGCATTCATAGCCCCACAAGCCGATGTCGCTGGATTGAAAGATCGGCTGGAAGAACGTCGTCAAACGATCCTGCTTGAGCAGGGTCAGCAGCGGGCCGCTGTCGTGCGGGGCCATCGTCAGCAGCGGCGCGGCCTTGGGGATCAACGCCGCGGGCTCAGTCACGAGCGCCATCGGGTCGATCCACGCGGCGAAGATGGCCCGCAGGAGGGCCTCATCGAGCACCGTGCGCAGGAAGTTGACGACTTCGGTAACGCTCTGGAACGTCTTGCACTCGCCGAGCGTGACGACGACGTGGTTATCGGCCACCGACGCCGTCCACGACGCATCGTTGGCGCAGTAGGCGAGCAGGCTGGAATAGGTCGTCTCCAGACCAGGAACGAACAGGACGAGTGATCGCTTTACGTTTTTGCAGGTGCAGACGTGATTCATTTACGGCCTTGCATAGATGTCTCAGTGAAATGTCGGCCAAGATTCCGGTCGGATTAAGAGGGATCGAGGAATTCCCGAGCGATGCCGCCGCCGGCTCTGTACTCGGCCGCCATCGCGCGGCGTTTGAAAAATGACAATGCGGACGTACAAACCTGCGATGGAGGCATCCGCATCGCGTCCGTTCCGCCGGTTGGTGGCCAATCCCCGGTTCACCGTGCCGGTGCTGTTCGGGGCGATTGTTCTATTGCTCTTCGTCGCCCAGCGGGCGGCGGTGCTGCTCGGGCACCGGGAGCGGCTCGTCGGATCCTCGGCGGGGGAGCTGGTGCGGTCGTTCGCGATCGGGCTGCGGTTTGATCTCGCGAGTCTCGGTCAGCTCTTGCTGCCGCTGGTGATCCTGCTGAGCGTCGTCCCTTCGGCGTGGCTGGGGCGGCGTTGGCTGCGTCGCTTCGTCAGCGCACTGGCGGCTGCGCTGCTGGCGGGCGTGACATTCGCCTGCGTCGCGGATTTCTACTTCTTCCGCGAGTTCGACGAGCGGCTGAACCACAAAGCGCTCATGTACCTCGACCAGCCGTACACCTACCAGGTGATCTGGCGGAGCTACCCGGTCGTCCCGGCATTGGTGGTGACGCTGCTGATGCTGGCCGCGGGGGCGTGGGCGTTCGGCCGGCTGACGTTCCCGCGCAATGCGGCGGGGCCCGTCGGGCCCGCGGCAGGGATGAACCAATCAACTGGAGGGGACGCACCCGCCGACTTCAGCGCCGCCGGCCGCATCGGGTGGGCGGCCTTGCAGTTTGTGTTCGTTTTCATCGCCGTGCGCGGCAGCATCGGGCCCAAGGCCCTGAACACCGGGCCGGCGTACTTCAGCAACTCGCCGACGCTGTCGCAGCTCACGCTCAACCCGCTCTACACGCTGCGTGAGGCGGCCTACTCCATGACCTACCGCAGCGAAGACCTCGCGGCGCGCCTGCCGCTGTTGAGCGAAGCCAACGCGCTGAAACTTGCCGTCGCCCTGGTCGTGCCGCCGGACGACAAACCCGCCGGCGATCCGCTCAACCCGCTCCGCCGCGTCACCGACACCGGGCGGCCGCAGAAGGATTACAACGTCGTTCTCGTCGTGCTCGAAAGCCTGAGCTGGCAATACGTCGAAGCCCTCGGCGGGCACCCGCGGCTGGCGCCGAACCTCAGCAAGCTCGTCCGGGACGGCGTGAGCATGGAGCGCTGCTTCGCCGTCGGCGACCGCACGACGCGCGGCTTCTCCGGCATCGTCGGCGGCTTCCCCGACCTGCCCGGGCGCAGCGTCACGACGCGCATCGAGGCCACCGGCAACTTTCTCACCCTCGGCAGCATGCTATCGGCGCGCGGGTACGAGACGATGTTCGTCTACGGCGGCCAACCGATGTACGACCACCGCCAGTCGTTCCTGCGCAGCAACGGCTACAGCAAGCTCGTCTTCGAAGACGAATTCGACAGCCACACCTTCCGCACCGACCTGGGCTGGTGCGACGAGGACTTGTTCACCGAGGCCATCGACCAGTTCGACGCCATGGGCGACAAGCCGTTTCTCGGCACGCTGCTGACGCTCTCGTTCCACCGGCCGTTCGAGATCCCGCAGGGCCGCATCACGCCGGTGAAGGACAAGCGCAAGAAATTCCTCGACCAGATGAACGCCGTCCATTACACCGACTGGGCGCTCGGGCAGTTCATGGAGCGTGCCCGCAAGACGAAATGGTTCGACAACACGTTGTTCGTCTTCGTGGCCGACCACACCGGCGGGTTCCTCGAGCACCCGCTCAACGTCGCGAGCAACCGCGTGCCGTTCGTGCTGTATGGCCCGAAGATCGTCGGTCCGGCGCGGCGTGTGGATACCGTGTGCAGCCAGACCGACGTCATCCCCACGGTCATGTCCGCGCTGGGCGGCAGCTACGCGCACTGCTTTTTCGGATCGAGCGTGCTCGACCGCCCGCCCGGGGCCGGCGGGGCGCTGATGCTGATGAACGAGCAGTTGTCGTACGTCGCCGGCGACGGGGCGGTGGTCACCGTTCCGTTCAACGGCGAGCCACAGCTCTTCCGCCATGAGATGCCCGGCAGGCTGCAGCCGGTCGAGGCCAACGACAACGCCTCACGCGCCCGTCGCGCCGAGCTGGCCCGCGACGCCATCGCGCTGCTGCAGACGGCGAACATCGTGTTCGAGCGCGGCGCGCACAACCTGAACAAATCCGCCTTCAACGCCGCGGAACCGAACCTGCCGCCGAACGACTAACGGCTGCCGTGCGCTTTTCCGGGCAAAGACGCCTGCTCAACCGGTGTCTGGTCACCTCTTTGGCGTACTCGCGGGGGAGGGCCTGGGAGGGGGCCGTCGGACGATCCGGCATCTTGTAGCTCAGGCCCTCTCCCTGGCCCTCTCCC
>DASVSS010000429.1:0-2730 GCA_036387945.1 Tepidisphaeraceae bacterium | reverse complement strand
GATGCGGATGTTCAGCAGCGTCTGCACCATTGTCAGGCATTCCTGCAGCAGCTTCAGCCCCAGGATGATGCCCGCCAGCAGGATGCCCTGGCCGACCTTGTCATCGGGGGCGAAGCGGAAGAAGGTGCGCGAGATGAGGCTTGTCGGGCCGAACGTGCCGAACACGCTGTCGACGAGGATCGCCAGCGGATACAGGTACAGCAGGCCCGCGAGCGTCATCACCGCGATCATCAGCAGCGACAACGCGATCTTGCCGATTTCGGGCTTGAAATACGCCAGGGCGCGAAGGTAGAGGTTCATCGCGCTACCTTTCCGCCGTTTGCTCGACGGCGGCGTGCGTGGAGACGGCGGCGTCGGTGACGGCGGCTTTGTCTTCTTCGTCGGGCGGGGCGTCGCTCATCATCTGGCTCGACGCCTGCTTGCGCGGGACGGCGACGAAGCCGAGATCGCTTGCAGTCGAATCGATCAGCGACAACACCGGGCGAGTGACGCGGACTTTGTTCGCCAGGTACATCGCCGCCATCACGACGGGGATCAGCGCAGCCGGCCGCGAGAACGGCCACAGGTGATAGAGCAGCAATCCAGAAAGCATGCACAAGCTGACGGTCAGCGTCTGGCAGAACTTGCTCATGAGCGGCTTCACGCGCACACGCGTGAGCATCGCCCCGCCGCCATGAATCTCCGTGGCGGAGCTGATGCGGACCTTGACGTAGCGGCTGGCGTAGATTTCCACGTCCCACGGCTGCCAGCCTTCGTCGGTGCGCAAACGCCACCCGTCACGTGCGGCATTTTTAGCGATCGCTTCGACAAGGTGCAGGCGCTCGTGGCTCTTGCTCCAGTACCGCAGCACCTGCGGGTCGGCGGGATCGAACGGAAGCGGGCGCTTCGGGCGGTCCTGCGGCTGGCCGATGTTGAGGACCTTGGCGCGCAGGCGGACGCTGTATCGCGCCCAGCCGCGCGTGATCGGTTGCCGCCAATGAAGGTAGGCGGTCAGCCACCGCGTGAGCGGGTGCGTGTGCTTCGGCAACGGCGCCTGGAAAGCCGCCACGATCGCCAGTGCGACCGGCGTGGCGAACATCGCCATCGCCACCCACAGCAACTGCGGGATCGCCAGGCCCAGCCCCGTCACGAAGACCGAGAGCAACTGCCACTCGATGCTCATCATCATCGCCGCGATCATCGACGTGGGCCGGCGGTAGATCGTCTGGAACAGGCCGGTCCCCAGCACGCCGTGATAGATCACGTCGCGTCCGATGCGCACGCCGATGTTCTCGCCGCCGTAAATCCGGCCGCGCCAGAAGCTGGCGCCAAGGGCGTTGAAATGGTCGGGATGCTTGTACTTCAGCAGCGCCTCGGCAGTGCCGTAGCCGCGCTGTTGCTTGAGGTAGGCCTCGACGCTGTTGCGCCGGTAGTGCCACACCTGAGCCGCTGGCGAGAAGCCGATCGACATGCCGTTGTTCTGAAGACGCCAGATAAAATCGACGTCGTCGCCCGCGGAGCGGAACTGCGGGTCGAACCCGCCGACCGTGAGGGCGGCCGTGCGGTAGAACGCCATGTTGCACCCCGGCACGTGCTCGGCCTCACGGTCGTCGATCATGACGTGCGTCGGCCCGCCGGGCGAGAGGCCGACGCAGTCGGCAATCCACGAGCCTTCGTCGGGGATCAGATTCGGCCCGCCCATGCCCGAGTGCGGGCTGCGCGTCAGGGCCAAGGCGATGTAATACAGCCAGTCCTCGTCGGCTTCGCAGTCGCTGTCGGTGTAGACAATGATCTCGCCCGTCGCCGCCTGCATGCCGACGTTGCGGGCGTAGCTCAGGCCCATGTTCTTCTGGCGGATGTTCACCACCGAGGGGAACTGCTTCAGAATCTCCTGCGTGTTATCGCGGCTGCCGTCGTCGACGAAGATCACTTCCACTTCGCCCGGGTAGCGGATCTTCTGCATCGACCGCAGGCACGTTTCGACCGTGCTCGCGCCGTTGTAGCTGCAGATGATGACGCTGATCTTCGGCAGCGTGACGCCGCTGGTCTGCGGGACTTTGTCGAATAGCTCTTTGACGGCGTAGAATGACTTCTTCGGCGTGCGGTCCTGGGCGACGAGGCCGAACTTCCAGTCAGTAATCCGCATACCGCCGGTGAACCAGTCGTCGGTGTAGCTGAAGATGAACGTGCCGACGAGGCCTTCGTCGAAGGCGGCGCGGACGTGCTCCTCGAGCATCTTCGCCTGCTCGGCCTCGCGGTCGTTGATCATCACGTGCGTCGGTCCGCCGGGCGAAAGGCCCACGCAGTCGGCGACCCAGCTTCCCTCGTCGGGGATGAGGTTCGGCCCGCCCATTCCGACGTGGCCGCTGCGGACCAGCGCCAGCGCGAGGTAGTAGAGCCAGTCCTCGTCCGCCTCGCAGTCGCTGTCGGTGTAGACGATGATCTCGCCCCGCGCGGCGTTCATGCCGACGTTGCGGGCGTGCGACAGGCCCATGTTCTTCTGGCGGATGTTCCGCACCCAGGGGAACTTCCGCAGGATCTGCTGCGTGTGGTCGGTGCTCCCGTCGTCGACGAAGACCACCTCGTACTCGCCCGGGTAGCGGATCTTCTCCATCGACCGCAGGCAGGACTCGACCGTGCTCGCGCCGTTGTAGGAGCAGATCACGATGCTCGCCATCGGCCAGGCGACGTCGACCGCCGTCTGCGGGACCGACTTGAAGATCTCCTTCACGACCCCGAACGACTGCTTGG
>DASVSS010000428.1:0-7966 GCA_036387945.1 Tepidisphaeraceae bacterium | reverse complement strand
ACCGCCTGATCGACATCAACCTGAAAGGCCCGTACTTCCTCACCCAACTCGTCGCCCGCCGGATGGCCGAGCAACGAAGCGGCGCGATCATCAACATCACCAGCATCAGCGCCTACACCGCCCACACCAACCGCGGCGACTACGGTATCAGCAAGGCCGGCCTTGCGATGATGACCCAAGTCTACGCCGCCCGCCTCGCCGAACACGGCATCAACGTCTACGAAATCCGCCCCGGCGTGATCGCCACCGACATGACCGGCGCGGTGAAGGAGAAGTACGACGATTTGATCTTCAACAAGGACATGACCCCCATCAAACGCTGGGGCACCCCCGACGACGTCGCCCGGGCCGTCGTCGCGATCGCGAAGGATTACCTTCCGTTCAGCACCGGCGAAGTCATCAACGTCGACGGCGGCTTCCACATGCGGCGGCTGTAGCCGCTTAGGGGGCGGTATGCGAGTACCGGGTTACTGGGCGCGACGCGAGTTCACGCACACGGCGGCCGACGGCGACGCGTTCGTGCGGTCAGCGCTCGGGTGGTCGTACACCGATCAGGCCGACGCCGACCGCATGGCCGAAGCGCGGGCGGAACGGGCGGCGCGGGCGGCGGTGCGCGACGGGACGACCTTTCGTACGCCGGCGGAGTGGGAAGCCGACCCCGACCGCCTCCACGACGCTTATTACGCCGGCATGCCGCTGCACGAGCCGGTCTTAGAATCGGTCGACGTGGACGGCGAGTGCGTCGGGCTGATCACCCGCAACCGCTACGGGTGTCGGGTGCTCAACGCTGATCGCGTGCTGTTCGCCGACGTCGACCTCGCGCCGCCGTGGCTGCGACTGCCCGAGCGCGGCCTGCTGCGGCGGCTGATCGACGCGGTGTGGATTCGCCCCGCCCCGCCTCCCCCGCCGTCTGCCGGCCCCGGCTCACGGTTGGAACAGCGGACGCTCGACCGCATCGCCGCGTGGCACACCGCCGCGCCCGGGTCGGCCCTTCGCGTCTACCGCACGTTCGCCGGCCTACGCCTGGTGCTCGTCGACCGCCAGTACGATCCCGCCGAACCCGCGACGCTCGACGTGCTGCGCGCCCTCGACAGCGACCCTCTTTACGTCCAATTAACGAGGCGGCAGGAGTGTTTCCGCGCCCGCCTCTCGCCCAAACCGTGGCGGATCGGCGTCCGTGTGCCGTCGCACCCGTCACAGATCGATCACCCTGATTATCCGGAGAAACTCGCCGAGTGGGCCGGGCCTTACGAGGCCGAAGCTGCCGGGTATGCGACGTGCCGATTGGTCGGCGTCTTCGGCGAGCCGGCACGCGATCCTGTCATCGAACGTGTGGTCGAACTGCACGACCGGCATACGCTTTCGCCGGGCGATAAGCCGCTGGCCTGATTCCCATGACACGGGATTCCAACCCGTGTCACGTCGGACGACAATCATCCGCATGCAAATCTCCATCGCCGGCTATTCGTTCCACGGCCTGCGCGCCCGCGGGATGCTCGACGTGTTCGGGTATCTCGAGGCGTGCCGGCATCGGTACGGTCTGGGCACGGCCGACGTTTGGGCGGGGCTGATGGGGCGGGATGCGGACGTGTTTTTGCAGGACGGGTTTATTGCGAATGTAGCGGAAGCGATCGGCGAGCGCGGGTTGACGCTGGTGAACTACCACGCGGACGGATGCCACGTGTGGGAGGACGACGCGGCGACGCGGGAGCGGAACCGGGCGCTGGCCGAGCGGCACATCGCGGCGGCGGAAAAGCTGGGGGCGAAGAGCGTGCGGATCGACCCCGGTGGTCGCGAGCGGCATTGGTCGACCGAGCAGTTCGATGCAGTCGTGGCGACGTACAAGGCTTGGGCGAAACGAGCGGCGGACGGCGGCTATCGGATCGGGCCGGAGCGGCACTGGGGGGCGGGGAACCACGTCGATAATCTGCTGAAGCTGACCGCCGCCGTCGCTTCGCCGGCGTTCGGCATTCTGCTGCACATGGGAAAGGACGTCGACGGCGACCCTGCCGCGGCCGACGCGGCCCTGGCGCCGCACGCGATGCATGTGCACCTGGTCGAAACCGTCATCGACGGGCGGCTCGGTGAATCGTTGCAGATTCTGCGAGAGGCTCGCTATAGCGGCGCGGTGGCGGTGGAGTTGCAGGCGGGGGAAGACGAGTATGCGCAGGTCGCACGGTGTCTCGCGCGGTTGCGGCCGGAGCTAAGCCGCTAGTGGCTTAGCTCCGGCCGGCGGCTTAGCCGATCCAGCCGCGGACGGTCTGCACGAGCAGAAACACGTTCAGCCCCGCGATGATGACCGTGATCGTCCAGGCGGTGATGACCAGCCACGGGCGGTTCACGAACCGGCCCATTTTGATCTTGCTGCTGGTGAACTGAACCAGCGGCACGACGGCGAAACTCAGCTGCAGCGACAAGATCACTTGGCTGAGGATCAGCAGCCGGCCGACGCCGCTTTCGCCGTACAGCACGGCGACGATGACGGCGGGCACGATGGCGATCATGCGGGTGATCAGCCGCCGCAGCCACGGGGGCAGGCGGATGTTGAGGAACCCTTCCATCACGATCTGCCCCGCGAGTGTGCCGGTGAGCGTGCTGTTCTGACCGCTGGCCAGCAGGGCGACGGCGAACAGCGTGCTGGCGGCGCCGGCGCCGAGCACGGGCGTGAGCAGGCTGTAGGCGTCTTCGATGCTGGCGACGTCCTGATTGGCCGTGCCGTGGAACGTCGCGGCGGCGAGGATCAGGATCGAGGCGTTGATGAAGAACGCGAACAGCAGCGAAACGGTGCTGTCGATCGTGGCGAACTTGATCGCCTGGGTCTTGCCTTCGTCGGTGGGCTCGTAGCGGCGCGTCTGCACAATGCTGCTGTGCAGGTACAGGTTGTGGGGCATGACCGTCGCGCCGAGGATGCCGATGGCGATGTAAAGCATCGTCGGGTTCGTGACGATCTCCGGGCGCGGCAGCAGGCCGCTGAGGATGCCGAACACGTCCGGGCGGCTGACGACGATCTCGTACGCGAAGCACGCGCCGATCGTCAGCACCAGCGCCGCCACGAGCGCTTCGATGTAGCGGAAGCCCTTGTTCTGCAGGAAAAGGATCACGAGCACGTCCAGGGCCGTGATGCACACGCCCGCCCACAGCGGGATGCCGAACAGCAGGTTGAGCGCGATCGCCGACCCGATCACCTCGGCTAAGTCGCAGGCGGCAATGGCGATTTCGCAGAGAAACCACTGCGCGTAGCCGGCGGGCTTGCTGTAATGATCGCGGCAGGCCTGGGCCAGGTCGCGGCCGGCGACGACGCCGAGCTTGACCGCCAGGTGCTGCAGCAGGATCGCCATCAGGTTGGAAATGAGAATGACCGACAACAGCGCGTACCCGAACTGCGCCCCGCCGGCCAGATCGGTGGCCCAGTTGCCCGGGTCCATGTACCCGACGCTGACCATCAGGCCCGGGCCGGTGAAGGCAAACAGCGTGCGCCAGAATCCCGCCCGGTATGGCACGCGCACGCTGCCATACACTTCGGATAACGACGGCAGCTTCACGTTCCGCCGCCAGCCGGCGGCGGGATGGAGCAAAGCGTTCGACCGGAGCGAATCCGGTGCGCCGGCGTTGATATCAGGAGCTGTTACAGGGCCCGTCAGCGGGATCGTGACGGCCGCGGTGTCTTGTTGTCGATCCATTGCTGGATTCACTATCGTTCAAATCCGCGATTTTGTCTAATCAAAATCGTCGCGGCTCCCAATCGGTTGAAGCTCGACGTTGGGGAAATCGGAAAGTGGCTGATCGTGGCTCTTGGCGAAGGCGCGTGTCAGTAGAGGCCGGGTCCTTTGAAAGACGTGTCCCCGGTTCGTCATGACGACCGCTCGCGGGGTGGGCGTCCCGCCCGCCAGCGGTATCAAAGCAACATTCCAGCGCGCGGGACGCCCACCCCACGAGCGGACGCCAGCGCGAGGGGCGCCCACCGGCCATCATGCGTGGGCGACGGCGGCGCGCTCGTAGACGTTCAGGCAGCTCTGGGCGGCGTCGGACCAGTTCATCTTGCGCACCTCGAAATTGCCGTGCTCGCGCAGGGCCCGGGCCAGGGGCGGGTGGCGCAGGACGGCGATGATTTTGTTGGCCATCTCGTTGATGTCCCAGAAATCGACCTTAAGCGCGTGCTGCAGGACTTCGCTCACGCCGCTCTGCTTGCTGATGAGCACCGGCACGTCGTGGCTGAGGGCTTCGAGCGGCGCGATGCCGAACGGCTCGCTCACACTCGGCATGACGTAGAGATCGGCCATCTTGAAGACGCGCTCGACGTCGCCGCCGCGGAGGAAGCCGGTGAACAGCACCTTGTGCCCGATGCCCATTGCCGCGGCGAGTTCGATCGTGCGGCGGATCATGTCGCCGCTGCCGGCCATGACGAACTTCACGTTGTCCATCACCTCGAGCACTTTTTTCGCCGCCGAAAGGAAGTACTCCGGCCCCTTCTGCTGCGTGATTCGGCCGAGGAACAACACGATCTTTTCGTCGCGGTGGATGTCGTACTTCTCGGGGTCGAACGCGCCGTTGCCGTTGCTTTCGACGGCGTTGTAGATGACGTCGATCTTGTCGGCGTCGAGGCCGTAGTGCTCGGTGAGCAGGTTCTTGGTCAGGTGGCTGACGGCGATCACGCGGCTGGCGGCCTGCGTGCCGCTTTGCTCGATGTCGAAAATCCGTCGGTCGACGCGGATGCCGGCGCGGTCGAATTCCGTAGAGTGCACGTGCACGACCAGCGGCTTGCCGGTGGCCCGGGAGACGGCGATGCCGGCGGGGAAGGTCATCCAGTCGTGGGCGTGGATGACGTCGAACTCGCCTTCGGCGGCGATCTCGCTCGCCAGGCCGGCGTAGCGGCCGACCTCGGCGAACAGGTCGCCGGCGTAGTTCGCCGGGGCGGTGGTCGTCTGCACGCTGAACGCCGTGCCGTTGAGGATTGCGCCGTTACTGGCGGCCATGCCCGACAGCTCGTCGCTGGCGCGGCGCATCTCGAACTGTTCCTGAAACTCGATCGCGGTCTGGTACGGATTGAGGGCGGCGTTGACGGTGCGGAAAGTGACGTGCGAAAACTCGTCGAGATGCAATTCGGTCTGCGGCACGGCCGCGGCGACGGGTTCCGCCGCGGCGGGAGCGGCTTCGGGCTTGGCGGCGACGAGGCGCATGTGCGACGAAAACGGGCTGGCGACCGGGCGGGGAAGGACGAAGGTGATGTCCGTGCCCAGCGCGCTCATGGCTTTGGTCAGCCCGTAGCACGCGGTCCCCAGACCGCCGCTGATGAACGGCGGAAATTCCCAGCCCAACATCAATACCCGCATGCATTCACCTGAAAAAGCATTCGTCCGCCGGGAGCAGGCCCCGGGCGGACGTGACTGTCGCAAGCACTTGGCACGGCCCGTCCGTAGGCCGGGCAGAATTTCGGTTAACACCCGGCGGCAGGCCGGTCTATCTCGTCGCCCTTGAACCCGTCCCGCGGGCCTACTCCCCCAACCATGCGGACACCGACAACCCGAGCGGGTAGGATAGAGCCAGATACATCAGCCGTCTCCCGTTTACAGGTGATTAAGGATTCTTCAGGCGAAGGTTCTACTTTTATCCGCCTCCGTCGCTGGCGACAACCGCCTGGTCTAAGCTTTTTCCCGAATTGTCGCATCCATTCCCGTCTGTTGGCCGTGCTATGGGCCGGCAATAGATGGTGGCCCCGATGAACACGACCACCGCACCGCTCATTTACGTCCGAACCCGCCCCGTGACGCCGATGCCGGTGATGCACCGGCTGATCGCGCTCGGCGTGGCGATGGGGGCGCTGAGCGTGCTGCTGGTGGCCGCCTGGATGAAGCCCGCGCCCGGCGGGGTCGGCACGCACCAGCAACTCGGCATGCGGCCGTGTGAGTTCCTCGAGCGCACGAAATTGCCATGCGCGGCGTGCGGAATGACCACGAGCTTCGCCCATCTCGTTCGCGGCGATCTGCCCGCGAGCCTTTACGCCCAGCCGTTCGGCTGCCTGCTCGCCGTGGCGACGGCGATGGCGGTGTCGATCGGGCTGTACGCGGCCGTCACCGGCCGGGCGGCGTATGCGCCCCTTGCGGCGATGGGACTCAAGACGCATCTTTGGCTCTGGGCGCCAATGGCGCTGGCGGCCTGGGGGTGGAAGATCGTCGTCGTGGTGTCGGGGTGGGGATAAAGCCATCCCGCGTGGCGGGTCGCTTAAAATGCGCCGCGATTGCGAAAGCCGCCGCGCCGCTAAGTCAGATCACCAAGTTGATTCGAAATCCGTGAACCGGATTTGTGTCTTGAGTCGGGCCCGTCCCTCTCGCACAATGCGTGTGCGTCGGGGGCGCAGAGGAGTCGCATGACGTTATCCATCGCGCGTGTCGGAGTCGCCCTGCTGCTGGGCCTGGGTCTACTGCTGCCGGCCGGGTGCAATTTGTTGGGCGCGGCGGCGGCGAAGATGCCCAAGCCGGACATCGACGCGGCCTACAAGGGCCTCGCCGGGCAGAAGGTCGGCATCATGGTCTGGGCCGACGGCAATTCCACGCTCATCGACTGGCCGCAGGTGCAACTCCACCTCGGGGCCATGCTGCAGGAAAAGCTCAAGAAGGCGTCAAAAGACTCGAAGGAACTCGCCGGCATCAGCTTCCCCTACGAAGCGGCGTCGTTCGTGCGCTACCAGAAAGAGCACCCCGCCCTGGAAGCGTCGTCGATCCTCGACGTGGCGCCGAAGCTGGGCGTCACGCGGCTGATCTATATCGAAGTCGGCAACCTCACCACCCGCGCCGCAGAGGCGTTCTCGCTCAAGCTCGGGCAGATGGACGCGAATCTCAAGGTCATCGAGATCGAAAACAACAAGGCCAAGCTCGTCTTCGAAGACGCGATGGCCGTGCAGTTCCCGCGCAAGTCGCCGAAGGAAGGCGAACTGAAGTACAGCGACAGCCAGATCTATACCGGTACGATCAACGAGATCACGACCGAGATGGCCCTGCGCTTCATCCGCCACCCGGACGACACGCCGTGATCGTCTTCTGAAAATGCGTCGAACACGAGTTAAATACGAAGAGCACGAAGAAGAAAGGTGCTTGTAGCGCGGGCGCGACGCCAGCGTGTCCGAATGATCGCGGGAAAATTCACTTGTGAGGTGGGCGTCCCGCCCGTCATGCAAAATTGTTCTCTGGCGGGCGAGACGCCCACCCTACGGATCATTCGGGCGCACGAGTGCAACGCCCGCATCACAGCCGTTTTTCGTCTTCGTGCCCTTCGTGTGCTTTGTGCACTTCGTGCTTAAGAAAATCGGACGGAAATGCCCAAGAAACGCCACACGCTCACCCTGCTCCCCCTGCTCCCCCTGTTCTTGGCCGGCTGCAATATGCTCGGCGCCGCGGCGTACAAGATCGCCGGGGAGCCGGACGTGCCGGCGGAGTTTGAGCTGCCGAAGAAACCGACGGTGGTGATGGTGGAGAACTTCGCCAACGCCGACCTCGCCGCCGCCGACGCCGAGTTCATTGCCCAGCGCGTGCAAGAGCGTTTGATGGCCAAGGACGTCGTGCCGGTCGTGCGCGCCGAAAAGATCATCGAGCTGCGCGGCAAGGGGATGTCGGCGTTTAAGAAGATGACGGTCAAAGACGTCGCCAAAGCCGTCGAAGCCGAGCAGGTGCTGTACGTCAGCTTCGAGGCCGGCGGGATCGGCGCCATCGGCGGCGGCTCGACGCTGCAGGGCCGCACGGCGGTGAAGGTCAAAGTCATCGACGCCGTCACCGGCAACACGCTCTGGCCGCAGAACATCACCGACGGCCGCAGCGTCGCCTTCGAGACCAGTCCCACCGACGGCACCGGCACCTCACCGAAGGATCTGCGCTACAAACTTTACGACGGCCTCGCCGCCCGCGTCGTACGCCTGTTCCACAAGTTCAAGCCCTCGGAACAGGGCGAGACGGCGGCGAATGGGTAGGGGGAAGGA
>DASVSS010000427.1:0-3245 GCA_036387945.1 Tepidisphaeraceae bacterium | reverse complement strand
ATTGCGTGGGTGAACGCGCCATGGAATTGCTCCGTCAAAGCCTGCTCACGCTGTTGATCTTTCTCCCCGCCGTCGGCGCAGCGGCAGTGCTGTTGCCTCCGTGCCGCCGGTTCGCAAGGCACATCGCCCTCGGGGTGACGTGCGTTGATCTGGCTCTGGCGGCGCTGCTGCTGATCCCCGGCGTCTTCGATGCATCGCGTCCGGGCGACTATGTGGCCGGCGGCGTGGTGCAGCTCGTTTTGCGCACCCCCTGGGTGCCGTCGCTGGGCGTGGAGTATTTCGTCGGCGTCGACGGTTTGTCCATGCCGCTGGTGCTGATGTCAGCGCTGGTGTTCGTGCTGGCGATCGCCGCCTCCTGGAACGTGACCCGGCAAGCCGCGGCGTACTTCGCGCTGGTTCTTCTTCTGCAGACCGGGGTGCTGGGATCATTCCTCGCCCTGGACCTGCTGCTGTTTTTCGTCTTCTTCGAGCTCAGCCTGCTGCCGATGTATTTCCTGATCGGCATCTGGGGCGGCGAGCGCAAAGAGTACGCGGCGATCAAATTTTTCCTCTACACGTTCCTCGGGTCGCTCGCCATCGTGATCGCGATCATCGGAATCTACCTTGCGACGAATTCATTCGATCTGCTTGCCCTCCCGGCACTTCTCAAATCATCCGCCCTCACTGACACGGCACGGACGACGCTGTTCGGGCTGCTGCTTGCGGGCTTTCTCGTGAAGCTGCCGTCGGTCCCCCTGCATACATGGCTGCCCGACGCGCACGTCCAGGCGCCGACGCCGGTGAGCATGCTGCTGGCCGCGGTCTTGCTCAAGCTCGGCGCATACGGGCTGCTGCGCGTCGCCATGCCGCTGTTCTCGGACCAGGCGCAGTCGCTCTGGTGGCTCATCGGCGGCCTCGGGGTGGCGTCGGTCCTGTACGGGGCCCTGTGCGCGCTCGGGCAGACGGATTTCAAACGCCTCGTTGCCTACAGCAGCGTGTCGCACATGGGCATGGTGCTGCTGGGCGCGGCCATGATGACCGGCGCGGCGATCAACGGCGCGATTTTTATGATGGTGTCGCACGGCATCACGAGCGCGGCGATGTTCTTTATCGTCGGTGTCATCTATGACCGCCTGCACCACCGCGATCTCGATCGCCTCGGCGGGCTTTCGACCGTGATGCCGGGGTACGCGCGCTGGGCGGGGCTGTTCGTGTTCGCCACGCTCGGGCTGCCCGGGCTCTGCGGGTTCGTGGGCGAGGTGCTCGTGCTGCTGGGCACGTTCTCTGCCGGCAGCGACGGCCCGCTTGCCGGCGTGGCGCCGGTGTGGGCGATTTACCTGCTCGGCGCGCTCGCGGCGGCAGGCATCGTGCTGACGGCGGGATACATGTTGTATGCATTGCAACGGTTGCTGCTGGGCGCACCCTCGGCCGATCGTGCCGCTCTGGCCGACCTGACCGCGCGCGAATCGGTCGTGCTCTGGCCCCTGGGCGTGCTGGCGGTGCTGCTGGGCGTGCTGCCGTGGCAGACGGTGCTCTCGTACAGTGACCGCACGGTCGCGGCATTGCTGAAGGTGATGTCGTGAGGGGCGCGCCGCTGGCGGCATCGTTGCTGATCCCGTCGCGCACCGATCTGGCGGCGCTGGCCGTCGAACTGGTCCTGACGGCCGGCATCTGCGCCGTGCTCCTGGTTCCGCTGGTATTCCGCACGCGGGCGAATGTGCTGGCGTCGGCCGCCGCTACGGCGGCCGTGGCCGTTGGCTTTCTACTCACCTTCGCCGCCCCGTCAGGATCAGGCACGGCGTTCGCAGGCATGATCGTGTTCGACGGCGCCGCGTTGCTTTGGCGCAGGATCGCCTTGCTGTTTGTTCTCGGCGTGCTGATCGCCCGATGGCCGCGGGGCGACGACACCGAGCGTGACGACACCGTCGACTGCACGCTGCTGCTCTCGGCCACGGTCGGCATGACCCTCATGGGCGCGACGGCGAATCTGCTGCTGGTCCTGCTCGCCAGCGAGCTGGCTTCGGTGGCGAGCTACCTGCTTGCCGGCCTGCGCAAACACGAGCGGCTGGCCTCTGAAGCGGCGCTGAAATTCGTCCTTGTCGGCGCCGTCAGCACCGCGGTGATGGCCTACGGCATCTCGCTTCTATATGGCGTGACCGGCTCTTTCGATTTCGCTGCGATCGCCGCGCACCTTTCGGCCGGAAGCGTCTCTCCATTGGCGGTGATGGGCCTCGTCGGGCTGCTCGTCGGACTGCTCTTCAAGCTCTCGGCGGTGCCGATGCACTTCTGGGCCCCGGACGTGTTCCAAGGCGGCGGAGTGGATGTCGCGGCGTTTCTGTCGGTCGTGAGCAAAGGTGCGGGCGTCGTCCTGCTCGCACGGCTCGTCGCGCTGCTGGTCGCACCCGGCGCACCCTTGATCGGCGGGACGCAGTTTACGCTCGCCATCATTGCCATCGCCACGATGACGGTCGGCAACGTCGCCGCCCTGCCGCAGACGAGCGTGAAGCGCATGCTTGGGTACAGCACGATCGCGCAGGGCGGCTACCTGCTTGCCGCCGTCGCGCTGATCGGCCCGGCGGGTTTCGAGGCGACGGCGATTTACCTGATGGTTTATGCCGCGATGAATCTCGGCGCGTTCGCAGTGCTTGCCAGCGTGGAGGCGGCGCGCCGGAGCGATCACGTCGACGCCTTCAACGGCCTGGCACGACTGGCCCCAGCGTCGGCGGCGGCGATGGCGGTCTGCCTGATTGCGCTCATCGGCCTGCCGCCGACGGCGGGCTTCTTTGCGAAGTGGAAGATCATGTCCGCCCTCGCCGCCGGCGGCGGATGGTGGTGGGCGGCCGTCGCGGCCGTGGCGCTCAATTCCGTCATCAGCGTCGCGTATTACGCGCGCCTGATCCGCGCGATGTATCTACGCTCGGCGCTGACCTCCGCCGGGGAAAACCTTGCCCCGCCCGGGTGGTCGCCGGCGACGTGGGTGGGCGTCGCCTCAGCCATCGCACTTGTCGCGGGGTTGGTCCTCTTCACGTTCGTCGAGCGCGCGGCTGCGCGTTTCACTTTTGGCAGCTGAAGCGGATTGACGTGTGGCAACCCCATTGAGCGCCGGGAGTCATTGCCACGCGGTTTAGGTCAGGTCGTCACACGCCGTAGTACGTCGCCGCCCTGGCTTCCAGATGCGCGATCAGCGCGTCGGGCGAGATCGTCTGGCCCGTCGCGCGCCGGCAAAGTTCTCTGGCCGAGTACCGCCGGCCGCGGCAGTGGACGTG
>DASVSS010000426.1:0-13541 GCA_036387945.1 Tepidisphaeraceae bacterium | reverse complement strand
CCGCACGACCGCCCGGAAAGTGTCCGTCGCGGCCTCGATCTCGGCATCGACGGTGCCGCCGATCCGCAGCGAGCGGAGCCTCGGGCGCAGGTGGGCTGGCAGCTTTTCGAGCAGCGCGTCGTCGATCGGCAGCGCCGTGATCCGCGCCGCCATCGCGTTGCCCGGCCGCGCGCCGTCCCAGTCGAACGTGGCGTTGCCGTGTACGGCCGCGTTGCCGTAGCGGGCGTCGAAGCGCGGAATGGAGATCGCGTCCTGCGTCAGCTTCGCGCTGGCCGTCAGATCGGTGAAGGCGACGTTCCCGCCGCCGAACGTCGCGGCGGCGGCTTTGAGCGTGGTGTCGAAATCGATCTTGAACGGGTCGTTGCCGCTGCCGGGCTTGATCGTGCCGCTCAGCGATAGATTGCCGCGCAGGCCGGCGTCGCGCAATTTGGCGGCCACCTTCGGCGGCAGTGCCGCCAGCAATGGCTCGTCGATCGGTACGTCGGCGGCTTCGACGCGCAAGTCCGGCAGGCAATCCACTTCGCCGGTCACGGCATTGTTGCGCAGCGCGATCTCTCCGCTGATCTTGGCCGCGCCGCCGCCGGGGGCGAGCGTGACGTGATCGATATGCACAGAGTCGTCGTGCAGGATCAGTCGCGCTTCGACGCCATTCAGCGGATACGGAAAGCCGCGGATCAAACCCGCGGCGCGACGGATATCGAGGGTAGTGCTCACGACGGGCTCGGTCCTCAGACCGACGGGAAGATGGACGTTCGATTCGAAATCCAACTCGAAACTCGGTAACAGGCCGGTGTTGTTGGCGTCGAAACTTTCGATGACGCGCCGCATGGGCGGCGCCATTGCGGCCAGCAATCGCGGCTCATTACGCACGCCGCGGCCGCGGATGACGACGTCGGCGCCTGCTGTCTCATCGAGCGGCGTGATCCGTCCACTGACATGGATCTGCGCGGCCTCGTTCAGCCCGCCGGCGTACCCGCGTCCGGACATCTCCACGATCTCGAGCAGTTCGCGCCCGGTCGCCGGGTCGGGGCCCATACGGATTCGCCCGCTCACCCGGTCCACCGGGTAAGGCAGTCGCTCGTAGCTGAACGCGCCGTCGCGGATCGCCAACTCACCGTTGAGCCCGATCGGGCCGGCGGGGATCTTGCGCTCGACGTCGGCCCAGAAGCTCGCCGCGCCGCGCGGCTTGAAACGGTAGTAAATTTGCTGCACCGGCACCGGCAGCGCGGTGATGTACGTCGGCGATTCCGGGATGACAATGTCCTGGCTGCCGAGTGACTGAATCCGCATCTTGAAGGGGGATGCCGCGTCGTATCCATCGGCGACCCCGGTGATCTTGAACCGATTCGCCTCGGCCCGGGCCACAAGGTCGCTCACCGAAATCTGTGTGTCGGTGAAGACGAACGTGCCATCGACTTCGTCGAGCTGCAACGGCTTTGGCGTCATCGCCGGCGACAGCCGCCGCGCCACGATTGAACCGCCCAGCGCCGGCGACGACAAGGTGGCGAACGCACTTTGCCATGCGTGGGCACGATGCTGTTCCTGGGGCCCGAGCCACTGCTCGGGCGGCACGACCAGACGCACGCCGTCGAGGTCGGTCTCGACCTTGAAGCCGGGGCGGCCGTCACTCTTTTTGAAGTAGCTCACGCGCGTCTCGCCGATGCGCCCGGCAAGACGATGGTCTTCCCAGAAGCGGCGTACGACCGCGGGCAGGATCGTTTTCAACTCATCGACGAACTCGACGTCGCGCAACGTGACGCCGAGTGAATCGCCGTTCGACGACAGCCACCCCTCGGCAATGGGGAACATGCCGCTGCTTTTGCCGCCGCGACTCTGCAGGCGAAAGCGGTAAAGGTTCTGCCGGTCCGGGGTGAGCTGGCCTTCGAGGCCGAGCGTGCCGACCTGGCTGCGCCGCCCGCCGGCGATTTGCCAGTAGTCGATGCGGGCATTGCGCAGCAGCA
Organism: Tepidisphaeraceae bacterium; assembly: GCA_036387945.1. Lineage (GTDB taxonomy): Bacteria > Planctomycetota > Phycisphaerae > Tepidisphaerales > Tepidisphaeraceae > DASVSS01. The sequence continues at coordinate 11,580 of DASVSS010000426.1, read as the reverse complement.
CCTCCGGCAGCGCCAGGTGCCGCAGCGAGCCCGGCGATTCGTGCTTCGTCGTGCCGCCGCCTGTGGGGTGAATGGATTGGAAGTTCCAAACCCTTTCGTCGACGTTCTCGACGAGCCGCAGGTGCGGTTCCAGCGCGAGAATTCTTGTCGCTTCGATCCGGCCAAGCGCCAAGGCGCGGGGGTTATACCCGACGAGCAGCGATTTGGCGGCGAAGAAGAGCCCGTCGTCGGGGCTCACTTGCCTGGAGCGCGCCGTGGTATAGATGCGCACGTCGTCGAGACGCAGGCCTTCGAAGATCGAGAGCGACGCCTGGCCGACGACGACGCGCGCGCCAACGAGTTCGCCGAGCAGCTTCTCCGAACTCTCACGAACGCGGCGGCCGTCGGTGACGTAGGCATACGCCGCAATCGCCGCCGCGAGCAGCAGCAGCAGCAGCAGCGTGGCCGCGGTCCGCAAGCGCGAGCGGCGGCGCGTGTTGACCCGTGCCGGAGGGCGGTCGAATAGCTGCTCGGCAGTGACGGCAAGGGTTGTCATGAGCGCGACCGCAGTCGATTCAGGACCACCGTCGCGCCGGACGCGGCGACAACGGCCATCGGGATATCGGCCGGCACGCGGTAACGGAGTGAGCCGACGGTCGCCATGTGAACGAGCGTAAAATACACTGCCGGGAGAAGCACGTACATCTTTAACGACCGTCCCCCGCCGCCCCGCAGAAGGCCGACCAGCGTCAGAGTCAGCACCGGCGCGGCATACGCCAGCCCCGCCGCCACATACACCGGCCGCGAGCCGAATTCAGAGCTAAGCGGCACAGGCGACCACAGCCGACCGAACTTGCGCGCCATCAACTCTGGCAGGCGCTCGGAGTGCACGGCGGCGTACGTGCGGGCAAGGGCCGATAAGTAGTTGGAGCGCGCGACCTCGTTCATGAGCTTGAGCTCAGTCCAGTTCCGGAAATGCCCCTGGCTGCTCGAACCGTCGGCCCGGGGATTGAGCCCGTCATACGCCGTGATGCCGCCATTGGTCGTCGTCCAAACCCACTCGCCCAGCAACGCACGATTGCGCAGCGCCCAGGGGAGCAGCGCGCCAATCGTCAGCAGCAGCATCGCCAGCCCGCCGCCGGTCAGGAGGTAGCGGCGCACCGCTGTTGCCGGCCGTGGCGGCGGCGGCCGCACGAGCGGAGCGGCCGCGGCCAGCAGCGCGGGCAAGGCGATTGCACTCGGCCGCACGTAGATCGCAGCAAGCAGCATCACCGCGCCGCCCCACCACGCCAGCCGGCCGCCATGCACGAGACCGAGCATGCCCCAGACCAGCAGGCCGCCGAAAAGCGTTTCGCTGAGCAGCGTCGAGCTGAAGTAGACGAGATACGGATTGAACGCCACCATCGCCCCGGCGAGCAACGCCGCCCCCCGGCCCAGCGGCCGGCGTGCCAGGCCGTATACCGCCAGCACAGCTGACGCGTCGATCAGGCATTGCACGATGCGGACGACCGGCACCTTCGCTCCGCACGCGGCAACCAGCAGCGGATAGCCGGGCATGCGGTAGGCAACCACGGCCTGCTGGAACCCTTCGTCAAAGAAGACGAATCCGCTCCCCTTCAACACGTTGCGGGCGATCGCCAGGTATTCCACTTGATCGGGCAACTGCCGCAGCGATGCGTCGTCAACGGGGCGGGACAACGACCACCCCAGCCGCAGAACGAACGTCGTCAGTAAAAGCAGAATGAGCGGCAGGCGTGGCGACGTCGAGTGCATGAGGCGCCCGCCGTCCACCCGGCGGCAGGCGGTGACGAAGCTACCACGCTGCGACGGGCGCGACAATCGAGTAGATTGCCGCCCGTGAGCCGATCGACCCGCGATCTCGTCTGCCCCGCCGAGCGACTGCGCGACGCGCTGTCCGCCATTGCCTGGCCGGCGGCCGAGCGGGTGGGGAACGATCTTTCCGCGGCCCTGCATCACCTGCGGCGCGACGCGGGCGCGCGGGCCGTCGTCGTGGTGCTCGGCGGGACGGGCACGGGCAAGAGTACGATCGTCAATCGCCTGCTCGGGAGCGAGATCACCGCCACAAGCTTTCGCCGCACGTTCACCGCCGGGCCGGTGGCGATCACGCCCGGCCCGCTGCCGGCGGATTTCGCGGCCCTGCCGCACGCCGTGGCCGACACCCTGCCGGCCAAAGGCCAGAGCGATCGCCTCACGATCGTCGCGCTGCCGGAATCGCCACTGCCCGTCACGCTCATCGATACGCCCGACATCGACGGCGAGTTGCCCGAGCATCACGCCGTCGCAGACCGCGTGTTCCGCTGGGCCGACGGCGTGCTGCTGGTGGTGTCGCCGGAGAAGTACCAGATGCCCGAGCTGCAGCCGTACTACCGCCTTGCCGAGCGGTACGGCATGGCCGTGCGGTTCGTCATGAACAAGGCCGACGACGCGGCGGTCGTGGCCGATTACCGCAGCGTGCTGGCCCGCAGTGGATACGGCGACGCCGTCGTCTTTGCCGCGGCGCGCGACGACGCCACCTGGCAGCCCCCCGCCGACGGCGCCTTGTCGGCGGCGGTGCTGACCGACATCGTCGTGCGCCCGAGCGACGCCGGCGTGCGCAACCGCTGCGTGGACGTCGTCAGTCGCGCCAACGACCAGGTGCTACACCCCGCCCTGACCCGCCGGGCCGCGGTCGACCGCGTGATCGGCCACGTCCATGCACTCGGCGGCGACGCGATCGACATCGACGTCCACCCGCTCACCCAGCAGCTGCAGCGCCGCATGCGCGAGCAGAGCGTGCTTTATCTCATCGGCCCGCAGCGCATGCTCGACCGGGTGCGCACAATGCCGACCCTGCTGGCGCGCCTGCCGCGCTCGGTGTGGGATTGGACGCGCAAGGGCGAGTTCAAAATGCCCGGCGTCGACGACAACCGCGTCGGCGTCGCTCCCGATTTCGCGGCGGTGGTGTCGGAGCAGTTCCAATCCCTGCAAAGCCGCATCGATGACCTGATCCACGGCGCGCCGCAACTGGCAGCGCCCCCGGCGGCATCGGGGGCGTGGAAGATCGAAACGTCACAAGCCGCTGCGATCGCCGACGAAGAGTTGGCGTCACTGCGGCAGTGGCTCGAAGCGCGGCAGAACAAGCTGCCGCGCGATACGGCGGTCATCAACAAGCTTCTCAGCGTCATCCCCGGCGCCGGCAAGCTGGGGCGCTTCAGCGAGGCCGCGCCGTACCTGCTGGCGATCACCGTCGCGGCCCACGGCGCGGTCTTCGGCCACCTGGACTTGGCCATCCTCGGCGGGTACTCGGCCTTCACATGGCTCACCCAGCGCATCAGCGACGAAGTGGCCGGCAAAACCCGGCAGACGAACACGCAAATCGCCGAGCGGTACGCGAAACTCGCCGACGCACAAATCGACCGCGCCATCGCGTGGCTGAACAAACAGGCCCCACCCGCGCGCTCGCTTGAAGGCCTGCGCGCCGCAATCGACGACCTCCAATCCGCCGCCCAGGCGCAGTAGCGGCCCGTGGCCGCTGGCGACCAAATCCTTCTCTCGTGTCCGCACGGGTAGGGTGAGGGCTTGAGCGCATAGGTACATGGTCGTCACAAGGCGTCCACCCTACCCTCCTCCTGGGTACCGGGAGAGGGATTTGCCTTTCATCCGGTTCGAATCGCTACTGCGCTTTCGGCACCGCCTGCTACGTCCGGGATCAGATGCTCTAGCACCTTCGCGCTGCACAACACGCCCGGCATCCCCGCCCCCGGGTGCGTGCCGGCCCCGACGAAGTACAGACCTTCAATCCCCGGCGCCTTGTTGTGGAAGCGGAAGTACGCGCTCTGAGAGAAGATCGGCTGGATCGAAAACCCCGCGCCGTGCATGGAGTTCAGGTTCTTCTCGAAGTGCTCGGGCGTGACGTAAAAGTCATCAACGATGCACTCGCTCAAGCCCGGCAGGCAGGTCTTCTCGAGATACCGCACCGTCGCGTCCCGCATCTTCGGCCCCCACTCGGCCCAGTCGAGCTTCATCTGCAAATTCGGCACCGGCACGAGGCAGTAAAAGCTCTCACACCCCGTCGGCGCCATCGACGGATCGGTGGCCGTCGGGCGGTGGAGGTAGACGCTCAAATCTTCCGTCTCGATCTTCGTGTGGTCGAATAGGCTGTCGATCAGCTCCTTGTACGCTTCGCCCAGGACGATCGTGTGGTGAGCGATGTCGGGGTAGGTCTTCGTCGTACCGAAGTAGAGGACGAAGAGGCCCATGCTGTACTTCAAGGAATCGACGCGACGTTCGGCCAAGCTTTTGCGATGCTCAGGCTTGAAGAACTTCTGAACCATCTGCGGCGCGTCACCGTTTAGAATTACAACATTACCGCTGTCCAAATTGGTGAAGACTTTCTGATCGAATCCCGCGTTTGTCGAAATACGGGTTACGTACTGCGTCGGCTTTTGCCGGGCCGCCTTCCGCAGTTGCTTGGGAAGATTCTTCATCATCCTAGTCCGTTCCATCTTGGACCGCTCGATACGTTCAGGTGTCCACTGCGCTTCGTCGTCGGGATCCCAACCTTCGTCGCTTGCCAGGGTGATGCCGCTATCTAGCTGCGCGAAGATCGTGCTTCCAAAGTGTAATTTGGCTTCGTGACCGAGCAGAATTTCAATCCCCTCCTCCCGCATCAGCTTCTCCAACCCCCGCACGATCGCCCCCGTGCCCCCCATAGCGAACTGAATGCCCCACTCGCGTTCGAGGTAGAAGATGAGCGAGTAGATGCTCGTCGTGTTAAACGGGTTGCCGCCGACGAGCAGCGGCTGGAAGCTGAAGACGCGGCGGAGCTTTTCGTTCTTGATGTACTTCTTCGCCATGCCGTAGACGGTCTTGTAGTTCTGCAGGCGCATCAGGGCCGGGGCGCACTTGAGCATCGTCGTGAACTTGTCGAACGGCTGGTCGCCGAGCTGCGTGAAGCCGACGTCGAAGATCTTTTTGCTGTGCTTGAGGTACTTGCGGAAGCCGTCGACGTCGGCCGGCTCGAACTTGGCGATCTGCGCCTCGAATTGCTCAATGGTGCCGCCGTAGTCGAAGAACGGCAGAGTTGGTGGTGTGGTTCGTGGCGTGGGCGTCTCGCCCATGTTCTCGCTGCCCGACGTGGGCGGGACGCCCACGCCACGACGCATGCCATCGTTCGCGCGACGGCCCGTGATCTCGCCGGCGAAGACGATGCGATACCACGGGTAGATGTCGCGGAACTCGACGTAGTCTTCGCGCCGCTTGCCGAACATCTCGAACAGCTCGTCGAACAAAAACTTCGCCGTGATGACCGTCGGCCCCGCGTCGTGGACGAACGTGCCCAGCGGCGTTTCGCGTCGGTACTGGGAAGCGCGGCCGCCGAGCTTGTCCTGCTTGTCGATGATCGTGACGTCGTACCCCTTGCGCCGCAGCCGCAGGGCCGCCGCGATGCCGCCGAAGCCCGCGCCGATCACGATCGCCTTTGCCATACCGGCGAGCGTATCGCACAGCGCTGCGGCGGGCATCACCCGCGCGGCATTTCGACTTTCAAAAACCGCGCGCCTTGCACTCTGCGGGTGATCGACCTCCGGCGCGGATTACTCGGCCGAGACGTCCGTGAAGTAAATCCGCCGCGCGCCGTCGTCGGATTTGTGATCGGTCGCCAGCGTGAGCGGGCCGAACGTTTGGTATGCGTCCCAGGCGAAGGCAAGCTTTTTATCGGCGCCCGGGCGGTAGACCCAGTGCACGACGCGGTCGGTGCGGGTGTCGATCGACAGGTCGTACTGATCGCCGGGAGTGAGGCCCACGCCGGCGAAGCTCATCGTGACGTTGGCGCGGTCCGGCCCGCCGGACGTGACCGGCCCGAACCGCACGCCGCCGTCTTTGAGCTTGAGCGGCATGAGAAGCCAGTAGCTGTCGTTCGTCCAACGCTGGAAAGCTGCCGCCTGATCCTTGTCCGCGGCACTGGCGGCGTCGGCGAGGCGGACGGTCACGGTCTTGTCGCCCCAGGTGACGGTGTCGGTCCCGGCGGAAACGTCCCAATCGTGCCGGGCGGATAACTTCAGCGTGCCCCCTTCTTCGACGTTGAAGGTGAACTTCAACCGCTTCACCTTCGACCAGTTCTCCCCGCCGCCAGCCTTATACACGCGCTCGATCACCTCGGGCGTTGTCCCCGCGGGCGCGGGCTGCGCGTGGGCCAGGGCGGACAGAAGCAGCACGGTGATAGCGAATATATTTTTTGTCATGTTCGTTCCTCAGGCCGCACGCGCGGCGCCGGCGGCGTCGGTGATGCGTTTGTCCAATGATCGCAGTTTTTCGACGTGCTTGCGAATCGGCTCGAGCAGCCGCTGCGTCCAGACCAGCACCGCCGACGCCGGATGGGCGGTATCGGCCGCGGCCCGTAACCGACGATCGACGCGGCGGTAGGCGAGCCAGCGCAGCCACATCCAGAGGGCCATGAAATAAATCGCCAGGAAGCCGACGCTCTGGATGAGGTACGTCGCGCCGAGCAGTTTGATGACCAGCAGGAGAGTCTGCTTTGTAAACTCCGTTAGATTATTCTGAAGCACGATTTCCAGCGCCGGTTGCACGATCGGGAACCACAGCGCCGCCCCGAGCGTGACGAGCGGGGCGATCAGCCGGATCGGCAATGGCGGCCGCCCCGCCGCCTGGCGGACGGCGACTTGGTGGCCGGCGACGGCGGTGTCGACTTGGCGCGATAAGTCCGCGGCGGCGAGGTCGGCGGTGGTCTGTTCCCATAGCTTATTGCGAGCGTAAAGCTCGATCACCTGCGGGTCGCGCTGCGCCAGCTCGGCGAACACGCCGCGCACACGGGTCGAGAGGTCGCGGCCTTCGAGCTGCTGCGGCGCGACCGCCCTGTCGCCGCCGCGCACCGCCGCCACCACGGGGCCGAGCGTGGCGTCGATGACGTTAACGATCGGCCAGTACGACAACCGCTCGCGCACCGTCGGCTCGATCAGCGCCGCCCGCACGCCCGGCGCGGTCGCCAGCCGTGAGGAGAGCGCGTCGACGATCGGCACGGCGAGCCGTGCGGCGACGAGCGATTCGGCTTCATCAAGCAGCCGCTCCGCCGCGGCGAGTCGCCCCGAGACGTTCTGCCCCGCCAGCCAGCCGACGAGCGAGCGCTGCTGCCGCAGGCGCGCCAGCTGCCGCGACGACGCCACCACGTCGCCCGCCCGCCGGCCGATCGCCAGCTCCGTCAGCGCGGGCAGATCGAACCGGGCGGGGTCGGTGTTCGCCACCGCCATCACGCGCGGGGGCGCCGGCAGTTCGCAGGCGCGGGCGAGGCGATTAGCGTAGTCGTCCCGCAACTCGTCGACGGCCGCTTCACCATGACGGGCGGCGAGCTGATCGACCTTGGTCAGCACGAACAGGAAATTTTCCGGCGCGTTGCCGGCGGCGACCTGCTGCAGCATCTTCATCGGCTGCTGGTCGGCGTATTTTTCCACGCTCTGCACCCATATCGGATAGAGCAGGTGCCGCAGCACCCGGCGGGTGAGCTCGATGTGGCCGTCGTAGATGCTGTCGATGTCGGGCAGATCGAGCAGCACGCGGTAACGCGCTTCGGGCACGCGGTGCGGGATGACGTCATACCGGCCAGCGATGAGGGGATCGAGCAGCCGGCGCAGGGCGTCGACATCGGCCTCGTGCACATACGCGAGCCCGCGCGCCGTGCCTTCGCCAGTGGCCGATACGCCGGCGATCGCTGTGCGCAGAAGCGAATTGATGAGACTGCTTTTGCCGACGTCCTTGCCCCCGATCACGCCGATGAGATACAGCGACTCGTCGGCCGTCGATTGCAGCGTCGGCGCTTCGGCGCCGGCCCACGGCGGAGGCGCTTCGCCGGTGAGGGCGGCGACGTCGTCGATCAGTTGCTGGTCGTCGGGATTCATGGTTCAGGCGGCTTAGCCAGTGCCGATTCGATCGCCGCCGGAAGTTGCTGACCAACGTCCTCCGCCGTCATCGCCGCGGCGAAGGTGACGACGCCTTCGGCGTTGATGACGGCGATCGTCGGGATCGACCAAGCCCCGTACGCCGCCGCCACGTCGGTTTCGTCGGCCAGTACGATCGGGGCGCCAATGTTGTGCCCGGATTGGAAAGCCGTGACGCGCGCGGGTGTGTCGTCGACGTTTACCGTAACGAGCTTCACGCCGCGGGCGGCATAGGCTGCGGTGATCTCACGCACCGCCGGCATCGACTTGATGCACGTCACGCACCACGTCGCCCAGAAATCCAGAACAACGACCTTCCCGCGCTCCGACGCTAGGCCGAACGTGCCGCCGCCGTGTAGTGGCAGATTGATCGAGGGGGCGGGGCGCCCCACGAGCTGCTGCGGCGATGCCGCTCGCCGTGGCGTGTGCCGGAAGGCCGGCGTGGTGACTGCGACGATCAGCAGCACCACCAGGACCGCGAATAGTGCGGCGGTCCTCCACGATGATCGTTTCAAGGCTGACATGACGGATTCAGGCGGCGTCCAGTGTGATGGGGCTTAGAACATCTTCAGTTGCTCACGCTCGAACGTGAATTTGCTCACCGGCTCGTCGATGGGCACCTTGTACCGGCCGGTCCAGCAGGCATTGCACGAATTGCTGTCGTTCATCCCCAGCGCCGCCAGCATGCCTTCGAGCGACAGGTACGACAGCGAATCGACTTCGATGAACTCGCGGATCTGCTCCACGGTACGGTCGTGGGCGATCAGCTCTTTCGTTGACGCGAAATCCACACCGTAAAAGCACGGGTGGCGGATCGGCGGGCAGCTGATGCGGAGATGAATTTCCTTTGCCCCAGCGCGGCGCAGGGCACGCATCTTGGATCGCGTCGTCGTGCCGCGCACGATCGAGTCGTCGACGACGATGATGCGGCGGTCGCGCACGAGATCGCTGATGATGTTGAGCTTGAGATTCACCGCCCGGTCGCGCGCCGCCTGGTCGGGAAGGATGAACGTGCGCCCGACGAAGCGGTTGGGCACGATCGCCTCGACGAACTCGATCCCGCTCTGCTTGCTGAAGCCCAGCCCGGCCGTGCGGCCGCTGTCGGGCATGGGGACGACGATGTCCCCCTCCACCGGCGCTTCACGCGCGAGTTGGCGGCCGAGCTCTTCGCGGACGCGCTGCACATTGATGCCGAAGACGTTGCTTGCGGGGTTGGCGAAATAAACGTGCTCGAACGAGCACCGTGCCAGCTCCGGCGCGGCCGGGGCGAAGCGGCGCGACGCAACGCCGCCGTCGTTGATCGTAACGATCTCGCCGGGCTCGATGTCGCGGACGAACTCGGCGCCGATGGCGTCGAAGGCGCACGTCTCGCTGGCCACGCACCACTCGCCGCCGGGGAGGCGGCCGATCGACAGTGGGCGGATGCCCCACGGGTCGCGGGCCGCTTCGATGCGGTCGGGGAAGAGGAACAACAGCGAGAAAGCCCCCTGCAGGTGGTTCAGCACGTGCGGCAGCGGGTCGGATTTTTCAAGGTGCGACGGCTTGGCGAGCAGGTGCACGATGATCTCGGTATCGGTCGTGCTCTGGAAGATGTGGCCGTGTTGTTCGTACAGCTCGCGCAGCAGCGCGGCGTTGATGAGATTGCCGTTGTGCGCCACGGCCACCGGCCCGAGGCGGTACTGCCGCAAGAGCGGCTGGGCGTTGCAGAGCTTGCTGCTGCCGGTGGTGGAATAGCGGACGTGGCCGATGGCGGCGTGGCCGGCGAGGTCTTCGCTGAGCATGCGGGGCGTGAAGACCTGCGAAACCAGCCCCATTCCGGCGTGGCCGTTGAGGTCTTTGCCGGTGCTGACCGCGATGCCGGCCGATTCCTGCCCGCGGTGCTGCTGCGCGAAGATGCCCAGGTACGAGATCTGTGCCGCCAGCGGCGTGCCCCAGACGCCGAAAAGGCCGCACTTTTCCTTCTTTTCGTACTCGGTTTCGTCAGGCAGAACAGTCAGGGATTGGGCCATGATGAGTAGTACGTCACCTTACTTGGCCGCGTTCAGAGGGGCAAATTGCCGTCCGTGCGGCGCGGGGCACCCGGCCGTGCCCTGCTCACCGCCACACGGCCACTTCCGTCGGCTTCAATCGCTTCGTGCCCACCAAGAACTGCGTGCCCGCGGCCGCGGGCACGTCGATCGTGGCCAGGCTGCTGTTGAAGCAGATGTTCAGGCCGTCCCGCACCAGCACGCGCACGCCGTCGGGCAGCGGGGTCGTGGCGTGACCGATCGCGCGGCACAATTTCTCGACCACCGCTTCGGCGAATTTTCGATCAGCGAACGCGCCGTTGTACGTCGCCGACCCGCCCCCGCGGCGGCGGTGCGTGACCGCCACGGCACCGGCGTAGAATTGATCGGCGAACGTGCCCCAGGTCTCCGTGCCAGAGTGGGGACGGAGTTGCTCTGCCCAGACCGACCATCGGTGCGACGCGGTGCCGAAGGTGATCGCGCCGAACGTCTCTTCCGGCAGCGCGTCGTAGCCGGCGACGTCTGCGCCGATCAATGGCACGATCGGCCCAGCCGGGGCGGTTTCGAGGAATTGCCCGTTACGGTCCATCCGAGCGCTGCGGCAAGTGAGTAGCAGGTGCCCGCCGCCATTGACGTACGCCGTAAAGCGCTCCACCAGCGCGGGGTCGATCATCTGCACGCCGGGGGCGGCGAGGATCGTCATCCCGTCCGGCCACGGCCGGTCCGGGCCGACGACTTCGACCTTGAATCCCATGCGCGACAGCGCCTGGTGGTACTGACACAGCAGCTCCGGATAGTTCCAGCGCTTCGCCTGCGGCAGCGAGGCGTAGTGCCACAGCTGATCGAAGTCGATCAAAAGGCCAGCGCGCGGCTGCGCGCTCTTCGTCGGTGTCGGGTGCGCCGCGAAGACGTCGGCACATTCGCGCGCGACTTGCGCGAATTCCTCGCCACCCGGCGAGAGCGTCACCCCGTCGTGCAGGGCCAGGCCGTCGTGCCACATCTCGATGCCGAATCGCGGCTGGCGGAAGCGGTAGACGGTGATGAACTCGCAGCCGTGGGCGATGGCGTTCCACAGCCACATGCGGACCGTCCCCGGCAGCAGCTTCACCGGCACGCCGCTCCAGTTGATCTGTCCCGGCTGTACTTCCATCAGCGCCCAGCGGCCGTTGTAGCCGGCCATCTGGTCGTGCAGAAACTCGATCTGCGCCAAATCGCCAAGGCGGAACGATTCGTCCTTGAACGCCGAGCCGTAGCCGCTGACCGGGTAGCTGTCCCACGAGTAAAGGCTGAGCGAATCGCGCATCTCACCGGGATCGCAGTCGGGATAGAAGGGCATGAAGTTGGTCGTGATCCAGCGACTTCCGATTCTGGGCTTAAGGGCGTCGGCCTGCAGCTTGACGAAGTCGGCCCAGGCGCGCGACCAGAAGCGCGACGCATCCGTATGGTGGTGCGGGTTGCGGTACTGCGGCTCACGCGAGCCGGGCATAAGGATTTGCTCGAAGCTCTGGTAATACTGGTGCCAGAACTGGTTGCCCCATGCGGCGTTGAGCGCGTCGATCGTCGTGTACTTCGCCTGCAGCCAGAGGCGAAACGCGTGGTGCGTGTGCTCGCCCTGGTCGAAGCCGTGGCCGAGTTCGTTGTCGATT
>DASVSS010000425.1:0-14013 GCA_036387945.1 Tepidisphaeraceae bacterium | reverse complement strand
CGGGCGACACGCCCGCCCCCACGGACGATTTGACGATGCAGGCGCCCGTGCGACAGGCAAAGCAACCGGCCAAGTCCCGGCTACGCGTTGCCCAGCAAGCGGCGCACGACGGCGGGATCGATCGCCGCCGTCGTTACGCCTGAAGGCGCGCGGCCGGCGCAGGCTGCGGCGATGTCCTGCAGGACGCGCGGCGCTGTGCGATTGATCGTGCGAATCACCGGCCGGCCCTGCGCGTAGATCGGGTGGCCGGAGCGGAGGATGAACGGATCGATCAGCGCCCCTGCCGATGCGACGGCGTGCGCGAGGGCGGCGCGATCGGGCACCGGGCCGTCCCACCGGGCGGCGAGATCGCCGAACGCGTCCCACCCGCACCCGTGGAGGCGGACGGGCACGTTCTCGCGCACGAGCCAGCGTGCTGTGGCCACGACGATTGCCGGGGCGATGAGCCGCTCGAGCAGAAGGGCTTCGGGAAAGTTCTCGGCCGGCACGGCGTGGCGGACGCGGACACGGTGCAGGTAGGCCGCCGGGTCGTCGCCGATCGCCTGCGGGCGGGCGAGCAGCTCGGCGCGGCAGGCTTCCCATACGAGGCGCACGCTCGACAAATCTTCGATCTGCTCTGTCGGCGCAAGATCGCTGACGTCCGCGAGCAGCGCCACGCCCGCCCCGCCGCCGGCCGAATCGACAGCCGGCCAGCCGGCGACGGCGATGCGCCCCGCCGGCCAACCCGCCGCCAGCGCCGCGGGCCGCAGCGCCGCGTCAACCAGCAGGAGCCCGTCGCGCGGCGCGGCGGGGACGAAGGCCGGCACGCGAGGCTGTGTGACCCACGTCAGCCACGGCTTGTCGGCGGCGATCAGGTCGGGGCCGTCGGCGCGGCCGGTGTCGACGGTCACCAGCGCCGCGGCGTCGGCGGACCGCTCGGCGACGTGCGCCACGGCCGACTGCGCGGGTTGATCGGTGTCGATCGTGTCACAATCCAATGCGCGCGACAGCGCTTCGCCCGCGTCGCCCCACAGACAGAACGTCCGCCCCGCGGCCACGCAAAAGCCGTCGCTCGCGGGGACGCGGCATCGAGCGGCGGCGAGGCGGGCCGCGTGCTTTGCGGATTGTTTGGAGAAGACTTCCTGCGCCCAAGCGATGACGGCTTCGCCGGCCGTCGGGTCCGTCGCCGGCAACTTGAGAAACTGCTGCGGCAGCGGCAGGCCGGGGTGGCGGGTGAACAGATTGTCGAGCGACGACGCGTCGTGGGCAAAGAACAAACACTCGCCCGCAATCGGCCGCGATAGATCGCAACACGCCAGCACCAAAGCCAGCGCAGCGGCGTGGGGCAGCAGGACGATAATGGCGCGGCCTTCGCCGACGCGGTCGAGTGCCGCTGCGATCTGCTGTGCGTGCGTCGGCAGCAGCAGGCAGGCGACGTTGCCGCGCACGTTCGAGCGTTCGAGCATTCGCCCGGCGGCGCGGCGCGGCACGCTGCAGCCGCCGAGCCATTGGCCGTCGATGACCGCCGTCAGTGCGCCGTCGCGCGTGGTGATCCAGTCGGCGGGCGGCAGGGGCAGGCTGATGTGCAAGGCCGCGCACCCGGCGTGGAGGTTCGCCTGGGCTTCGCGGGCGCGGCAGCTGACGTCTGGGGCGGTCGCGAGTGCGGTCACGTTGGCTTATCGGACGCGGGGGCGGGGGGACTTGAGCGGGATGGGGTGGCAGAGCGTTTGCCGCTGAAGCGGCAAGCCCGGGGGAGGGGAAAAGCGTGGGGTGGGAGATGGGCGGGTGCGGAAATCGCTATAATGGGCTGCGCATGAAATTCACGAAGATGCACGGCATCGGCAATGATTACGTTTACGTCAACGGTTTCGAAGAAACCGTTGACGACCCCGCCGCCCTGGCGCGGATTATCGCGGATCGTCATACCGGCGTCGGCGGCGACGGGTTGATCCTCGTCCTGCCGTCCGAGCAGGCGGACGTGCGCATGCGCATGTTCAACGCCGACGGCAGCGAAAGCGAAATGTGCGGCAACGGCGTGCGCTGCGTGGCGAAGTACGCCTTCGATCACAAGCTCAGCGACAGCAACCCGATGGAAATCGAGACCGGCCGCGGCGTGCTGACGCTGGCCTTGGACGTGGTCGACGGCGAAGTCGAGACCGTTACCGTCGACATGGGCGAGCCGATCCTGGAACTGGCCGAGATCCCCGTCGTGCAGGGCGCGGTCGGCCGCAACGCGCATTTCGTACGCAAGGCCGACCATCTCTACTCGATCGCGCAGGAAATCGACGGCAACGTTCTGCAGGCGACGTTCGTCTCGATGGGCAACCCCCACGCGGTCTTCTTCGTCGACGATGTCGACGCGATCGATTTGCCGAAGTACGGCCCGAAGCTCGAGCACTACCCGGCGTTCCCGAAGCGGATGAACGTGCACTTCGCACAGGTCATCGGCCGCGACGAAGTAAAGATGCGCACCTGGGAGCGCGGCAGCGGGATTACCCTGGCCTGCGGCACCGGCGCCTGCGCCGTGGCCGTCGCGGGCGTGCTGCATAACAAGACCGACCGCAAAGTCCTCGCCCACCTGCCCGGCGGCGATCTCCTGCTCGAATGGCACGCGGAAAACGACCACGTCTACATGAGCGGCCCGGCGACGGAAGTGTTCACGGGCGAATGGATCGGGTGAGCGTGGCGGGAAAAGACGCTTTCCTACGATTCCGACTTAGACGGCTTCGCAGACGGCGAATCGCTTTTCGCCGCAGGTTTCGCCGACTCCGCGGCGGGTTTTGCGTCGCTCCCTGTGCTCTTTCCTTCGGATTTCGTTTCGCTCTTCGCGGGCGCATCGGATTTGGATTCGCTTTTGGATTCGGACTTACCGTCCGATTTGCCATCGCCCTTGGCCCCGCCGGCTTCGCTGTCCTTCTTGGCCGATTCCTTGTAACCCGCCGAGCGGTAGTCGGTTTCGTAGAAGCCGCCGCCTTTGAACAGGATGCCCGCGCCGGCGCTGATCTTGCGGCGGACCTGCTCCTTCCCACACGTGGGGCAAAGCGTGATCGGGTCGGCCTTGATCGACTGGAACTGCTCGAACTCGTGGCCGCAGGCTTCGCAGATGTATTCGTAGGTGGGCATGGGACGTTATTAGTTGAATCGTGAGGGGGTTGATCCGGGCCGCCGGCGTCGATCGAGTTGCCGCTCTGATCGACGGATCAACGGGCGACCGATCGACATGCGTCATTTCTCTTTGGCGACGACCACGAGCGCGCTGCGGATGAGCTTGTTGTTCAGCGCATATCCCGCCTGCGCCAGCCGGGCGATCGTGCCGGCCGGCAAGTCCGACGGCTCGTGCATGACGGCCTGGTGGAAGTGCGGGTCGAAGGCGTCGCCGGGCTTGGGCGTGATCGGCTGCACGCCGGCTTTTTTGAGCAGATCGATCCACTGGTCGTGGACCATCTTCAGGCCCTTGATGATCGTGGCCGGATCGGCCTTGGTGGGATCGACGTTGAGCGAGAGCTCGAAGTTGTCGATCACCGGCAACTGGCTTTCGATCAGCTTCGAGAGCTGGTACTGCACGCGCGTCTCGAGGTCGGCCTCCAGACGCTTGCGCGAGTTGCTGAAATCCGCCTGCGCGCGGGCGAGCTTTTCGAACAATGCGTTCTTCTCTGCGCGCAGGTTTTCCAGCTCCGCCGTCTCTCCGCCCTCGCCGGCGAGGCGTTCTTCGCCCAGGGGGCTGTCCGGATCGATCTTCAGTTCGTCGTCGCTCATGATTTCTTCTCGTTGTTGAGGCGTTGAGGCATTGAGTCGTGGAGTCGCTGGGTCGTTGAGGCGCTCGGTCCTTGAGTGCTTCGTGGAGCTAGTGGGTCGTTAGTTCGGCCGTGACGGGGCTGGCAATCGGATCACTCCACGACTTAGCAACTCCACGACTCCACAAGTCAGTCTCCCGTCACCGCGTCCTTGAGCTTCTCCCAGAAGCCGCGTTTCTGCGGCATTACGTCGTTGTCCTCGGTCTCGGCGAATTCCCGCAGGAGTTGCTTCTGTTTCTCGCTGAGCTTTTTCGGGATCTCGATCATCACCTGCACGACTTCGTCGCCGCTCTTGTGGCTGCGGACGTCGGGCAGGCCCTTGCCCTTGAGCTTGAAGACTTCGCCGTGCTGCGTGGCCGGGGGGATGTCCAGCGTCTCCTGGCCCTTGAGCGTCGGCACGTCGATCTCGGCGCCCAGCGCCGCCTGCGTGAAGCTGATCGGGATCTGGCACACGATGTCGTTGCCGTGGCGCGTGAACAGCGGGTGGGCCTTGACGGTGATGTAGCAGTGCAGGTCGCCGGCGGGGCCGTTGTTCTCGCCGGGTTCGCCTTCGCCGGCGATGCGGACGGCTTGGCCTTCGTGCACGCCGGCGGGGATGCGCACCGTCACCGTGCGCTTGCGTGCCACCCGGCCGACGCCGGCGCAGGTGGGGCACTTGTCTTTGATCACCTGCCCGCGGCCGCGGCAGTTGGGGCAGGTGGTGACCATGCGGAACATGCCGCCGAAGCCCTGCTGGGCCACGCGGCCCTGTCCGGCGCACTGCACGCACGTCACCGGGCCGCTACCCTTTTTGGCGCCGCTGCCGTCGCAGGTGTCGCACACTTCCTGCTTATCGAACTCGATCGTCTTTTCCGCCCCGTGCGCCACTTCCGCGAGCGACAATTCGACCTGGGTCTCGAGATCGAACCCGCGCGTCGGCCGGTTGGCGGCGCGTCCGCCGCCCGCCTGCGGGCGTCCCCCGCCTCCCCCGCCGAACCCGAAGCCGCCGCCGAAGATGTCTTCGAACATCGAGAAGATGTCGCCGGCTTCCATGCCCGAGTAATCGTGCGCCTGTCCCTGCACGCCGGCGTGGCCGTACTGGTCGTAGCGCTTGCGCTTGCCCGGCTCGGAAAGCACTTCGTACGCCTCGGCGCACTCCTTGAACCGCGCCTCGGCCTCGGCGTCGCCGGGGTTGCGGTCGGGGTGATACTTCATCGCCAGCTTGCGATAAGCGCGCTTGATCTCGTCGTCGCTCGACGTGCGGGCGACGCTGAGGATTTCGTAGTAATCACGTTTGGCAGTTGCCATCAAAACCCTTTTCCCAACGACTCAAACGGTTGCCGCTCGTCCAGCATAGCCACGACACGGGTCGACCACGGGCCCTGATTATGCAGGTACTCGCCCCGCATCCAAATGAGGGCGACGCGCGGGTCGTCCCATACCGGGACGATCGGGCGAAGGTTGTCGGCGTCGGAATCGCTCGTGACCGCCCGCCATTGCCACGTCGCCCCGCCGTCGGGCGTTACGCCGACGAACAACTCGCGGTGGCGCTGGCCGTCGGCGGCGCTGACGAGCGGTGCGCCGGTGACGGGGTGGGCGTCGGTCGAGACGTAGAGGCGCGACGTGTCCTGCGGATCGATCGCGGCCAAGCCGGTGTAATCGTCCTCGGTCGGGTACAGCCGCCGGCCGGCATAGGCGATCTCGTGGACGACCCACTGCGCGCCGTCCCACCGCGCGTAGTGATAACGGTGATCGAACCCGCCTTCTCCCCGCGGCAGGCCACGGCCGTCGCGCTGGGTTGAAAACACGCACACTGGCCGGCCCTGGGCGTCGAGGTGCAGGTCGATCACCCACGCGACGTGATCGGCGTCGCCACGGTAGACGCACGTCAGATCCCAGATGTTGCCGGACTTTTCGGTCGTGCGGCTCAGCGGGCGGTACACCGCGCCGTCGCTGTGGTGGATCACGCCCCCGCGGACAAAGCCGTGATAGACCGAGTTGTCGAAATTGCGCGGATGGTCTTCGGTGCCGATGAAATGAATCTCGTCGACGCCGTTTGTGGCGTACTTGAAGTACGGGGCGTACCCCTGATGTCCCTTAAGGAACATCCCGCCGTACTGCCATGATCGCGCCGCGTCGTCGCTGAACATGTAATTCTGCTGGTGCGAAACCGACCGGAAGTAGTTGTAGACCCGCCCGCCCTCGGCACTGGGCTGGAAGAGATTCGAGTAAGTGACGTTGTCCCCGCCGAACGGCGGGTGATCGACGCCAGGCGTCTCCAGCACTTGTTCCGGGCCCCATTGCAGCAGGTCGTCGGATTCCGACACGCGCCAGAACACGCGGCGCTCGAACGAGTGCCGCGTGTAAACCGCCAGCACGCGGCCGTCGGGCAACACGTGCAGCGCGGGGCCGTCGTGGTCGTCCTGTTCGAACCGCGGGTGTAGGACGACCACGTCCGTCCTGCGCGTCGTCAGATCGTGCACGGCCAATTCACAATGGCCCCACTCGGGCTGCGACATGCCTTCCCTGAACGACTGCGCGGTCGACCGGATCGAGCCCACGAGCAACTTGTCGCGGTGCACGATCGCGCGCTCGTCCATGAACCACGACCACGCGCCATTGTCGTTCAGCGGAATGAGCTTGCCGCTGACGAAGTTGGGCGTCCCCCGGATCGGATCGCAGGTTGATGCAGGCGGCATTGCGATAATCCTGGCGATAATCCTGAACCCCGAACTGCAACCACGGCCGGCCGGAAACCGGACCCCGCATAACGCGACCGAGACACGGAGCCAATCCCCATGTCTCGGTCCGCGGTACGATCAACGGCGAAGGGCTTACGCCACCGCGCCGGCGACGAGGTTCTGGGACTTGCCGTCCTTTTCCTTCAGCTCGGTGATGAGCACTTCGGTCGTCAGCGCCAGGCCGGCGACGCTCGCGGCGTTCTGCAGGGCGGTCTTGCTCACCTTGGCCGGGTCGATGACGCCGGCCTTGAGGAGGTCGACGTACTCGCCGGTGGCGGCGTTGTAGCCGTAGCTGCCTTTGTTCTCGAGGATCTGCGCCACGACGACTTCGCCGTCTTCGCCGGCGTTGTCGGCGATCTGGCGGGCCGGGGCCTTCAATGCTTCGGCGAGGATGTCGTAGCCGACCTTCTCGTCGCCCTTGACGTTCTTGCCGGCCGCTTCGACGGCCTCGATCGCCCGCAGGTACGCCACGCCGCCGCCGGGCACGATGCCTTCGGCTGCGGCGGCCTTCACAGCGTGAAGGGCGTCGTCGATCAGGTCCTTGCGTTCCTTCATCTCGACTTCGGTGTTCGCCCCCGCCCGCACGACGGCCACGCCGCCGGTGAGCTTGGCCAGGCGCTCCTGCAGCTTCTCGCGGTCGTAGTCGCTCGTGGTCTTGTCGATCTGCACGCGGATCTGATCGGCGCGGGCCTTGATCTGGTCCTTCGTGCCGCCGCCTTCGACCAGCAGCGTGTTGTCCTTGTCGATCACGACGCGCTTGGCGCGGCCGAGGTCTTCGAGCTCGACGTTCTCGAGCTTCAGGCCCAGGTCTTCGCTGATGAACTTACCGCCGGTGACCACGGCCAGATCGCCCATGATCGCCTTGCGGCGGTCGCCGAAGCCCGGGGCCTTCACGGCGGCGATCTTGAGAACGCCGCGCAGCTTGTTCACCACCAGGGCCGCGAGCGCTTCGCTCTCGACGTCCTCGGCGACGATCACCAACGGCTTGTTGCCGGCCACCACTTTGTTCAGCAGCGGGAGCAGCTCAGCGAGGTTCGAAATCTTCTTCTCGTGCAGCAGCACGTACGCGTCTTCCATCACCGCTTCGAGCGACGTCGGGTTGGTGAGGAAGTACGGCGACAAATAGCCCTTGTCGAACTGCATGCCCTCGGTGTACTCGAGGGTCGACTCGGTGCCCTTGCCTTCGTCGACGGTGATGACGCCTTCCTTGCCGACCTTCTCCATCGCGTCGGCCATCAGGTCGCCGATGATCTTGTCGCCGTTGGCGCTGATCGTGGCGACTTTCGTGTAGTCGTCATGGCCGGACACGGGCTTGGCCATCTTCGTGATCGCCGCGGTGGCGACTTCGGTGGCCTTGAGGATGCCGCGCTGCACGATGACGGGATTGAGCGCCCCGCCGGTGACGTACTTCAGGCCTTCAAGGTAAATCGCCTCGGCCAGCACGACGCTGGTGGTCGTGCCGTCGCCGGCCTTGTCGCCGGTCTTGCTGGCGACGGTGTTGATGAGCTTGGCGCCCATGTTCTCGAACGGCTGCGGCAGCTCGACTTCCTTGCTGACCGTCACGCCGTCCTTCGTGATGCGCGGCGAGCCGAACGATTTCTGCAACACCACGTTCCGACCCTTGGGCCCGAGCGTCGCTTTCACTGCCCGCGCCAACTGCGACAGACCGGCGGCAAGTTCCTGCCGGGCGTCGTTTTCGAATGCCATTTGTTTAGAGGCCATGATTGCTCCTGTTATTTTGTGTTTCGTGTTTCGTTACTTCGTGCGATGCGTCCGACATTGTTGTGCCTGGCCAAACAACCAAACACAAAACACCAAACAACTACTCTGCCACGCCGAGCAGGTCCGATTCGCGGACGATGACGAGCTTTTCGCCTTCGACTTCGACTTCGGTGCCCGAGTATTTGCCGTAGTACACTTCGTCGCCGACCTTGACGTTCAGCGCGTTGACCTTGCCGGTGTCTTTATTCGGCTTGCCCAGGCCGGCCGCGATGACCTTACCCCGCGTCGGCTTTTCCTTCGCCGAGTCCGGCAGCAAGATGCCCGACTTGGTCTTCTCTTCGGCCTCGGCCGGCTTGACAACGACGCGATCGTGCAGGGGTTTCAGTTTCATTGTTCTTTGCTTCCTCGTTCTTTTCGTAGGGTGCGATTCATCGCACCGTCTTGCCTCTCGACCCAGAGGGTGCGGTGAACCGCACCCTACATACATTCAATTCAGGCCGATTTTTTACGCTTGGCCTTGACCGCTGTGAGATTCACGAGCGTCTCTCTGATCTTTAATAGCTCTCGCAGCGCTTGGTTGACCGCTTGTTCGTTCGGAAACGCGACGCCAAGCTCTGGCGCGATCCGCACCAAGTTCGAACCCGCCATCACGCGCGAATACATCAAACCGACCACGCCCTTGCGCATCTGATCACGTGTCACGGGCGGAATGTCGAGGTCGTCCGGGCGGCCACCAGCCGAGGCGTTCTTTGATTTCGTCCTCATAGTCGTTCACTTCCTGCCGACTCGCTCGGCGGGCACTGATGATCCAGACAACCTCTTCGTCCCGGTACGCGTGTACTACAAACAGCACGCGACGCTTGGTCGACAGGCCGATCGCGATCCAACGATCCTCTGCATCCGTTGAGTGCGCCTCATCCGGAATGAGGACCACAAGCGGATCGAAGAACGTTTCGCTCGCTTCCTGGAACGAGACGTTGTGCTTGGCGAGGTTGCTCTTCGACTTACCAGCGTCCCAATCGAACCGCATCCATCACCTTCCGAAACACCGACCATGCCAACCCTATCTTGTTCTCACATTTCCCGCCGCCAAAACGGGGACGGCGGCGACTAGCTTTTTCTTCTTCGAATCGACCGCCGCGTTAAAGCCTTCCAGCGTTCGTGCGCCGAGGAGGCTCATGTCGCCGGGCACGCCGAAGACGACCTCGTCGATCGTCTTGAACTTGTCGGCGTACAAGATGATGAACCCGACGTTGCGGCTGATCAACTGTCCGTTCGCCATCGTGAACGGCACGTCCTTCTTCACGACCTCGACGCCGAGCTTTTCCAATACTTTGCCCGGGAGCCAGGCGTAGTCGCTGCCGGTGTCGACCAGCAACTTGTCCACCCGTGCGACGCGGCCGGATCGGCGATGTGCTGTACCTTGCAGCCGAGTCGGAATGTGCCCATCGCGTCACCTCTGGTGGTGGGCTGAAGCCCACCCTACAAAACTCGTTGATAATCTGGCTCATTGTTCTTCTTGCCAACTCGATACGACCGCTGCCACGCATCCACCTAAAACACCGCAACATGTACCGACAATCAATGTCGAGTAAGGGATGCCATTAATCAGGTTCGTCGTGCCGAAAACAGGTCGCAAAAAATCGCCAAGCCAAGCACCAACTATCGATCCAAGAAAGATGCCAAGTACCACCAACGTATTTCGCGATGGTTGGCTGTGGTCTCTCATAGGATTACATCATGTCATCCATGCCGCCATGATCGTGGTCATGCCCGTCGCCGCCTGACTTCTTCGGGGCTTCGACGACGATGCAGTCGGTCGTCAGGAGCAGGATGGCGACTTCCGACGCGTTCTGCAGGGCGGTGCGTTCGACCTTGGTCGGGGTGATGACGCCGGCCTTGAACATGTCGGTGAATTCGCCGGTGAGGGCGTTGTAGCCTTCGGTGTCCTTGGCCTCGAGCACGCGGCGGACGACGACGGCGCCGCTTTGGCCGGCGTTTTCGGCGATTTGCTTGAGGGGGGCCATGAGGGCTTGGCGGACGATTTTCGCGCCCACGGCCTCATCGCCTTCGAGTTTGAGGTTGCCGTTGCAGGCGCGGGTGGCGCGGATCATGGCGACGCCGCCGCCGGCGACGACGCCTTCCTCGACGGCCGCGCGGGTCGCCTGCAGGGCGTCTTCGATGCGGGCCTTCTTCTCCTTCATTTCGGTTTCGGTGGCCGCGCCGACGTTCACCTGGGCGACGCCGCCGGCGAGCTTGGCGAGGCGCTCCTGGAGCTTCTCGCGGTCGTAGTCGCTCGTGGTGCTATCGATCTCGCGGCGGATGGCTTCGATGCGGCCCTGGATGTCGCGGGTCTCGCCGGCGCCTTCGATGATCGTGGTGTTGTCGTTATCGATCGTGACCTTCTTGGCCGTGCCGAGGTGTTCGAGTTCGACCTTGTCGAGCTCGATGCCGAGGTCTTTCATGATCGCCTTGCCGCCGGTGAGAATGGCGATGTCTTCGAGCATCGCACGGCGACGGTCGCCATAGCCGGGGGCCTTGACGGCGGCGATGTTGAGGATGCCGCGCAGCTTGTTCACCACGAGCGTGGCGAGAGCTTCGCCTTCGATGTCCTCGGCGATGATGAGCAGGGGTTTTTTCGTCTTCTGGATCTTTTCCAGGAGCGGCAGCAGCTTCGTGATCGAGCTAATCTTGTCCTCGAACACGAGGATGAGGGGCTTTTCGAATTCGACCGTCAGGTCGTCCTGATTGGTGATGAAGTTCGGCGACAGGTAGCCGCGGTCGAACTGCATGCCTTCGACGACGTCGACGAGGGTTTCGAGCGATTTGCCTTCTTCGACGGTGATGACGCCGTCCTTGCCGACTTTCTCGAACGCATCGGCCATGATCTTGCCGATCTCGGCGTCGTTATTGGCGCTGATGGTGGCGACGGCCTGGATGTCGCTCTTGCCGTTGATCTTCTTCGATTGCGAAGTGATGTCGGCGATGACGGCCTCGACGGCCTTGCGGATGCCGCGGGCGATCGCCATGGCGTCGGCGCCGCTGCCGATGTGGCGGTAGCCTTCGCGGAAGATCGCCTCGGCCAGCACCGTGGCGGTGGTGGTGCCGTCGCCGGCGACATCGCTGGTCTTGCTGGCGGCTTCTTTCACCAGCTTCGCGCCGATGTTCTCGAACTTGTCCTTCAGCTCGACTTCCTCGGCGACGGTCACGCCGTCCTTGGTGACGGTGGGCGAGCCCCAGCCTTTGTCGATCACGGCATTGCGGCCACGCGGCCCGAGGGTGACTTTGACGGCCCGGGCGAGCTTGGTCACGCCTTCGAGAAGGCTTTTGCGGGCATCGGCATCAAACGACAGAACTTTGGCGGCCATAATCGGTTCCTTCGAATCAGGGTTGCGTCTTCCTCATGTGGGTGCGGCGACATTGCGTCCGAGAGCACACCCGACGCCGGTGGCTGTAACAAGCGGCGTTCCAGAAGGGCGGCGGCGGGAATTATGGTTGTAAGCGCATTTACAGAATGGTTTTATGATGGCCCTCGCTCGGGGCGACCGTAGCGGCAATTCTGTCAGCCTGACAGAACGCGCGGCGCTCGTGTCAATATGACAGACCGCCGGTAGACTCGTGCGCCCGCTGCCTGGACCGGCCCGGGGGGCGGCGCGGGCGGTGGGCGGCCGGGTCGGGTCTCTTTGCACGTCTGTGAAACTCATGAACACGCTCATCCAGCTTTTCGTCGCCTTCGTCAGTGCAGCCGCGACCGTCGGGGCGATCGCCGTCACGGCCCATGTCGCCCCTGAGCCTGCTCCCGCCGCCGTGGTCGCGGAGAAGAAATCGCCAGCGGCCAACGATCCGACCGAAGCGTTTCGTGCCCTGCAACGCCAGCAGGAGGCGTGGCGCAGCACGCAGGAACATTTCCGCCAGATGGACCGCATTCGCTCGCGGTCGTGGTGAGCGCGCTCGCCG
Source organism: Tepidisphaeraceae bacterium (assembly GCA_036387945.1). Taxonomy (GTDB): domain Bacteria; phylum Planctomycetota; class Phycisphaerae; order Tepidisphaerales; family Tepidisphaeraceae; genus DASVSS01. The sequence goes on along the minus strand of DASVSS010000425.1, from coordinate 1,841 downwards.
CAGCCACACGCCGCGGGCCAATGTCTGGTTCCTCCCCCTCCGGGGGAGGTTAGGCGGGGGCGGCGTGCTGACCTGCAACAGCGGCTTGATGCTGCCTAAGAAGCAAACCCCTCGCCCGGTACGCCGGGAGAGGGTAGCGAGAGGGCCGAGCGTAGTGGCGCTTGATTGCGGTGAGGCGTCCGCCCGCCCCCACCTAACCTCCCCCGGTGGGGGGAGGAACCGGAAATGCGTGCGGGCCGTAGGGTGAAACGTGATGCCTTCGAACCGATGCCGGGCGAGCGGGTGGAATGCGCAGCGCGCAACGGGTGGCGGGGGTGATCCCGAGAATTTTTCGAGCGCCGGCCGTGCGATAGGGCAGCGCGCTGCGCAAGAGCACCGTCATTGGCGCAGCGCCGGGGTGTATATGGATGGACACTTTACGCGCCGTATTTTCCGCGACCACCACCTCTTCGGAACGGCTCGAAATCCGGCGGCGGTATGGGCGGTTTGCGCGTCGCTTGGCGCCCGTTCTGCGGGCGGCGCAGCGCGTGGCCGGCCTTGGGCTTAAGCGGGCTTGGCGCGTCCTTGCGCGCTTAAAAATGGCAGGAACGGCGGCGGCGCGGAAAACGTGGGGCGGGCGTCCCGCCCGCCTGAATGAATCAATCACTCCTCACGGGCGGGACACTCGCCCCACCGCATGCCAGGCCGACGCGTCGTTAAACGCAAGGGCGGTCTTAGAACCGGAATTCGCCTTCAAGGCGCACGAACGGGCCGTCGTCGAGTTCGACGAGTTTGTCGTCGTCGCGGGTGTCGTAGCCGACGCTGAATTCCTGGTCGAACGCCCACCCGCCGGCGAGGACGATGGCGAAGCGGTCGTCGACGTTGAAGCGGGCGCCGAGTTCGGCAAGGGTTTGCTCGAAGAAGATGCGGTCGTGGTCGTCGAGATCGTCGGCCGTCCACGCGTCGGTGCGGCGGGCGAAGCTGGCGAACAAACCCACGCCGTCGACGAAGTCGTAGCTGACGCGCCCGCCGACGAAATCGGGGAACGTGAAGTTGATTTCCAGCAGCAGCGCTTCAGTCGGTTTCCAGCGGCCGTAGGCGTTGGGAAAGCCGAGGCTGAATTCGAGATTGCGCTCGGGGAGTTTGCTCGTGTAGACCAGGCCGGGCAAAGGCGTGTCGGGCATGAAGGTGCGGTTGCCGTTGTAATCGAGCGCGACGCCGAGGCTGGTGTTCTCGTCGAGCTGCCGGCCGAACAGCAGCGTGGCGGCGCCGAAGATGGCGTCGGATTCGCCGAAGCTGTTGGCGCCGGCGTAGCCGATGCCGAGGGTGATGCCCGCGATCCAGTCGCCGAACTGGGCGACGCCGCTGCCGACGCCGAACTGCATGTCGGTGAAGTGGCCCGGCAGCACGCCGCCGTCGTCTTCGACGGTAAGCTCGGTGAGCGAGAACCCGACGCGCGGGTCGGCCTTGCGGATGGGGGTGCTCTCGCGGTCGCCGGGGAAGAAACGGACGCGGCCTTCGGCGAAGTAGCGGGCGACCTGGGCCTCGCCGGTGGTGTCTTTGTCGATGTCGTCGATGTCGAAATCGCTGCTGAAGAAGTATGTCGCCGACACCCGGCCATCGAACCGCAGCTCGTCTGCCATCGGCCGAAGAAGCAGTTCCGGGCCCGTTTGGGCGAAGGCGGTCGAAGCGGTAAAGGCGGCGACAAGAGCGACGGGCCAGAGGCGCATGGATGGTTCCTTCGATTTGATCGGGCGTATTTCGTGAAGTGGGCGTCCCGCCCACGCCACAAGACGATGCGAATGTGCCGCGTCGCGTCAAGCGCGGCGCGGGCGTAAGATTATCGGCGAACCAACGCGGGC
>DASVSS010000424.1:0-2497 GCA_036387945.1 Tepidisphaeraceae bacterium | reverse complement strand
TAGAGCGCGTCCCTGATAAGGACGAGGTCAGTGGTTCGAGTCCACTTGGGCCCATTGCGTGACGAGGTGCGAAAGAACTCGCGCCATTATTCAACGAGAAAGCCGCGGCGCCATCGCCGCGGCTTTCTCGTTTGGTGGATTTTCCCCACTCCCTGGGAGGTCACTTGTCGGATCCACGCGGTTGCCATAACAGGCGTAATCGCTGGCTGCGGGTCTGCGGACTCCGACGGCTGCCTCCTGAATCAGAGCCTCGTACGAATCCTTACCAATGATCCTGCACACCCCGGCGGCAACGGACGACGGCGCGTACACTTCGGCAATGGCCATCGGCGTCGCAATCATCGGTGTCGGGCAGATCGCGTTGCAAAACCATCTCGCCGGGATCGCGCTTTCTCCTCAAGCGCGGGTCGTGGCGTTGTGCGACAGCGACCCGGCGGCGCTGGCGGCGGCGGGAATGCGGACGGGCGTGCGCTTGCTGCTCGCCGACTACCGCGAGGCCGTCAATCATCCTGAGGTGCAGGCGGTGGTCGTGGCGACGCCGAACGTGACGCACGCGGAAATCGTCCGGGCCGCGATCGCGGCGGGCCGGCACGTCCTTTGCGAGAAACCACTGGCGCTGGACTACGTTACCGCTTGCGATCTCGCCGCGCGGGCCGAACGCGCGGGCGTGCGGAACATGACGGCTTTCACCTATCGCTTCGTCCCGGCGATGCGGTACATGAAGCACCTTGTCGACGCGGGGGCCGTCGGCGTCCCCTACCACTTCCGCGCACAGCGCTTCCAAGACTGGCAGGCGCGTCCGCTCGGTTGGCGGCAAGTCAAAGCGCTGGCCGGCTCGGGGGAGATGGGGGACATGCTTTCGCACCGCATCGACTACGCGCATCTGTTGGTCGGTCCCGTGCGACGGCTTGTAGCGCAGTTGCGAAACTATCTGCCGGAGCGCGGCGGCCGGCCGTCGGACGTGGACGACTGGGCCGCGATCCTGTGCGAGTTCGAGTCCACCGCCAGCGGCATGCTCGAAAGCACGAAGCTCGCCACGGGCCGTGGCGAGGGCATACGCGGCCAGGACACCGTCGAACTCAACGGCGCCGACGGCACGATCGTGTATTCGACGCAGCGGCCGCTTGAGTTGCGCATCAGCAAGTCCGGGGACTCGGATCTGCAGACGATCGAGGTGCCGCGTGCCTTCCGCGTGTGGCCGGGCTCGCCGCGTGATCCGGACGCGGGCGACCCGCTGATGACGTTTCGGTACGACCAAGGCTTTGAGTTCATCGACGCGATCACCAACGGCCGGCCGTGCCGGCCCGGCTTCGAGGCGGGCGCAGAAGCACAGTTGGTGATGGACGCCGCGGACGTGTCCTCGCGCGAGCAACGGTGGGTCGATTTCGCTCCGTTGCGTCAGTCGGTTACTGGGAGCGAGCCATGAATGAGATTGCAGTGGTCACCGGCGGTGGGAGTGGCGTTGGCCAGGCGGTCGCGCATCAGCTCGCGGGCGCGGGCTGGCGGGTCGCACTCGTGAGCCGAACCGAGGCGGCGCTGGCCGAAACGATCAGTGGTAGCGGGCAGCCGGCGGAGCGATTCCTTGCCTGTCCCTGCGATATCGCGGTCCCCGTGCAGGTGGCGGCGATGGCGGATCGCGTGCGGGAGCGCTTCGGTGACGCAACGGTGCTCGTGAATTGCGCCGGCACCAACGTCGCCCGGCGGCAACTCGACGTGCTTTCCCCGGCGGACTGGCAGACGTTAATCGACGTGAACCTCACGGGCGCGTTTCTCTGCGTGCATGCATTCCTGCCGGCGATGCTGCGGCTCAATAACGGCACGATCGTGAACGTCAGCTCCGATGCCGGCCTCGTCGCCAATGCCACGGCGGGCGCGGCCTATGCGGCGTCGAAGTTCGGCATGGCGGGATTGACGCAATCGATCAACGCCGAGCACCGGTCCAATGGCGTACGCGCGTGCGGCGTGTTCCCGGGCGAGATCAATACCCCGCTGCTCGACAAGCGCCCCGCCCCGCCGCCGGAGGAACGACGCCTGCGGATGCTGCAGGCCGACGACGTGGCCGCGTGCGTGCTGCTGGCGATCACGCTGCCGCCGCGGGCGGTGCTGGAGCAGATCGTTGTGCGGCCGCGGTAGCTTGGTTCCATACGCGGCGGGTGCGAATCCAAGCGGGCAAACTATGGGACGACTGCCCGGAGGAAATGACATGAGCCCATCGAACGATTCCGACACAGCCGCGACGGACGACCCGCACGATTTAGCGCGGTTCATCTCGGCCCAGGCCCGCGATTACGACCGTGCGATGGCGGAGCTTTCCGCTGGCCTCAAGCGCTCGCACTGGATGTGGTACATTTTTCCGCAGTACGCCGGGCTGGGGTTCAGTCCGACATCGCAACACTACGCGGTCAAGAGCTTAGCCGAGGCGCGGGCGTATCTGGCGCATCCCGTCCTCGGCCCTAGACTGATTGCCTGCGCCGAGGCAGCGTGCGCTGTTGCCGGA
>DASVSS010000423.1:0-7685 GCA_036387945.1 Tepidisphaeraceae bacterium | reverse complement strand
AACGCTCCGGCCCGGGCGGGCCGAGCGGTAACGCACCGACGACCACGACCGCCCCGGCCGCCGGCGCGTATGGCAACTAATCGACATCGACAGAAGCAACCTATCACCCCAGCGGGAGAGAACGGCATGAAAGATTTCTTCGCTACGGCAGGACTCATTTCCGCGGCATGCGCCGGACTGGTGGCCTTCGCGGCCCCGGGCATGGCCCAGACGCAGCCGGCCATGGCGCCGGCGTCGGCGGGCAACCCGCGGTTCCCGGCCGTCGTGCGCGACGAGCCGGAAGAAAAACAGGCCGAGCGCCTGAAATGGTTCCGCGAAGCGCGCTTCGGCATGTTCATCCACTGGGGCGTCTACGCCGTGCCGGCGGGCTTTTATCAGGGCAAGCCCGTCAGCGCCGAATGGATCATGCACCGCGGCAAGATCCCCGTCGCCGAGTACAAGGCGATGGCCAAGGAGTTCACCGCCGCCAAATACGACCCGCAGGCGTGGGCCGCCCTGGCCAAGGAAGCGGGGATGAAATACGTCGTCATCACCGCCAAGCACCACGACGGCTTCACTCTGTTTGATTCCAAGGTGTCGGACTGGAACGCCGTCAAATCCTCGCCCGCCGGGCGCGACCTCATCGCCCCGCTGGCCGAAGCCGTGCGCGCCCAGGGGCTGAAGTTCGGCACCTACTACTCACAGGCGCAGGACTGGGTCAACCCCGGCGGCTCGACCGGCCTGGACCCGCGGTGGGACGCGGCGCAAGAGGGGTCAATGGACGACTATCTCAAGAACGTCGCCCTGCCGCAGGTGCAAGAGATCATGGAGAAGTTCAAACCCGACATCCTCTGGTGGGACACCGAATACCAGATGACCCCCGAGCGGGCGCGGCCGTTCTTTGACCTGGTCCTCTCGCACCCGAACCTCATCCACAACAGCCGCCTCGGCGGCGGAGTTCTTGGCGATTTCCGCACGTCCGAGCAGCGCATCCCCGGCGCGGCCAACACCATGACCGGCCGGGCGCTGGAAGTGAACATGACGATCAACGGCTCGTGGGGCTACCGCTCCGACGACGTCGCGTGGAAATCGCAGCAGCAGCTCATCCGCAATCTCAGCGACGTCGCAAGCCTCGGCGGCAATTACCTGCTCAATGTCGGGCCGACGAAGGAAGGCGAAATCCCCGAGCCCTGCGTCGAGCGCCTGCGCGCGATGGGCCGATGGCTGAGCGTCAACGGCGAAGCGATTTACGCCACGCAGCGCGGGCCGTTCGCCACGGCTCCCGCCTGGGGCCGGGCCACGCAGAAGATCAATCCCGACGGCAGCGCCACGCTGTACCTGCACGTGTGGGATTGGCCCGCGAACGGCAAGCTGACGTTGCCGACGCTCAAGCAGGCGCCCACCCGCGGCCGGCTGCTCGCCGGCGGCGCCGCGGTCGAATCCGCTGCGGGCGAAGGCGGCGTTGTGGTCACACTGCCTGGTGCGGCGCCGGACAAAGACGTGTCGGTCGTCGCGCTCGACTTCCCCAGCCCCGTCCCGATCGAAGCGCCCCCGGCCACCGCGCCGGCCCGTCGCTGAATCGCTTGCGTCAAACGCGCTATACCGCACGGTAAGGAATCCTATGACCCGTCGAATCAACCGCATCGTCTGTTCCGCGGCACTGTCCGCGGTGTTTCTCGTCAGCGGCGTCGCGCAGGCGCAGCGGCACGTCGAAAAGCTCGGCCGCGGCGTCGTGGCCGTGAATGCCGGCGACGGCAACGTCTTCGTCAGCTGGCGAATGCTCGGCACCGAGCCCGACGACGTCGCCTACAACCTCTACCGCACGAGCGGCGACGCACAACCGGTGAAGATCAACCCCGAGCCGCTGACCAAGGCCACGAGCTACCAGGACAGCGGCGTCGACCTGACGAAAGACACGGCGTATTTCGTGCGCCCCGTGATCCAAGGCCGCGAAGGAGAGACGAGCAAGCCGTTCCTGAACAGGATCGCGGCCAATTCTCCGGCCAAGGGGTACGTTTCGATCCCGCTGACGTTCCTCGAAGGCCGCACGCCAAATGACTGCTCGGTCGGCGATCTCGACGGCGACGGGGAGTACGAGATCATCGTCCATCAGCCCGGCCGCGGGCGCGACAACTCCGCCGGCGGCGACACCGACCCGCCGGTCTTCCAGGCCTACAAGATCGACGGCACACTGCTGTGGACGATCAACCTCGGCAAGAACATCCGCGAAGGAGCCCACTACACGCAGTTCCTCGTCGCCGACTTCGACGGCGACGGCCGCGCCGAGATGATCTGCAAGACCGCCGACGGCACGACCGACGGCACGGGCAAAGTCATCGGCGACCCCAAGGCCGACTGGGTGGCCAAGGAAGGGATCGTCGCCCACCGCGACACCACTGGCAGCGAGCGCGCCGCGGACGGCACGATGCACACCAATCCCGACGGCACGCACAACTTCGCCCTCGCGGGGCGCATCCTCAGCGGGCCGGAATACCTCAGCGTCTTTGACGGCCTTACCGGCAAAGAGCTGGCGACGACGAACTACATCCCGTCGCTCGGCAACATCGCCGACTGGGGCGACGCCTACGGCAATCGGTCCGAGCGGTACGTCGCGGCGACGGCGTATCTCGACGGCAAGCTGCCCAGCGCCGTCATGTGCCGCGGGTACTACGGCAAGAGCGTGCTCGCCGCCTGGAACTGGCGCGACGGCAAGCTGACAAACGTCTGGACGTTCGACACACACGACCCCGCCCAGCCCGAAAACCGCAAGTTCGCCGGCCAGGGCAACCACGGCTGCAGCGTCGCCGACGTCGACGGTGACGGAAAAGACGAGATCGTCTACGGCTCGATGTGCGTCGACGACAACGGCAAAGGCCTGTGGAGCGCCGGGCTCGGCCACGGCGACGCGCTGCACGTGAGCGACTTTGATCCCTCGCGCCCCGGCCTGGAAGTCTTCGGCATCCACGAAGGCGGCCGACAGCCTGGGGCGGCAATGATCGACGCGCGCACGGGCGAAGTGATCTGGAAGACCGAGAACCGCGACACCGGCCGCGGGCTTGCCGCCGACATCGACCCGAGCAATCCCGGCGCCGAAAACTGGGGCGGCCCCGGCGGGCTGCGGAACAACCGCGGCGAGACCATCCAAGGCCCGCAGACCACGTCGGCGAACTTCGCAGTCTGGTGGGACGGCGACTTGCTCCGCGAATTGCTCAACGGCAACAAAGTCGACAAGCCCGGCACGGGCGTGCTGCTGACGGCCGAGCGATGCACCTCCAACAACGGCACGAAATCCACTCCCGCCCTCTCCGGCGATCTGTTCGGTGATTGGCGCGAAGAAGTGATGCTGCGTACCACTGACAACCGCGAGCTGCGGATCTACACGACCACGATCCCGACCGAACACCGCTTCCGCACGCTCATGCACGACCCGCAATACCGCACGGCCATCGCCTGGCAGAACGTCGCCTACAACCAGCCCCCCCACCCGAGCTTCTTCATCGGCCACAACATGCAGCCGCCGCCGAAGCCGCAGATCACGACGGAGCCGGCGAAGTAGGCGGTTAGCAGCCCGGTTTTTGCGATCACGGCGGCGCTGTCGCGTTCGGCATTCGCTCCTGATCTCGATCAACAGCATCTAGCCCTCCCCCGCGTATCTGCGGGGGAGGGCTAGAACGTGTCACGCACTTTCAAAGCAAGCAGGCTAGGCCGATCCCGGGTCCCACTCGCGTTCGGGGTGGCAGCGGGAAGTTCGCGTCTTGCGCGATTTGCACGGGCGGGATGCCCGCCCTCTGGAGAGAGGACCGCGCTGCCATCCTCAGCGCTCGGCGGCTATTTCTTTCCTGCGAACCGGTCGAGCGTGAAGACGTCGACGTCTACGTGGCCGCGCTCGCCGTCGTTATTGTAGCTGTAGATGCCGCAGCGGTCGCCGCGGTAGCGGCCCCAGCTGAGCTTGTAAGTTTCGCCGAAGGGCGTGAAGGTGGTGCCGTCCGTGCTGTAAGCGAACGTGCACTGGCCGTCGCCGTCCCAGGACGAGCGGAGCCAAAGGTCGGTCGCCGTAATCTCGGGGCCGGCGGTGGCTTTTCCGTCGACGACGTACTCGATCGTCTTCCGCCCCCCCGCCTGCACCACGCCGAGCGAGCCGAAGCTGCGTGCAAAATGCACCATCCCGACGTGCTGTCCGTCGGCCATTCCGGTGAGGTCGAGCTTCGCCGTCGCCGTGCAGCCGCTCGTGCGCCATGCACGCTGCGAAAGCACGTTAGGCGTTTTGAAAAAGTCGCCGGCCTTGCGCTGCGCCACGGCATGCAGGCGCACGAAGCCGGGCCGCTCGGTGAGCGACCATTTGTCGGCGCGGGGCTGGTGGTTCCATTCCCACTGCGACCCGAGCTTGTCCTTCGAAAAATCGTCGTCGGTCGCCGGGTAGACCGGCGGGCCGGCGTCGATCGGCTTCTTCGCCTGCCACACCATGTTGCCGATCCCGTCGGCGCCCGGCTCGCCGATGATCGGCCAACCTTCAATCCACGTCACCGGCAGCAGGCACATCGCGCGGCCTTCCCAGTCGCCCTGGCCCTGGTGGGTTACGAACCACCATTCGCCCGAGGGCAATTCGATCAGGCCGCCCTGGTTCGGGTTCTTGTCGATCCGGCTGGCGTGATTGAGTTGCTTGGTTTCCCACGGCCCGTCGAGGCTGCGCGAGCGATTCATCATCACCACGCGCCCCTCGGAACGGACTTCGGAATAGAAGTGGTAGTACACTCCGCCGATCTTGTAGAGCTTGCTGGCCTCGCTGCCGCGCGACTGGTGGATGATCCTGTCCGACGCATGGTCAAGCGACTTGTTGTCCTTGCCCATCTTAAACAGGTGAATGTTGTAAGACTTGTCCGTGGCCGGGTCGCGGGCGAAGTGGGTCGTGGCGAGATACCCCTGGCCGTCGTCGTCCCAGAACGGGCATAAGTCGTTCCAGCCCGATACTTTCCACATCAGGTGCAACGGCTCCCACGGGCCGGCGGGGTCGGTGGCGGTGGTAACGAAAATCCCTTCGTCGGGGCTGGCGAAGTAGACCCAGAACTTTCCCTCGTGGTGACGGATCGCGCCCGCCCACACGCCGCGGCCGTAGCGGTTCATGCGGTCCCAGTTCATCTCCGGGCCGATGACCGAGACGTCGGGAACGATGTGCCCGAGGTGCCGCCAGTTCACGAGGTCGCGCGAGTGCAGCACGACCATGCCCGGCGAGACGTGCAGCGTGGAGGAGATGGCGTAGTAATCGTCGCCGACGCGGATGGCGTCGAGGTCGCTGTAATCGGCCGGGAGGACGGGGTTGATGAACGTGCCATCGCCCTGATCGCCCCACCGATTGCCCGGCGGCGGCGCTTTCGTCTGCTGGGCAGGCCGGCTGGTGGACTGTGCGGACGCCATTGGTGTGATCGCTCCGACAAAAAGTGTCACCAGAACCGAGCCGAAAACGCCGCCGCGCGCGAAATTTCGCAATCTCATTCAAATCCTCCGTGGGACCAGTGACTATCACTACAGCTGCGAAAATGGTTACCGCCGCCCCGGCGTCAGCGTTGACCGGTGGCAATGGCTTTGTCGCACAATAGCACGGTATAAAGGAAATCGCCCAAATTCCCATCACCGCTTGTGGTAATTGATAAAAGTTGGGTCAGGACGAACGGCTCGGAAAGGCAAAACCGGCACTAATTGACATTAGTTCAGACTTAGTAACAACTTATGAAAACTTATGCCGAAGGAGCAAAAGCCGTTGAAACATGGAAAAGCGGCGATGGTTCCAAATTTTATCGTTGCGTATGGACTGGGAATCACGAAGATGAGGCCTGCAATTGCGGTTCATCTCTGTTTGTGGGTGAAACAACTGCGCTTGGATGTTCAGGACTGGGGTGGGTGGTGCGGCCCGCTGGAGACGGGCCGGTGCCGCGTACCGGGCAATTGGGAATCGGGAGAACACATGTCTGAGTGGAACGGAAAGAAAATGCATAGCAATCTCGTTATCGGCGTCGGTACTCTTGCCGCTTTGTCGCTCATCGCCTCGTCGGCGCAGGCGGTCCAGATCTTCGCGATCGATGACGAGCCGGGCCAGCGGCTGCTGGGTTTCGACTCGTCGAACCCGACGGACCTGAACACGGCCGTGGCGATCAACGGCCTGCAGCCGAACGAAAAGCTCATCGGCATCGATTTCCGCAACACCGCCGGCCCGGCGGCTTCGCAGGGCCTTTTGTACGGCGTCGGCAGCTTCGGCCGGATCTACACGATCAACACCGCCACCGGGGCCGCGTCGTTCGTGAGCCAGATCGCTGTGACGCTCAATGGCACGGAGTTCGGCGTCGACTTCAACCCGAACGTCAACACCAGCACGACCGTGCCGGCGGACCCGGCCGGTCCGTTTACCGACCGCCTGCGGGTCGTCAGCGATCTCGGGCAGAACCTGCGGATCAACGTCGATACCGGTGCGACCGTCGTGGACGGCGCGATCAACCCGTCGAGTGCTAACATCACCGCCGCGGCGTATCTCAATCCCGACACCAACACCGCCACCGGCACGACGCTGTACACGATCGACACCGTCGCCAACACGCTCAATATCCAGTTCCCGCCGAACAACGGCACGCAGGCGGTCGTCGGCAACCTCGGGGTCAACCCCAACAGCACGAACGGCTTCGACATCGACCAGACCGGACTCGGTTACGCCGGCTTCGAGTTCGCCGGTTCGTCGTTGTCGTCGGTGCTCTACACGATCAACTTGGCCACCGGCATGGCCAGCCCGCTGGGCTCGATCGGCAACGCCGAAGACGAGATCGTCATCAGGGGCCTCGCCGTGGTCCCCGAGCCCGCGACACTGTCGCTGGCAGGCCTCGCCCTTCTCGGCCTTGCCGGCCGCCGCCGCCGGGCCTGAACGATTCGAAACGGCAGCCGCATGTTGGATGCCGTCTCGGATTGAACGAAAGACTAATACCAAGCCACCGCCCCGATAACGGGCGGTGGCTTTTTTAGGCCAATTCATCGACGCACGCACGCCCCTCTTGCCGACACGGCCGCACGGATCACCGAGCCCTTCCGGCTTCTCCCCTGCCGGGGAGGCCAAGTGGGGCCGCGTGCGGCATGCAACAGCAGAACGACGACGCCCGAGACGCAAACCCCTCGCCCGGTATTCCGGGAGAGGGCAGGGAGAGGGCCGAGCGGCGAGGCGTCTGGTTGCGACAATGCACCCGCCCGCCCCCACCTATAGCTTCTCCCGCAGGGGGAGGAGCCGGCAACGGTGGAACAGGCGAGGCACCTTCTTGGATTCGACGCAGTCGCGGCCCGCGATGTAGCCTTCCCGCCGGTTTACCCGATAGAGTCTGCAGCATGCTCAGTGCGTTCATTCAGTTCGGCGACGGCTCCATCTCGATGCAGAGCGATGAACCGACGCTGCTCAAGGCCCTGCGCGACCCGCGGGCGACGTTCTGGCTGGACATGGACAAGCCCAGCGACGACGAGCTCGCCCTCCTTGACGACGTCTTCGGCTTTCACCCTTTGGCCATCGAAGACACCATCCACTACAACCAGCGCCCCAAGATCGAGAGCTACAACCACGTCGGCGACACCTGCAGCACCGGCTACTACTACATGGTCATCCACGGGCCGGACTTGAGCAGCTTCAAGGAGAAGGTGCGCACGAAAGAGTTGGATATCTTCATCAGTGAGCGCTATCTCAT
>DASVSS010000422.1:0-15473 GCA_036387945.1 Tepidisphaeraceae bacterium | reverse complement strand
CAGCCGCTCCAGCAGCTCCCGAGGCGGCAGGTCAATCAGCACCAGCTCGTAAGCTTCCTGCAAGACCCAGTCAGGCAGTGTCTCGCGCACTTGCACGCCAGTGATGCCGCGCACCTGATCATTAAGGCTTTCCAGGTGCTGAACGTTGACCGTGGTGTAAACGTCGATGCCCGCTGACAGCAGCTCTTGAATGTCTTGCCAGCGCTTGGCGTGGCGGCTGCCGGGCGCATTGGAGTGGGCCAGTTCGTCGACCAGCACCAGCTTGGGTTTCGCCGCGAGCAGGCCGTCCAGGTCCATCTCTTCGAGCACGACCCCGCGGTACTCGGAACGCAGCATGGGTTGCTGTGGCAAACCCCCGAGCAGCGCTTCGGTTTCGGCACGGCCGTGGGTCTCGACGACGCCGGCCAGCAGCGAAACGCCCTGGCGCATCTGCGTGTGTGCCGCCTGCAGCATGGCGTAGGTCTTGCCGACGCCGGCGCTCATGCCGAAAAAGATCTTGAGTTTCCCCCGCTGCTGCCGCGCCGACTGCTGCTTCACTTCTGCCAGCAGGGCATCCGGGTCGGGGCGGGCGTCTGGCTCGGAAGGGCGTTCGGTCACGGGTTCTCTTGGTCGGCGATCTTACAGTGCCCGGAGGAGGCGCCGCGACGATGTCACGGGCGATCGAGCGCGAGATTGAGGCGCAGCACGTTCACCCGCCGCTCGCCGAGGAGGCCGAACGTGGGGGACTGGGTGTGGCGGTCGAGCAGTTCCCGCGCCGCCTGTTCCGACACCCCGCGCGCCCGCGCCACACGGGCGGCCTGGTACTGGGCGGCGGCGTAACTGACGTGTGGGTCGAGGCCGCTGGCACTGGCGGTCACCAGATCGGTGGGCACGGGCGCGGCGTTGTCGGGGTCGGCTGCGCGCAGTGCGGCGATGCGGCCTTTCACCGCTTCGGCCAGCGCGGGGTGGTTGGGGCCGAGATTCGACCCCGATCCCGCCGCCGCGTCGTAGTTCGCCGCCGACGGGCGCGGCCAGAAGTATTTCGCGTCGGTGAACGGCTGTGCGATCAGTTCCGACCCGATCGCCCGGCCGTCCCGCATCACGACGCTGCCGGCGGCCTTGTCGGCGAAGGCCGCCCGGGCGACGGCGGTGACGACCGCGGGATAGATCACGCCGGTCAGAACGCTCAGCAGCAGGAACGACACGACGGCGGGGCGGATGACATTCATCATGGCGCGGAATCCTTAAGCCAGGTGCAGCGCGACGAGCGCGAGGTCGATGATCTTGATGCCCACGAACGGCACGAGCAGGCCGCCGAGGCCGTAGATAAGCAGGTTCCGCTGCAGGAGCTGCTGCGCCGGCACGGCGCGATACTTCACGCCGCGCAGGGCCAGCGGGATCAGAAACACGATTACGACGGCGTTGAAGATCACCGCCGACAAGATCGCGCTCGACGGCGTCGCCAGGTGCATCACGTTGAGCTTGCCCAAGGCCGGATAAATGCCCACGAACGCCGCGGGGATGATGGCGAAATATTTGCTCACGTCGTTGGCTAGGCTGAACGTCGTCAGCGCCCCGCGGGTCATGAGCAGCTGCTTTCCGGTCTCGACGATCTCGATGAGCTTCGTGGGGTTGCTGTCGAGATCGACCATGTTCCCCGCTTCCTTGGCCGCCTGCGTGCCGGTATTCATCGCCACCGCGACGTCCGCCTGCGCCAGGGCGGGGGCGTCGTTCGTGCCGTCGCCGGTCATGGCCACGAGCCGCCCGCCGGCCTGGTAATCGCGGATGAGCTTGAGCTTGGCCTCGGGGGTGGCCTCGGCGAGGAAGTCGTCGACGCCCGCCTCGGCGGCGATGGCGGCGGCGGTGAGGGGGTTGTCGCCGGTGATCATGATCGTCTTGATGCCCATGCGGCGCAGGTCGGCGAAGCGCTCCTTCATGCCGCCTTTGACGATGTCCTTAAGCTCGATCACGCCGAGCACGTCGCGCCCGGATGCCACCGCCAGCGGCGTGCCGCCTGACTTGCTGATGTTGTCGACGATCAGGCGCGTCGCCGGCGGGAAGACGCCGCCGTTGGCGGTGACATAGGCGTCGATGGAATCGGCGGCGCCTTTGCGGATCTGCCGGTCGCCGAGGTCGACGCCGCTCATGCGCGTCTGCGCGGTGAAAGGCACGAAGCGGGCGCCGAGCTCGTGCACGTGCCGCTCGCGGATGGCGTACTTTTCCTTCGCCAGCACCACGACGCTGCGGCCTTCGGGTGTTTCGTCCGCCAGGCTCGCAAGCTGCGCCGCGTCCGCGACCTCCTGCCCGCTGCGCCCCGCGGCCGGGTGGAAGGCGACGGCCTGGCGGTTGCCGAGCGTGATCGTGCCGGTCTTGTCCAGCAGCAGCACGTCCACGTCCCCCGCGGCCTCGACGGCCCGGCCGCTCATGGCGATCACGTTCTGCTGGATCATCCGGTCCATCCCCGCGATGCCGATGGCGCTGAGCAGCCCGCCGATGGTCGTGGGGATCAGGCACACCAGCAGCGCACACAACACCGTGACCGTCACCGGCGTCCCCTGCCCCGCGACGTCGACGGCGAACTTACTGAACGGCAGCAGCGTGACCGTCGCCAGCAGAAAGACGATCGTCAGCGCCGCCAGCAGGATGTTGAGCGCGATTTCGTTGGGCGTCTTCTGACGCTTGGCGCCTTCGACCATGTTGATCATGCGGTCGAGAAACGTCTCACCGGGGTTGACGCTGATGCGCACGACGAGCCAGTCGCTGAGCACGCGCGTGCCGCCGGTGACGCTCGATCGGTCGCCGCCGCTTTCGCGGATGACCGGGGCGGATTCGCCGGTGATGGCCGATTCGTCGACGCTGGCGACGCCTTCGAGTACTTCGCCGTCGACGGGGATGGTGTCGCCGGCTTCGACGAGCACGAGATCGTCCTTGCGCAGCGTGGCCGCGGAGACGCTCTCGTGTGGCGTTCCGTGCATTATCGCGTGCTCCGACCGGCTGAGTTTTTTCGCCGGTGTGTCGCGCCGGGCCTTGCGCAGTGTGTCCGCCTGCGCCTTGCCGCGCCCCTCCGCCATCGCCTCGGCGAAGTTGGCGAACAGCACGGTGAACCACAGCCAGACCGCCGTCGCGACGATAAATGACCGCGTGATGCCCGACTCGCCGACAAACACCATCGCCGTCGTCACCGCCGAGCCGACGAAGACGACGAACATCACCGGGTTACGGATCTGCTGCCGCGGATCGAGCTTCACGAACGCGTCGAGGATCGCCTGCCGGACGACAGGCAGGTGGAAGAGCTTGTGGGATTGCGTCGACATATTCTATTGCAGCAGGCAGCGCCCGCCGTCTCCGGTGTTCGTGAGCCGAGGCTCATGTCGCTGTTTCTATCGCATTAGTTGTTCGGCGATCGGCCCCAGCGCCAGCGCCGGGATGAACGTCAGCGCGCCAACCAGCAGGACCGTCGCGATAAGCAGGCCGACGAACAGCGGCGTGTGCGTCGGGAGCGTGCCGGTGCCGGAGGGGATGCGCTTCTTGGCCGCCAGTGAGCCGGCGATGGCCAGCACGGGGACGATCAGCCAGTAGCGGCTGAAGAACATCATCGCCGCACCGGCGACGTTGTAGAGCGGATTGTTCGTCCCCAGGCCGGCGAAGGCGCTGCCGTTGTTGTTGCCGGTGCTGCTGGCCCAGTAAAGCACTTCGCTGAACCCGTGCGGGCCGGGGTCCTGGATCGCGCCGCGCCCCATGCCGGTGCCGACGGCAACGGCACTGCCGAGCAGGACCAGGGCGGAGGGGATGAGGATGACGAGGCTCGCCATCTTCATCTCGAAGGCTTCGATCTTCTTGCCAAGGTATTCGGGCGTGCGCCCGACCATCAGCCCAGAGACGAATACTGCAATGATGGCGAACATGAGCATTCCGTACAGCCCGCTGCCGACGCCGCCGAAGACGACTTCGCCCAGTTGCATCAGCCACACCGGCACGAGTCCGCCGAGCGGGGTGAACGAGTCGTGCATGGCGTTGACGCTGCCGTTGCTGGCGGCGGTGGTCCACGCGGCCCAGATCGCGCTGGCGGCGATGCCGAAGCGTGCTTCCTTGCCCTCGGTGTTGCCGTCGGCGCCGTCGACGCCCAGGACCGTCAGGGCGGGGTTCGCCTGCGCTTCGGCGGCGTAGCACGCGAAGGTCAGGGGCACGAGAACGAGCGTCATCGCCGCCAGCACCGCCCACCCCTGACGCCGGTCGCCGACCATCCTGCCAAACGTGTGGCAAAGGGCGGCGGGAATAAGCAGGATCGCCAGGCACTGAAGGAAATTGCTCGTCGGCGTGGGGTTCTCGAACGGGTGCGCCGAGTTGACGCCGAAGAACCCGCCGCCGTTGGTGCCCAGCTGCTTGATCGCCACCTGCGACGCCGCCGGGCCCAGGGCCAGCGTCTGGGTGTCGACGAGCGTGCCGTCGTCTTTGTGGTACGGCTGCACGAGGGTCACCGCGCGATAAGGCGCAAAGGTCTGCACCACGCCCTGGCCCACGAGCGCCACGGCCAGCACGACCGACAGCGGCAGCAGGACGTAGAGCGTGCCGCGCGTCAGGTCGACCCAGAAATTCCCGATCACTGCCGTCTGCCTGCGGGCAAGGCCGCGCACGAGCGCCACCAGCACCGCCATGCCGGTCGCGGCGCTGACGAAGTTCTGCACCGTCAGGCCGAGCATCTGCGTGAGGTAGCTCATCGCCGATTCGCCGGAGTAGCTTTGCCAGTTGGTATTGGTGGCGAAGCTGACGGCGGTGTTGAAGGCCAAGTCCGGTGCCACGCCCGCCAGGCCTTGCGGGTTGAGCGGCAGCCCCCCCTGCAGCCGCTGCAACCCGTAGACCGCAAGCACGCCGATGGCATTGAACGCCAGCAGCGCCAGTGCGTACGGCTTCCATCCCATCTCCTCACCCGCGCGGACGCCGCCGAGGCGATAGATGAGGCGTTCGACGGGGCCGAGCACTTTTTCCAGGCCGAAAAGCGATTCGCCTTCGTACACGCGCGCCATGTATGCCCCGAGCGGCTTCACCGCCAGCAGCAGCACGGCAAAGAACACGACGATTTGAACGATGCCCAGAAGGGTCACGAGAACTTCTCCGGCTTCAGCAATGCCAGGAACAGGTAAACCAGCAGCAACAGCGCGATGCCGCCGCCGACGAGGTAGAGCGGGTTCATCGGCCAGTCCCTCCGAGCGAAGCCACCAGACGCATCAGCCCCCAGGTCAGGACGAAGAAGAACGCGACGACCGCGAGATAAACGATGTCCATGTGAATACGACCTTTCGACGTTCACTTGCTCGACCAAGGTTTAGTCGATCCGGCCTCAAGACGGGGTCAGGAAAAGGGGGCAGGGTATCAGGAAAGCATCAAGAGGCGGCGGGTCTCTAGTACGCGATGAACAGCCCATCCTCCCGTGTACCCGGGGAGGATGGGAGGGGGCAGATGCGGCATGCAACAGCGGCCCGCGGATGCAAGAGAAGCAAACCCCTCGCCCGGTACTCCGGGAGAGGGTAGGGAGAGGGCTGGGGCGTCCAGGCGTTTTGTTGCAATGAGGCGACCGCCCGCCCCCACCTAGCCTCCCCCGCAGGGGAGGGACCAGAGAGCCGCCTGATTGCGATGAGGCGGCCGGTGCCCCCACCTAACCTCCCCCGGAAGGGGAGGAACCGGATTGGCGCTTGATTGTGATGAGGCGTCATTGTCCGCCCCCTCCCTGCCCTCCCCCGGGGTACGGGGGAGGACGCCGTGGGCTTTGCTCTGCGTGGGGTTGGGCGGCTTTGTGGGCTGGTGCGTATTTACCGTTTGGCCGATTTTTTTTCCGCTGGCGAGCGTCCCTGGGTGCGCTGGCCTTTTAAGTCGGTGGCGGCGTAGGTCGATTGCGGGCGCGGTCGTCAATGAACCTCGCCCGCGAGAACGGTAACTCTCACGCCCTTATGGGACTAAGCGTCCCAAGCCGCTCGCCGAGGCGTGGCGACCGGGCGATTCGGACAGTCCCCAAAGGGTGTCCGCCGAAGGCACTTTCCTGCCGGTCCATACACTGCCTGCCACAAAACGGCCGAAATGCCGCAGCGAAATCGGGACTATTCTGTTGAATATGGAGTGAAAGTTCCTTAATTTGGCCGCGCAAATCTGTACTCGTGCAAGTCGCTTATAGGACGGGAATCGTAATGCAAAATGTTGCACGGGCCGGTGCGCCTTCACACGAAGCGCAAGGCCTGCGGGCGGGCGTCATTCACCGGGCGGTGGGCGGGGTCGTCCAATCATTGCGGCGGTCGATGCGTGGGGGCGCGGGGCGGGCGGCGGTGCGCGACGTCGACCTTCTGCAGCGGCCGGTCGACGCGCTCGAGCGGCGCATCATGATGGCCGGCGCGGCGCTGGAGTTCACGCCGCAGTCGCCGCTGGGGGCGCGCGTCTACGCCGCCAATGCCGTGGACCGGCTGGCAAGCCCTGGCGAAACCGACACGTTCGAGGTGCAACTGCTCTCCGGGCAGCGGCTCTCGGCGCGCGTGCTGCCGGGCGCAAGCAGCACGCTGCGCCCGCAGATCACCGTCCTGGACAACAACGGCAATATCGTCGTCAGCCCGATGGTCGCCCCGTCGGCGGGCAAGGCAGCAGTCGTGCCCGGCGTTGCGCTGCCGGCGGGCACCTACACACTTGAGATCGAAGCCGCCGACAGCACCGCCGGCGGGTACGCATTGTCGGCGTTTCTGAACACGTCGGTCGAATTCGAGCCCGGCGGCTCGATCGCCAACGACACGCCCGCGACGGCCGTCAATCTGTCGGGCGTGACGACGTCGCTCCAGGGCGCCGGCCGCATCGCCAGCGTCAGCGGCATCGCCGACGGATTCACCGCCGCCGGGGCGATCAGGCCCGACTATTACCGACTCGACCTGCTGCAGGGCGAAGCCTTCAGCGCCCTCGTCGACACCGTCGGCGACGGCGGCGGGCAGTTCGGCGCGCAATCGGAACTGCGCGAACTCGGCGGCATCTTCGCCCTCGGCAGCGGCGACTTCAACGAAGACGGCCTGACCGACGTCGTCGTCGGCGGCGTCGGCGAGGACGCGAGCGGCCGCCTGCACGTGCTGCTCAGCGCCGGCGACGGCAACTTCACCCGCGTCAACTGGGAAGGCGGCAGCACGATCTACGACCTTGCCGTCGGCGACTTCAACCAGGACGGCCACCTCGACGTCGCCGCCCTTGGCGAGGGCTTCGGCGGTCCCGATTCGCAGTCGCGGTTGACGTTCTTCTACGGCGACGGCACGGGCGCCGCGTCCAGCAGCTCCGACACCTTCATCGACGCCGCCAACGCCATCGCCACCGGCGACGTCAACAACGACGGCTTCGACGACCTGGCGATCGGCGCGTTCGCGTACTTCAGCCCCTCCGGCGAACCCGGCGAGCCGCAGGACGAGCCGGCGGGGAGCTTCAACCTCCTGCTCAGCAGCGGCGCGGGCAACGGCCTGCCGATCAACCGCACGCTGAGCGTGCCGGCAATGAGGCGGATTCACGATATCGCCCTCGTCGACATCAACGGCGACGGCTTCGACGACGTCATCACCGGCGAAGGCAACTCCGCCGGCGACTACGGCCGCTTCGGCTTCTACCGCATGTCCGCCGACGACCCGGGCGAATACATCGAGGCCGATTACTCGATCGACGGCTACGAGCAGCCGATCGGCCGCATCGCCGGCGGCGTCTCGCCGGCGACGAACCGCGTGAGCGTGCTCGGGCTGCACCTCAACACCGGCCGCGGCGCCGCCACGGCGTGGACGCTCGACGAAAACGGAGCCCCTGTCAGCGGCACGAGCTGGGACATCCAGCCCACGTCCTTCTCCGAACGCGCCGGCCTGACGCTGGCGGACGTCAACCGCGACGGCCGGCTCGACGCGCTGACGACCAGCGGCTCGGGCGACAACAGCGCATACCTCAGCCTCGGCGGCGCCGACGGCTTCTTCTTCGCCGGCGGGTCGAGCTTCGAGATGACCACCCGCGCCGGCCCCGTGGCGGCAATCGATTACACCGGCGACGGCGATCTCGATCTCGTCGCCGGCTCGATGGAGTACGAGTACGACGGCAACGAAAGCTACAGCGACCTCGCCGTCCGCCCGGGCCTGGGCGAAGTGCGGATCAAGCTCATTGATGCCGCGGGCAATGTCCTGCTCCATCACGTCAACGGCGGGGCGTTCGCGCAGCAGGCGATCCTCGATTTCATCGCCCCCGCGGCCGGGCCCTACTACGTCCAGGTGAGCGGCGACAGCGGCACGCAGTACGCCCTGGGCGTCTCTGGCGCGGCGCAGTTCGGCATCGACCCGCAGGTCGTCGACGGCCGCCCGCAGCAGATCACCGCGTCGCGGCAGGTCGCGGGGCGCGTGGTCAATGGCAGCGAAGTCGATTCCTACAAGATCGCCCTCAAAGCCGGAGACGTCATCAACGCCGCCGCGATCGCGCGCACGCTCGGCCCCGGCGATGCGTACAACGGCCTGACGCCGATCCTGCGCCTGCTCGCGCCGGGTGGCGCGATCGCCGTCGCCGACGAAAATGCCGCCGGGGCGGCCAGCGCCGGCATTGTCAATTTCACCGTTCCCGCCGACGGCGAATATTCGATCACCGTCTCCGGCCGCGGCAACGCCGGTGACTACGACCTGCGCGTCACCGGCAATACCGGCGCACTGCCGCCGTTCACCCTCAACAGCGCCGATCCCGGTTACCCGCGGGCCGGCGACGTGGTCGGGTTCCGCCCGTACATCCAATTGCGCTTCTCGCACCCGGTGCTGGCGTCATCCGTGCAGGCGGGCGACATCCTCATCAACGGCGAGCCGGCGACGGCGGTCTACGAGATCAACGGCGACTCCGTCACCTTCGACACCAGCGGGCGGATCACCACCGACGGCGTCTACAACGTCTCGATCCCCGCCGGGGCGTTCACCAGCTCGCTCGGCGTGCCGATCGCCGCGACGAATTATTCCTTCACCGTCGACGCCAACGGCCCGCGCGTGGTGTCGTCGAACGTGGCGCAGAACCAGGTCTTCGAGCCCGGCTCGCGCACCTGGAGCGTCGGCTTCAGCGAACCCGTTCGGCGGTACATCTCGTCGGACTTCTTCTTCCAGTTCATCCTCGGCCCCGAAGACATCGTCACGCGGAACCAGTCCACCGGGCAGAACGTCACGGTGTCGCAGATCGTCGCCACGGCCATCCCCGACGGCGACACCGGCGACGCGACGGCATTCGATTTCGTCTACGCCAACCTGCCCGAAGGCCTTTACGAAGGGCGGCTGCTCAGCGGCGCGTCGTCGTTCGCCAGCCGCTCGCCGACCGGCCAGTTCGATTCGCAGGCACTCGACGGGGAGTTCTCCGGCGCGCTGCCTTCGGGCGACGGCAACCCCGGCGGGGATTTCGCCGTCAGCTTCGCCGTCGACGCCACGGGCGTCACGCCGCTGACGCAGCTCACGGCGCGCTCGCCCGTGGGCTCGGCGGTGCACGAGTTGTCGGTGTCGAAGGCGTTCCACGCCACCGGCGACGTCGATTCGTTCTCGATCAATCTCGACCCGAATCAGCAGATCACGCTCGTGCTCGTGCCGACGGGCAACCCGGGCGTGGAGGCCAAGCTCGAGCTCATTGACCCCAGCGGCGTCAGCCTCGCCGCCGCCAGCGGCGCCGCGGGCGGGACGCTGCTGCTCAACGCCGTCAACGGCACGACCGGCGGGACGTACCGCATCGACGCCACGAGCCTCGCGGGCATCGCCGGCTACACGCTGCGCGTGATCGTCAACGCCGCCGCCGAGGACGAAGCCGCCGGGCCGAACAATAATTCGCGGGCGGCCGCTCAGGCGCTGAACCTGCGCGCCATCGCCACCGGCCTTGCCGGCGTGCGCGCTGCGCTCGTGGGTGACGCCGCGGGCAGCGACGATTATTTCAAGATCGACCTCGCCGCCGGGCACGCGGCGAGCTTCGCGCTCTCGGCGATCAACGGGTCGACCGTCGCCTTCCGCCTCGAAGACGCCGCGGGCAACCTCATCACCCGCGGCGCGGGCGGGCAGTACAACGCCGACCTCACGGCGGTCGATTACGTCGCGCCGGCGACGGGCACGGTGTACGTCGTCGTCAGCGGCAACGGCGCGTACAACCTCCTGGCCACCCGCTCGGCGTCGATCGAGCGCGAGGCCGAAGTCGCCCCCGTGCCGCCGCAGGATCTGTCGGTCACGAAGCAGGTCGTCGGCGACCTCAAGGGCGGCACGCCCGTCGGCGGGGCGATCGACGTGCTGCACGTCGCCAACACGAACCCGAATTTCCAGGGCAATCTCGATTACCTCATCAACCAGCTCAACGACGACACGCACTACAATTTCACCGCCACGCGCACCGACGCCAGCGGCGCCGACACGCTCGACGAACTCGCGTCGTACGACATCGTGATCCTCGCGGAACTGTCCGGCAGCGCCTTTACGCCCGGTTTGGCGACGGCCCTCAAGCGGTACGTCGAACTCGGCGGGGCCGTGATCGTCGTGGGCTCCACCAGCCAGCAGTTCAGCCACCCGGCGATGGCCGCCTTCGCGCCGCTGCTGCCGTTCGAGGCCAACGGCGGAACGAATTTCGCCGGCGGCAACCTCACGCCCAGCGGCACGCACCCGATCACGCAGCAGATCACGTCAGTGGCCTTCCCCGTCAGCACCTACGCGCCGAACGTGCTGGTGTCCGGGGCGACGGTCGTGGCGCGCAACAACGGCGCGGCGTCGGTCGTGGTGCGCGAGAACATCGGCCTCGGCGGGCGCGTCATCCACCTCGGCCCCGATTACGGCGCGCAATACACGAACACCGCCGACCTTCGCGCCGGCCAGGCCGACCGGCTGCTCGAACAGACGCTCGCCTACGCCGCGCTCTCCGGCGATCAGTCCGACGCCTACGCGCTCTCGCTCAATGCCGGCGACGCCATCGTGCTGAGCACCTTGCTGCCCACCGGCGAGACCGCGCTGCCGGTCAACCTGCTCGACCCAATCCTCGAGCTGTACGACCCGGCGGGCGCCCTCGTCGCCAGCAACGACAACGGCCCCGACGGCCGCAACAGCCGCATCGCGTACACCGCCGGCGTGAGCGGCACGTTCCGCGTGGTCGTGCGCGCTAAAGACGTTGACGGCGGGGCTTACACGCTGCAGGTCACCGGCGCCACCGGTTCGACGCTGGTCGTTCCGCCGCGCGTGATCGCCACCACGCCCCGCAGCGAACCGATTGCTGCCGCCCCGACGACGATCGACCTCGTGCTGTCGGAAAACATCCTCGCGTCGAGCGTGGCGGCAAGCGATCTCACGATCGTCGGCGGCAGCGTGAGCGCCGCGCAGTTCATTGACGGGCGCACAGTGCGCTTCACCGTCAGCGTGCCCGACGCCGACGCCGCCTATGGCTACAGCGTGGCGGCCGGTGCGTTCACCGATTTGCAGGGCGTCGCCAGCGAAGCGTTCGCCGGCGCCTTCACGATCGACAAGCGTGGGCCGCGCGTCATCAGCAGCACCCCCGCGTCGGAAGCGTCGAGCCCGTTCAAGCTGTGGACGTTCACCTTCAGCGAAGAGCTGGCCGCGCTGCCTTCGTCGTATAACTACGAAGATTTCTTCACCATCACCGGCCCCGACGGGACGGCGGTGCAGAGCTTCCAGATCCGCAGCGTCAGCATCGTCGGCAACGTCTTTAGCATCGAGTTCGGCGGCCTGACGCAGTCGGGCAATTACACGATCGCGCTCAAGCCCGCGAAGTTCAAGGATTTGCGCGGAAACCTGATGGACCAGGACGCCGACGGCGTCGGCGGGGAAGCGACGCAGGATCGTTACACGAGCACGATAGCGCTGGCGTCGCCGAACCTCGTGGTCGACAGCGTCCAGGTGCTCACGCCGGCGGTCTTCGGCTCGCCGGTGACGGTGCGCTGGACGGTGCGCAACGCCGGCACCGACCCCGCCGCCGCCGGCTGGCAGGACCGGTTGTACTTCAGCGCCGACGACGCCGTCGACGGCAACGACCCGATCCTGCTGACCGTCGGCGCCCCGACCGTTCCGCTGGCCGCGGGGCAGACGTACACGCGCGAGGAGACGGTGACGCTGCCGCTGAGCAGCACCGTGACGCCGGGGTCGTACCGGTTCGTCGTGCGCACCGACCGCTCGAACACCCAGATCGAAAGCAACGAAGAGGACAACACCCGCGCCAGCGCCGCCACGAGCGTAACGCTGCCGGCCTTGCCGGACCTGGCGGTGAGCGACGTGACCGTGACGGCGCCCACGACGCCCGCGGCCGGGGCGCAGGCGACCGTGCAGTGGAAGATCACCAACAACGGCACCGCCGCCGTCAATGGCGTCATCCGCGAGCGCATCAGCCTCTCGACCGACGCCGTCGAGGGCGGTGACGTCTCGCTTGGCGAAGTCGATTACGCGGTCAATCTCGCGCCCGGGCAGTCGGTCGTGCGCACGCAGGCCGTCACCGTCCCGATCAGCCAGCACGGCCAGCGTCATGTGCTGGTGAAGACCGATTCCAATAACGTCGTCTTCGAGCACGCCAATGAAGCCAATAACCTCGGCGCTTCGCCGCAGATCACCGTCATCGCTTCGCCCGTGCCCGACCTGGTGGTGACGTCGATCACCGCGCCCGCCGCGGCGCAGAGCGGCACGACGCAGCAGATCTCCTGGGTGCTGACCAACAACGGCACGGCGGCGTTCAGCGGGACGATCAGCGAGCAGATTTACCTGTCGGCCGACGCCGAGGCAGGCGGCGACGACTTCTTCAAGGCGGTCGAATTCACCGGCACGATCGCGGCGGGGGCGTCGATCACCCGCACGGAGTCGATCGACATCCCGATCGCCTACAGCGGCCCGCGGCGTGTGGTCGTGGTGACCGACGCCAGCAACAGCGTGTTCGAAGACGTCGGCGACGCCAACAACACCACGATCGACGACGCGGTGATGAACATCACGCTGCCGCCCACGCCCGACCTCGTGGTGGCATCGATCACCGCCCCGGCGACCCAGCGCAGCGGCCGGGCGATGCCGGTCAGCTGGACGATCACCAACAACGGCACCGCCGCGATGACCGGGACGTTCCAGGAAGCGGTCTACCTGTCGGCCGACGGCGTGATCGGCAACGACGCGGCGTTCGCCACGTTCACGTTCACCGGCACGATCGCCCCAGGGGCGACAATCACCCGCTCGCAGACGATCGATATCCCCAGCGTCTACGAAGGCACGTTCCAGGCGGTCGTCGTCGTCGACTCCGCGAACCAGGTTTTCGAGAACCTCGGCGAATCCAACAACGCCGCGATCGACGACGCCGCGACGGCGATCACACAGTCGCCGTACCCGAACCTGCAGGTGGGGTACGTCACCGTGCCGCCGACCGCGCAGTCGGAAGAGACGATCGACATCGAGTGGGCCGTTGCCAACAACGGCAGCGAAAGCACCAACGCCCTCGCCTGGTCCGACCACGTCTACCTGTCGGCCGACGCGAATTTCGACGCGACCGACGTGGTGCTGGCGACCGTCACCAACGCCAGCTATCTCAACGCCGGCGAAAGCTATCTCGGCAAGGCGACCGTCACGCTGCCCCGGGGCCTGCAGGGCGACTACTACATTTTCGTCGCCAGCGACGTGAACAATCAGGTGTTCGAGTACGCGCCCGGCGTCAACGCCGAGGGCGACAACCGCACGCGCTCCGGCGCGATCAGCATCACGCTGTCGCCGCCGCCGGACCTGGTGGTGACGAACGTCGTCGCGCCGCTCGTGGCGTTCAGCGGCGAACTGACGGAGATCGCCTGGACGGTGGCCAACAATGGCGCGGGCGCCACGCGCCTGGCCGAAACCGGCTGGACCGACACGGTCTATCTGTCGGCCGACAACACCTTCGGCCCCGGCGACCAGCTCCTGGGCTCGTTCGAACACGCCGGCGGCATGGCCGCCGGGGCGTCGTACAACGCCTCGGGCCGCGTGCGGCTGCCGACGGGGATCAGCGGCGAGTACTACTTCCTCGTCCACACCGACGCAGCCGACCGCGTGTACGAGAACGCCTTCGAAGCCAACAACGTCACGTCCGAGACCGGCGTCACGCAGGTGATGCTGGCGCCGCCGCCGGACTTGCGCGTCTCGTCGCTCACCGCCCCTGCCGCGGCCACCGCCGGGCGGGGATTGGCGATCGATTACACGGTGATTAACGAAGGCGCCGAGCCCACGCCCAACAGCGGGTGGGACGACCACTTTTATCTCTCGCCGACGCCGACGATCGACAGCGGGACGCTCATCTACCTTGGCGCGCGCAGCCGCTCGGGCGCTCTTGCCCCGGGCGCGTCGTACTCGGCCACCTTCAACACCGCCGTGCCGCTGAACCTTTCGGGCGATTACTACGTCTTCGTGCAGACCGACGCCCCGAACGCGGTGTTCGAACTCGACAACGCCAACAACATTGTCGGCGCCGCGACGCCCGTCACGATCACCCAGGCGTTTGCCGACCTGCAGATCACGGCCTTCACCCCGCCCGCCGCCGCCGAGGCGGGGACGGCCGTGCCATTCAGTTGGACGATCACCAATAACGGCGCCGGCGACACGATCGTGAGCGACTGGCTCGACCGGGTCGTGCTGTCGGCCGACAACGTGTACGGCAACGGCGACGACGTGGGCCTGGAGTTCGTCGCCCATAGCGGCCTGCTAGCGCCGGGGGCGTCGTACACGCGCACGCAGTCGCTGGGCATCCCGCAGTACGTCGGCGACGGAACGTACAACGTGTTCCTCGCCGCCGACGCTTCCGACGCGGTGGTCGAGACGGATAACGCCAACAACGTCAACGCAGTCTCGCCCGGCACGATCACGATCAGCCGCTTCACCGCCGATCTGCAGGTCACCGCCGTCACCGCCCCGGCCAGCGCCGCGAGCGGGCAGTCGGTGCCGGTGTCATTCGTCGTGTCCAACCTCGGGTCGGCGATCACGGGGGCGACGTCGTGGGTCGATCAGATCTGGCTCAGCCAGGACTCGACCATCGGCACCGGCGACGTGCAGCTCGCCGCCGTGCAGCGCACGAACGCGCTGCCGGCCAACGGCACCTACACCGTCAACACGAGCGTGACGCTGCCGGACGTGACCGGCGATTACTACCTCGTCGTCCGCACCGACGGTGGCGACGTGGTGATCGAAGGCGCACAAAACGCCAACAACGACCGCGCGCCCGCCAACGCCACGAACATCTCGCTGCGCGCTCTGCCCGACCTGACGGTGAGCAGCGTGTCCGCCCCGTCAGGGGCGTTCGCCGGGCAGTCGACGGAATTGTCGTGGACCGTCACCAACGCCGGCGCGAACCTGCCGGGCGACTTCTGGTACGACACCGTTTACCTCTCGCGGGACACGACGCTCGACCGCACGGACAAGGCGCTGGGCAGCTTCCGCCACGACGCGCCGCTGGCGGCGGGGGGCTCGTACACGACCAGCGAATCGGTCACGCTGCCGCCGGGATTGTCGGGCGAGTACTAC
>DASVSS010000421.1:0-4488 GCA_036387945.1 Tepidisphaeraceae bacterium | reverse complement strand
ACGAGCGCGACAAGGAGCTGAACAATACCGGCTTCAACCCCGCCGGCACGACGCTGGGCCTGCTGCCGCCGGTCGACCTCGTCGCCGGCACGATCGTACTGCCGGTCAACGGCACGCCGGGGCAGATGGCGACGATCGCCTACACCGTCAGCAACGGCTCGGCCACCGCGGCGCAGGGCAAGTGGACGGATTCGCTTTACGTCTCAAGCGACCGCACCTGGGACATCAACGACAAGCTTTTTGCGCGCCACGAGCAGTCCGGCCCGCTCGCCGGCGGCGAGACGTACACCGCCTCGGCCACCGCGCCGCTGCCGGGCGTGAAGCCGGGGGAATACTTCCTCATCATCCGCTCGGACATCCTCAACCAGATCCCCGAATCGAACGAGGAAAACAACCTCGGCGCCTCGGTCGACAGCGTCTCGCTCGACGTCCCCGCCCTCACGCTCGACACCGCGTCGGCCGGCACGATCGGGCAGGGCCAGGGCGTTTACTACCGCGTCACTGTCGGCGCGGGCGAAACGCTGCTGATCGATTTCGACACCGCCACGACCGCGTCCAACGCCTCGACGCAACTGTTCGTGAAGTTCGGCGACGTGCCGACGCGGGCGAGCTTCGATTTCGGTTCCGACAAGGCCCTGGCGGCGGACCAGAAAATCGTCGTGCCCAAGACCAAGGCGGGCACCTACTACGTCCTCGCCTACGGCGACAGCCTGCCGGCGGCGACGGCGTTCTCGATCGAGGCCCGGGCACTTGCGTTCGAAGTCATCGACACCAGCTACGGCATCGGCGGCAATGGCGGCAAGCTCACGCTGCAGATCAACGGCGCGAAATTCGACCGCAGCGTCCTGCCCACGCTCGTCAGCCCCGGCGGCAGCGCCCGGGCGGCGGAGAAGGTGTTCTACACCAGCACCACGCGGCTGTACGCCACGTTCGATCTCAGCGGCCTGACGCCCAACGCCTACGACGTCAAACTCACGCGCAGCAGCGGCGAAAGCGTCACGGCGCCCGACAGCCTGAGCGTCGTGCCCGCCCGTCCGGCCGAGGCGCGGCCGGTGATCTTCAGCCCGCCGATCACGGGCGTGGGCGGGCTGTTCCAGTTCACCGTCTCGTGGGGCAACGACGGCATCAACGACGTGCCCGCGCCCTACATCGTCGTCGGCGCCGATCGGCCGATCGGCATTAACCCCGATTTCACCAACAACGCCCGCTACAGCTTCATCGGCGTCGGCCAGGACGACGGCCCCGCCGGCGTGCTGCGGCCCGGGCAGACGTCGCAGCGCGAGTTCTACGCCCGCAACGGCGCCCGCGGCGAGGCAACGCGCCTCTTCGCCGACCGCCTCGTCGACGACAAAAGCCGTTTGTTCGACTGGAACGCCACCCGCCAGGACCTGATCCCGTCGGACTACTCCGACGAAGCCTTCGACGCGGCGTTCGCGCGGATGATCGCCGACATCGGCCCGACGTGGGGCGACTACCTGCGCGCCATCGGCGAAAGCGCGTCGCTCATCCCTGACGAGCTTGGCGTCAACCGGCTCGACACGTCGGTGCTGCACCTGAACTTCCTCACCGCCGCGGCGAAGGTCAACACTTCGCTCAGCGGCCGCGTCTTCGCCGCCGACATCGACGTACCGATCGCCGGGCGCACGGTCGTGGCCACCAACACCGCCACCGGCCAGACGTATTCGGCCGTCAGTTGGAACGACGGCACGTTCGTGTTCGACCGGATCGCCGCCGGGCAGTATGCGCTGAGCTACGACGCCGGCACGGTCGCCGCCGGCGGGACGGTCACCGTCGCCGCCGGGCAGCACGCCACGGGGCAGGTGCTGACGATCGAGCGCGGCGGCACGATCACGGGCACTGTCCGCAACGCCGCCAACGTGCCGGTCGCGGGGGCGCGCGTCACCGTGCTCAGCGCCGCTGGCGCGCAGAAAGTCGAGACCGACGCCGACGGCCGCTACGAGCTGCTCGGGTTCGCCGCGGGCACTTACACCGTGTTCGTTGACGCCCCCGGCCTCGCCCGCGGCCGCGCCGCCGGGCTGACGCTCGACGCCGGCGGCACGCGCGCCGCCAACTTCCAACTCGCACCGGCGTCGGTGGTCAAGGGCAATGTCATCACCCCGGTCGGGCCGAACACGCCGATCGTGGTCACGCTCCGCCAGGCCGGGGCGGGGATCGGCGCGGACACGACCTACGCCGCGCGCCTCACCGGCAATGCCTTCCAGTTCGACGGCCTGCCCGCGGGGGATTACGAGCTTGTCGTCTCGCGCCGCGGCTACCAGTCGCACTCCGCCAATGTCACCGTCGCCGCGGGACAGACGCTTAGTCTCGGCGACATCAACCTCGCCATCGGCGCGACCGTTTCCGGCCGGGTGGTCGGCGTCGGCACGGGCGTTGACGTGCGCGGCAGCGTCGTCGGCGTCTACAGCGGCGAGACGGCCGTCGGCTCGGCGCAGATCGCCCCGGACGGCACGTTCCAGATCTTCGGAATCCCCGCCGGCAGCTACGTCCTCAAGACCAGCGCCCGCGACGCCTTCGCGGACGAAATCCCGATCACGCTCACCACCGGCCAGCAGCTTTCGGGACTGACCGTCAACGTCGCCCCCGGCGGGGCGATCGGCGGGACGGTCACGCGGCAGGACACGGGCGCGGCAGTCGCCGGGGTGACGGTCTCGTTGGCCGATGCGCTGGGAAACCTGCGCTCGACCGCGACCGACGCCAGCGGCAATTACGCCTTCGAGCACCTGCCGCTGGGCGCGTACGCCGTGCGTGCCTACGGTGTGAACCAGCCGGTCACGGTCGGCGCACTCACCGGCCCGGCTGCCGATGTCGACGTGGCGCTGCCCGTGGCCGGCACGGTCACCGGCACGCTCACCAACGGCGTCGGCCAGCCGGTGCGCGGGTTCGTGCGCGTCTACGCCGGCACGACGTACGTCGGCTCGACGCAGGCCAACGCCCAGGGCCGTTACGAACTGCTCGTCCGCGCCGCAGGCGCGTACACGCTGTTGGCCGAATCGACCGGAGGGACGTTCGGCGCGGTCAACGTGAACGTGACGACCGGCGCGAACCTCGTGCAGAACTTCGCTGCCGGATCCCGCAAGATCACCGTCAACGTCACCGACAACGGCGCACCGGCCAATGACGCGGTCATCCAGGTCAAGCGCCTCACCGGCGTCGGCGCGGTCGACGTGGGGCATGTCGCCCTCAAGGGCCAGTCGGCCTTCACGTTCAACGCACTGCAGACGGGCGAGTACCGCGTGCGCGTGTTCCATGCCAACGGCAAAGGCTCGCTGCAGACGGTCACTCTCGGCGCTTCCGACCTGAACCTGAGCGTCGCCATCGCCACCGAGCCTTCGGTCACCGGCACGATCACCGGTCCCGGCGGCGCGCCGGTCGTTGGCGCCAAGGTCGTGCTGCTGCCGCCCGGCGGCATGGAGACGGCGGTGTTCGCGCTCACCGACGCTTCGGGCGCTTACACGATCGCCAACGCCGTCGCCGGCACTTACACCCTGGCGGTCATCGCCGACGGCAGGCAGACGGTCGTGCAAAGCGACTTCGCCGTCGACGGCGTGGAATCGTTCAGCACCGAGCTCGCCGACGGCGGCGGGGTGATTACCGGCCGGCTCGTCGACGACACCGGCGCGCCGATCGCCGGCGGGCACGTCTCGGTCACCAACGCCGCGGGCGACGTCCTGCTCGGCACCGCCGTGATCGGCGCCGACGGCACGTTCCGCGTCAGCGGGCCGGTCGGTGAGAATCTCACCGTGCGGATCACCACGCGCGGCGCCGACGAACTGCTCGTCGTCGCCCAAACCGTCGTCAACGGCGAAACGCTTTCACTCGGCGACCGTTCGGTCACGCCGTTGTTCTACGGATCCGACGGCCCGGCGGCGACGGCCAATCTCACCGCGCGGGCGGCGCGGCAGCGCGTGGCTCCGGCGGCGATCGCCGCGCCGGCAAACCTGGGCGCGGGGGACGTCATTCCCACGTTCCTTTATGCCCTGAGCGATTCGCTCAGTGATTTCCAGCGCAGCGGCAACCACGTCGAACTGTCGCAGATCCTGCCGATGGACAAGTGTGGCTTGTGCGTCAACTCCCGCGCCCGCGTGCTGCAGTGGATGAACATCCAGGACAGCTGGTACGACGCCACCCTCGAAGCCCAGGACTACCTCGGCGATCTTGTCGGCAAGGCGATCCAGGCGTTCGCGCTCGATTTCGCCCGCAATGCCGGGATCATCCCCAAGCTCATCCTCACCTTCGAAGGCATCGCCGCCTTTGCCGCCACGCTCGGGCCGGCCATCGTGGCCAGCGAAGTGCCCGCGGGCGTCAGCGCCCTGGGCCTGGGCACGTTCAACGTCACCGCCGGCCTGGCGTACGCGATCACGCAGATCGGCGAGGCGGGGATCAATCTCGTTCGCGCGTTCTGGGAAGTGCCGCAGGCCACCAGTGCCAAGGACGCACTCGACAAGCTCGGGGCCCTGGACAACATCG
>DASVSS010000420.1:0-2863 GCA_036387945.1 Tepidisphaeraceae bacterium | reverse complement strand
AATCCTCACCAGCGTCGGCGTCGGCCTGACCGCCAGCTACACGAAGCACTTCAGCGGCCAGATCTTCTTCGGCCAGGCCCTTAATGACGTCGACGACGAAAGCGACGACCTGCAGGATTACGGCGTTCACTTCCAGATCGTCGCGCGGTTGTTCTAAAAACACCCCGCGGCCGGCGGCCGGCCGTCGTCGGGACGTCTTTTTGGCGCGGTGCGGGCAGTTTTAGCTTGAGCGAATCCGCCGGCGGCGGTAACTCTATGCGTTGGCGGATCGGCGAATAGAACGAGAGACATCATGAAGCATGCGAAACGAACGAAGACGAATCACTCGGCCGTGGTGATGGAAGCCGTCGAACCCCGGCGGCACCTCGACCTCACGACGGCCGGGCTGTTGACCAGTTCGTTCGACGTCAACCTGATGACGCCCACGAAGGAGAACGCCGGCGACGGCTCGGGCAACAAGCTCACGATCGTCAACGTCGCGCGGCTCACTTTCCAGACGGCAAAGTTCAGCCGGGTCGACTCTCAATTCAACGTTACGGGCTTCGTCGACGCCGACAATAACGATCCCGTCGAGGGTGACTTGGCCCTGTCGTTCGCGCTCTACGCCGATCGCGGCACGATCGGCACGGTCGATGGCGCTGACACGCTCGTCGGCACGCCGACGGCCAACAGCAGCTTCGAGCTCGACGCCGGCAACTACCTGTACGTCATCACGCCCACGTCCGGCGATCCGACGACGAAGGCGCTGGTCGAAGTGAAGCTGCGCAGCGTCGCGGTCGGCGGCAGCAAGGCGAATTTATCGGCTTCCGGCGTGGCGATTGCCGACGGCGACGTGACGCCCCAGCCGGCGGATTTCACGGACTTCGGCACGGTGCCGGTCGGGGTGATCAACAACGACCGCGTCTTCACCGTGCGCAATTCCGGCGGGGCAACGCTGACGCTCGGTGCCGTAAGCGTGCCGGCGGGGTTCGTGGTCAAGGCGGGGCTGCCGGCGACGCTCGCGCCGGGCCGCAGCGCCAGCTTCACCATCGGCATGGCCACCGCCGGCGCCGGAACGCGCAGCGGCGTCGTCAGCTTCGCCACCAATGACGCGGCCGTGGGCACCTACAGCTTCAACATCACCGGCGCGGTCAGCGCCAAGGCACTGCCGGCCAAATCGGGCTTGCAGCGGTTGCGCATCAACGGCACGAGCGGCGCGGATACAGTCGTGCTGACCCAGAACGCCAAGCGCGTGATCTTCAACGTCAACGGCAATCTGTACAGCGTGCTCAAGACCAAGATCCGTCGCGGCATCAGCGTCGACGCCTTCGGCGGCGGCGACAACATCAGCGTCGATGCAGGCATCACGCTGCCGGTGCTGATCGTCGGCGGCGACGGCGACGACACCCTCGGCGGCGGCGGCGGGGCCGACACGCTCCTGGGCCTCAAAGGAAACGACGTGCTGCGCGGCGGCATCGGCGCCGATTCGATCGACGGCGGCGACGGCACGGACACCGCCGACTACACCGACAAGACCGCGGCCGTCAAAGTCGATCTCGCGGGCAACGCCGCCGACGGCACGAGCGGCGAGAACGACACCGTTGCCGCCAATACCGAAAACGTCCTCGGCGGGGCGGGCAACGACACAATCACCGGCAGCGGCGGGGCCAACGCCATCAGCGGCGGCGGCGGGAAGGATTTCCTGCTCGGCGGCGGGGGGGACGACAATCTCACCGGCGGGGCGGGCAACGACACCCTGCGCCCCGGCCTCGGCCGAGACACCCTCACCGGCAATGCCGGGCAGGACACCGCCGACTACGCCGACCACACCCAGGCCCTGTTCCTCAGCAACGACGGTGTCGCCAACGACGGGCAATCCGGCGAGAACGACAACCTCAGCGCCGACGTCGAACGCATCATCGGCGGCAACGGCAACGACCAGATCGATTTATTCAGCGTCGGCGCAGTCGCCTTCGGCCTCGGCGGAAACGACACGCTCATCGGCACTGACAACATCGACGCACTCTTCGGCGGCGCCGGCAACGACTTCCTTCGCGGTTATGGCGGCAACGACTACCTCGAAGGCAACGACGGCGACGACCGTATGTTCGGCGAGAACGGCAGCGACACGCTGCTCGGCGGCATCGGCAATGATGACGTCAACGGCCTGAGCGCCAACGACAGCGTCAACGGCGAAGCCGGAGACGACACCGTACGCGGCGATCTCGGCACGGACATCGTGCGTGGCGGGAGTGGAAACGATTTCGTAGCCGCCTCCGGGCAGAATGCCGGCACTGGCGTCGACGGCATCGATTCGGTCTTCGGTGACGACGGCAACGACACCCTCAGCGGCGACTTCGACGACTTTGCCGACCGTCTCGACGGCGGCCTGGGGATCGATACCATCGCCGACGACAGTTCCACCGAAGAGATCGACGAACGCATCAGCATCCCGTAAGCGCACGGCAATCACGCGGCGGGAACGTGATCCGCCGGCGATTGTCCCTCCCCCATGCGTGCCTCGTGGAAACACTGATGGGTCGGCCGATCCCGGGGGGCGAATGATGAGTCAGGAATCGAATTTTTCAGCCGTCCGGGACGGACGGCCATTCAAACATTCTTGAAGGAGTTCGTCATGATCAGCAGCCATCAGCCCCTCGCCCAGGCGGCACACGAGACCGTTCGCACCCTCGGCCAACCCGGCGGGCAGCACACGCAAGGCGGGCAGTCGCAGGGCCATAGCGGCGGGAATGTCGGCCAGACCGAGCGGAGCATCTCGATCGCCGCGGGGGCGGCGCTGGGGTTGATCGCGCTCTCGCGGCCGCTGAGCCTGCGCGGGCTGTTGTTTGGCGTAGGGGCTGCGGCGCTGATCAAGCGCGGCGTG
>DASVSS010000419.1:0-38950 GCA_036387945.1 Tepidisphaeraceae bacterium | reverse complement strand
ACCAGGACGATCGGCCAAGCGCCGACGAAGAGCCGGGCCACGCGCATCCGCCGCAAACGTGCGAACTGCGCCTCGGCCTGCGCGCGGAGACGCTGAAGCTCGGCGTCGGCGGCGGCGCGCAGCGCGATGGGCTCCAGCGTGCTCTCGGGCACGGGGGCGGGCTGGAGTCCGTAGCTCACCGCCAGGCGGGCGGAATCAGCTTCCACGGCGGCCATCGCGTCGACGACTTCGCCGTGCCGCTCGGCGTCGGCGCGCAGCTGCTGGTCGGCCTGCAGCTCTGCGGCTTCGAGCACGCTGTCGGCGAGCCAGGCCGCATGGTCGTAGCGTTTTTTGATCTCGCGCCGGACGTTCTCGATCTCGCTTTGCGCCTTGGCACGCCGCTCATTGCGAATTGCGGTGGCGGCCGTCATCGTCGCGGCCCCTTCGCGGTCGACAGCGGCACGCATCTCCGCGACGCGCTCTTCGATTTGCCGGCGCGCGGCCTCAAGGCGATACGCGAAATCGCGCGTCTGCCGCTCGAACAATGCCCCGCCCTCGGTCAGCGACTGTTGGTGCCGCGCCTCGAGTTCGGCCTCGCCAGTCGAGCATTCGCGACTGAGGCGCAGCAGGTCGCCCAGCGCGGCACGCTGGGTGGCGCGCGAAGAGAGCACGGGCTCGTCAGGCAACGGCTCGGACGGCGTGGCGATGGCTGTGGAGTCGGTCATGGAGGGTCTTTGATCTTACTTGCAGTCACGGTCGACGCGAGAGAGCGTCTGCGCCATCTGGTCCATCGCCGAGACGGCGGCCCGCAGCGACGTTTCGAGCGGCTCGAGATACGTCTCCTCGAACTGCTTGGCGACGACGTCGTTCCAGTTGCTGCGCGTGCTCTGCCATCGCAGCATGAGGTCTTTCATGCCCTTCGTGAGATTGCCGCGGCCTTCGTAGAGTCCCATGTCAGCTCCCCGGGTTCAATGGATCGGTTTGCACCTGCGGCGTCGGCCGCTCAGGCTCTTCGTGGGGCTCGGCCGCGCGCTTCATGTTGCCGTCGGCGGGCGAACCCCCTGTCTCGGCGGTGGACTGCGCCGACTCACTCGTCACCAGCGTCGGGCCGCTGGCGGCGTAGGCTTCGATCTGCGCGACGACGCGGTCGAGCATCGCGATCGCGCCGGGCATGTCCGACGCGAGCATCGTCATCAGCCGCTGCACGCCGCCCCGGTAGAGAAGGTGCTCGCGCTGGAGTTGCGTGACCGCCCGCCGCGTGGCGGCGAGCTTCGCTTCGGCTTCTTCGAGCTTCAGCCGGCAATTGCGCAAATGCTTTTCTTCGTCGACCGTCGATTGCGGTCGGCCGAACGAGTCCTTGAAGACCCGCTTCTGCCGCACTGCGTCGATGGCCTTGGACACCGCCTCGGTCCATTTGCGGTTCTGGGCGATCCAGTAGGGTGTCTGTTCGCTGTCGAGCCACGAGATTTTGCTGACGATCTCGCCGTCGCTGTCGGTGACACCGGTGTTGGCGGTCTCGGTGAACTTCACGAGCGCGGCGCGGAACTGCCGGATGGAGTCCAGATCAGAGATGTTCGCGCGTTCGCTCATGTCGTTCCCTGCCCGGGACGTGGCCGGTTATCTGACTGCCTTTATGCCGTAGTCGACACGCCCCCGGCAGCGGGCGCGGTCAGCGCTGCTTCAGGTATTCTTCAATCAGCGCCGCCTTCTTCCCCAGCGCCGCGGCATGCTCGTGGGACTGCTCGAGGAACCCGCCGAGGCCCTTGGCCGTCTGCTCGAAGGCGTCGGCGAACTTGCGTTGTTCCTGGTCGCGCCAGTTCTGCTCGAGCTGACGCATCTTGGCGTGCAATCCCGTCAGGAGTGCGTGCAGGTCGTTATTGAACCGGTTGAGGTCTTGGGCGAAACGCCGGAGCTCGGCAGGATCAACGTTGGCTTTACCCACGTTCGGCTACCTCGTATGTCTTACTGTGCGAAGCGCGCGGCAACGACGCCGTGGCGGCACCGATTATAGCGGTCTGTGGGCCGGATACGATAAACAGGCCCGTGGTTTAGGAAGAAAACGCGCGTAGTCGGACTCACGCTGGACTCCGCCGGGCATGGCCCGACAAAAAAGCCGGCGGTCAGCATTGCTGACCGCCGGCTTTAATATCGATTGACCTTCCGAAACCGCAATTACCACGCGAAGTGGGCGAAGGCCTTGTTCGCGTCGGCCATGCGGTGCGTTTGTTCGCGGGTGTTGATGGCCTTGCCTTCCTTGCGGAAAGCGGCCATGAGTTCCTCGGCCAGCTTGCTGCTCGTGCTACGGCCGCCATCGGCGCGCACGGCGTTGAGGATCCAGCGAATCGCCAGGCTCTGCTGGCGGCGCTTGTTCACCTGCATCGGCACCTGGTAGTTTGCCCCGCCGACGCGCTTCGAGCGTACTTCGACGTACGGCTTGACGTTGTTGATCGCCTGCTCGAACACTTCCAGCGGCTGGGCGTCCTTCACCTGCTTGGCGATGGTGTCAAAAGCGTCGTACACCACGCGCTGGGCGACGCTTTTCTTGCCGTCGTACATCAGGCAGTTGACGAACTTGCTGACGAGCTTGCTGTTGAAGCGGGCGTCGGGTTTGAGGATGTCTTCGCTGGCGGTGAATTTCTTGTATGCCATGTCAGTCTCTATCAAATGACCGATGTCTCAATCGGTTTTTCTCAGCCAAACAATCGCGACCACCAGCAGCAGAATGAACAGCCCGCCGGTGTAGATCAGGGCGCCGTAGCCGCGGTCGACAGCGGCGGTGGCCGACTCTGCCACGGTCATCGGATCCCTGGGTTGTTACTTGGGCTGTTTCGCCCCGTACTTGCTGCGGCTCTGCTTGCGGCCGTCCACGCCGAGCGTGTCGAGCGAACCGCGGACAATGTGATACCGCACGCCCGGGAGATCGCGCACGCGGCCGCCCCGGACGAGGACGATCGAGTGTTCCTGCAAGTTGTGTTCCTCGCCGGGGATATAGGCGGTGACTTCCTTGCCGTTGCTCAAGCGCACGCGGGCGATCTTGCGCAGCGCCGAGTTGGGCTTCTTCGGCGTCATCGTCTTGACCTGCACGCACACGCCGCGGCGCTGCGGGCAGGCTTCGAGGTCTTTGTTCTTCTTGATCGGCGGCAGCGGCTTGCGCGGCCTGGCGATGAGCTGGTTGATCGTCGGCATATCTGTCGTTCTTCTTAGACGTCCTTCGGTGCCAAACACTTCCCCGCCGCGAGACGGCTCGCTGCAGAGAGTCCGGCAATATAACAAAGCCGACGGTCGTGGCAAGGGGCATCGCCGACTTACGAGCGTATTCCGTGCCCGCCGCCGCATCTCGGCGCCCTCTCAACCCGCCGTTGCCGCCGGATTCGTGGCCTACTCGGCCGCCGCCATTGTCCGTCCGTCGACGGCTCGCTGCAGCGCTGCGTGCAACTGCCCGAACTCCACCGGCTTGACGACGTGCTCGCCGAACCCCGCCGCCCGGCTGCGGGCAAGGTCTTCGTCCATCCCGTACCCGCTCATGGCGATTCCCGGCAGCCGGTAATCGGTTCGTACGAACTCCATCAACTCATATCCCGTGCCGTCGGGCAGGCCGATATCGCTCACGAGCACGTCAAAAGCGTGTTCGGCCAGAAACCGCTTGGCTTCGTCCACGCCCCCCGCCGTCATCACGCCGTAGCCAGCATTGGTTAGAAGGCGGGTCAGGATCCGCGCGGTGTCCTCGTGGTCTTCCACCAGCAGCAAGCGGGTCGGCGTCGTTGCGGGGCCGAGTTCCGGCCGCGGCGGTGCCGCTGCGGCGGCGACGGCCGTCAGCGGCAGGCGGACGGTGAAGGTCGCGCCGCTCCCCAGTCCGTCGCTCGCGGCCACGATCGTGCCGTGGTGGATGTCGACGATTGCCTTAGAGATCGCCAGCCCGAGCCCGAGTCCCCCGAACTGCTGTTTTGACTTCAGCTGACCTTGTTCGAAGGCGTTGAACAACCGTGGCAGCACGTCGGGATTGATGCCCACGCCGTTGTCGCGCACTTCGATTTCGATTTCCTCGCCGATCTGGCGCGTGCGGACGGTGATGCGGTCGTCGCGGCCGCTGAACTTGGCGGCGTTCTTGACGAGGTTCCAGAACACCTGCTGCAGCCGTGCCGGATCGCCGCTCACCACGTCGCGGGCGGCCTGCTTCGCCAGGTCAGCCCGAATGCCGCGTGCGCGCAGGTCGTCGGCGCAAATGCCCAGCACGAGGTCGAGCAGTGCATGAACGCTAACGGCGTGCGGTGCGATACGGAGCTTGCCGCTTCGGATGCGGCTGAGATCGAGCAGATCGTCGATCAAGCGGACTTCGAGTTCGATGTTCCGCCGGGCCATGGCCAGGTCGGTGCGGGTGGATTCCGGCAGCGTCTGGTCGGCCTCCATGGCCGAGATCGACAGCAGGACAGGACTGAGCGGCGTGCGAAGTTCGTGGCTCAGCACGGCCAGGAATCGGTCCTTCGCCTGGTTGGCCAGCGCCGCCTCGCTCTCGGCACGGCGGCTTTCGTTGAGCAGGCGCGCCGACTCAATGGCCGCGGCGGCGATGGCAGCAAGCTGGACGAGGATCGCTTCGTCCTGGGCGTCGAAGTCCCCTCCGTAGCGGTCGGAAAGCTGGATCAAACCAAGGCATTTTCCACCCAGGCCGATCAGCGGCGCCGCGAGCCAACCGCGCAGGGGCGGCACGTCGCCGGCGGTCGCCTCGGCGGCCCTTGCGGCGTTGGCCGAGACCGCGTCGGCGTCGAGGCGCAGCACTCGGGCGGCGCTGCACACGGCGGCGTACAGCGGCTTGCGCACCGGCAGGTCGCCAGTAGGCCTCCAACCGCGGTACTTTTCGGAGACGTCGACTGCGACGATGGACTGCTCGGCACCGTCACCGACGGACGTGCTCGTAGCCGCGTGGTGGGCGCCGATGATCCTGCGGGCGCGTTCGGTCACCAGGGCGCATACTTCGTCGACCGACAGCCCCGCGGCCCCCGCCGCCTGGGATGCCGACGCCACGGCAAGCACCTGCTCCGAACGGGCACGTTCGAGCGACCGCGCACGGTCCCGATCGGCCTCGGCCAGTCGGCGCGGGGTAATGTCCTCGGCGGTCATCAGCACTTGCTTAATGTCCGCTGCCGGGTCGCGCGCAAAGACCGTCACCCGCAAGGCAAAGAAATGATCCGTCCCGTCGGCATGCCGCAAGCGCACTTCGGCGGGAAGCGCAACTGTCTCGTCGGCGACCGCCAGGGCGTCGAAGACTGCGGCGATGGCTTCGCGGTCGTCGGCGTGCAGGCACTGGCGAACCAGCGCCGCGTCGTCTCCGCCCGGAACCGGGTCGTATCCAAGCAACAGAGCGATCGACCGGTTCTGGTACGCGAGCCGGCTCGTCGGCAGGTCGAACACGCAAACGAGGTCAGGCGTCGTCTCGAGCACGCGGCGATTGAGGTACTGGCTCTCGACAAGCTCACCGGCGAGCTTTTTGCGGGCGGTAATGTCGGTCAACGTGCCGAGCAGGCGCTCGGCCTTTCCGTCGGGGCCATACAGTGCGTGCCCTTTGATCGACATGTATTGGGCGTCACGTCCGGCGGAGGCGGCAGTCCGAAATTCGCACTCGAAGGGCTTGCGCGTGTCGATCGCCTTCTGGATCGCGCGCTGCAGCGCCCCGCGATCGGGTCGGGCGATGGCTTGGTCGAGCTGGCGGACGGCCATCGTCTCGGCGTCGGCGGGCAGGCCCAGCATCGGCGCTGCGCCGGGGGAGAGCGTCACCTCGCCGGCGGCGAGCTTGAGTTCCCAAATGCCCATCGATGCAGCGTCCAGCGCCAGCCGCAGGCGTCGTTCGCTTTGCTCGGCGGCGGCCTGCGCGGCCTTTAGCTCGCTCACGTCGGTCGAAATGCCGCACAGCCCCCGCAACCCACCGGCGGTGTCGAAGATCGGAAACGTGTTCGTCAGGTAGTGAAACGTTTTTCCGCCCGTTGTGCCCGTCGTCACCGTGTCGTGGCGGACCATCGGCTGGGCAGTGCGGAAGACTTCGGCGTCGTCGCGGTCGAATGTCGGCCCGGACTGCGGGAACAGCTCGGCATCGCGCTTGCCGATGATCTCTCCAAGTGCGCGGCCACACGACTCGACGAACCGCTGATTCGCCATGACGTAGCGGCCGGCGAGATCCTTGATGAACACGCGCGACGGCATGTTGTTGATGAGAGACGCCAGTTGCCGCTCGACGTCACCACGCGCGTTGCTCGACTCGTGCTCCTTTACGGCCAGTCGTCGGAAGGCGAACAATGCCAGGCACAGCAGCGCCGATACCGCCAGTGCCGCCAGCGCGACGATGTGGTCGTAGGCCTGTGCGGAGATCGGCTCGCCCCACCCGCCGGTGTGCAGGATCATATTGACGCGGGCCAGAATCATCACGACCAGCGCAGCGGCCACCAGCAGCCACGGCACACGGATGGGCGTGCGCCGAATCATGCCCACCGCGAACACCAGGGCCCCCACCTGCAGCAACAGTGAGGCATAGAGGATGTACCGGTCGATGTGCTGCATGCGTGCCGGGCGAGATTAAGCGCGGATGAACGGCTTTGCCAGCAAGAGAATGTTGTCGCGTCGTTTCGTGTCAGAGATCTCTGCGTATGGAAGACCGTTGAACAACCGCCGTCGCCAGCCTGGTCGACGGGACGAGCGTGGCGGCATGCCGACCCGATTTCATTTGTTCCGAAACTTTCATAACTCCGGCACGGCGTGGCCCCTGCGATTAGGATGACTACGACCCAAGGAGCCCCAATGGCAGGCGTGACGGCGAGTGCGACGGAAGCGGTTGGATTGGAAATGCGAGCGGTCGAGGAACTGTTCGATGCCGAACTTCGGTCAGAGCTGCCGTGCGTCGACCAGCTCGTGACGCACGTCCGCCGGTTCCGCGGGAAGATGCTTCGGCCGAAAATGGTCTTTCTCTGCGGCCGTGCTGCCGGCGGAATCACCCCGCAGCATGTCACGATTGCCGCGGTCGTCGAGATGGTGCATATGGCCACCCTCGTCCACGACGACGTGCTGGATGAATCCGAGCTCCGCCGCCGTGGCGCGACGATCAATCACCTCAAGGGCAACGAAGCCGCCGTCATGCTCGGCGATTACCTCATCAGCCTCTGCTACCATTTGTGCAGCAGCCTCGGCAGCCAGGATGCCGCCCGCATGATCGCCCGGACGACCAATCAGGTCTGCGAAGGCGAGCTTCTGCAACTGCACAACCGCAATAACCTTGATCTGGACGAGGAAACGTACGTCACCATCATCGGCCGCAAGACCGCGAGCTTGATCGCCGCGAGCTGTTATCTCGGCGCGACGCTGGCCGGCGCGACCGACGTCGTCGCGCGCGAGTTCGAAAAATTCGGCCAGAGCCTGGGGATCGCTTTCCAGATCCAGGACGACCTGCTCGACCTCGTCGGCGATCAGGAAAACGTCGGCAAGACGCTCGGGCTTGACGTGGCCAAACGAAAGCTGACGTTGCCGGTGATCCACTTCCTGCGCACCGCGCCGCAGGAACACCGCGAGTTGTGCCGATCGCTGCTACGCGGCAGCGAGCCGAACCAGCTCGAGCGCGTGCGCAACCTGATCCTGCCCAGCGGCGCGATCGATTACAGCCGCGACCGGGTCCGGCGGCTGATCGAGCGCGGCAAGCAGTGCCTCACCGGCCTGCCGCACAACGGCGCGATCGACGAGCTGCTGACGCTGGCCGACACGCTGCTGCAGCGGGATCGCTGACCGCCCCGCCGCGGCCGTATCGGCCGCCGGGTTGTCGCCGCCGCCGCCGGGCTTACAGTGTCGGGCATGGTGCGTCACTGGACCGTCTTTCTCGCCGTCGCCCTTTATGCCGTCGTGGTCGGCTGCACGCTGTTCAAGCCCGTCGCCGCAGAGCCGCCGACGGTGCGGGCCCCCACGACCTTTCCGGCCAAGCTAGCCGAGGGGCTGCCGATCCGCGCGATCGGCATGCAGATTCAGCGGGTGGACTGGATCGAGCGCTATAAAAAAAGCATCGACGAGATCGCCGACGTCGGGGTCGACGCGGTGAAGTTCGTCGTCGACGCGCGGCAGGAGAACGGCTCGTCGAGCCGGATTTATCTCGACATGCGGATGACGCCCACGCCAGAGGCCCTGGGCGAGTTGATTCGTTACGCGAAGAAACGCAATTTGCGCGTCATCCTCATGCCCATCGTGCTGCTCGACGCCCCGCGCAATGCCCGCGAGTGGCGCGGCCGGATCGAGCCGGAGCGTTGGGACGAATGGTGGAAAAGCTACCGCGAGATGCTTAACCACTTCGCGTGGATCGCCGAAGGCAACGGCGCGGACGTACTGGTCGTAGGCAGCGAACTTGTCAGTACCGAAAACAAGACCGTCGAGTGGACGGACACGATCGCGGCCGTGCGCGGCGTGTTCAAGGGGCGTCTCACTTACAGCGCCAACTGGGATCATTACGCGGCCGTGAAGTTCTGGAACGAGCTCGATTTCATCGGCATGAACTCGTACTGGACGCTCGGCGAGAACCGCGACGTGAAGATTGATGAGATCAAGCAGAGCTGGCGGAAAATCCAGGACGAGCTTTTCGCGTTCCAAAAGACCGTCGGCAAGCCCCTGTTCTTCACCGAGGTGGGCTGGTGCTCGATGGCCAATATGGCCAAGGAACCGTGGGATTACACGAAAGACGCCGGCGAGGCCCCGACCGACCCGGACTTGCAAAAGCGTTTGTACGAAGCCTTCTTCCAAAGCTGGCACGGACGTCCCGAACTCGGGGGTTTCAGCATCTGGGAATGGGACCCCGACACCGGCGGTCTGAAAGACCGCGGTTACACGCCCAAAGGCAAGCCGGCCGAAGAAGTGCTGCGCGGTTGGCTGGCGCGCAAGTGGTGACCGGGCAGTCCGGCGGTTGATTTCCGCCGGGTTCTCCCGATCATCCGCACGTTCAATGCAATACATCGCCACCCGTTACCGCACGCACACGTGCGGGCAGCTTCGCGAGTCGGACGTCGGCTCGACCATCGCCCTGGCGGGCTGGGTACAGAGCTACCGCGACCACGGCGGGCTCGTCTTCATCGACCTTCGCGACCGTGACGGCCTGACGCAACTCGTCTTCGACGGCGACCTCTGCGGGCCCGAGGCCCTCGAGGTAGCCCGCAAGCTGCGCGGCGAATGGGTCCTGAGCATCAAGGGCAAGGTCGTGGCCCGTGAGGCCGGGCTCGTCAATGCCAAGCTCGCCACCGGCGAAGTCGAAGTGCGCGTCACCGCCATGGACGTGTTGAGCGAGTCCCCCACCCCGCCCTTCCTGCCGGATGACCGTGAGAACGTCGGCGAAGAGCGTCGCATGAAGTACCGTTATATCGACCTGCGACGGCCCGAAATGCAGCAGACGCTGCGCATGCGGTACCAGGTCACGAAGCTCATGCGCGACCATCTCGGCGACCTCGGGTTCTGGGAAATCGAGACGCCGTTCCTCACGCGCAGCACGCCCGAAGGCGCACGCGACTTTCTTGTGCCCGCCCGCCTCGCGGCCGGGAGCTTTTATGCCCTGCCGCAGAGCCCGCAGTTGTTCAAGCAGATTCTGATGGTCGGCGGGTGCGATAAGTACATGCAGATCGTGCGCTGCTTCCGCGACGAGGACCCGCGCGCAGACCGGCAGGCGGAATTCACCCAGCTCGACCTTGAGATGAGCTTCATCGACCAGGCCGACGTGATCGGCGTCGTCGAAGGGCTCGTCAAGCGAATCTGGA
Organism: Tepidisphaeraceae bacterium; assembly: GCA_036387945.1. Taxonomy (GTDB): domain Bacteria; phylum Planctomycetota; class Phycisphaerae; order Tepidisphaerales; family Tepidisphaeraceae; genus DASVSS01. Next base: position 29,213 of record DASVSS010000419.1, on the reverse strand, counting down.
AAGAAGCCATCGGCCACGACATCGCCGGCGACATCCCGCACATGCCTTACGACGTGGCAATGAGCGACTACGGCAGCGACCGCCCCGACCTGCGCTTCGGCATGAAGCTGATCGACATCACCGATCTCGCCCACACGACGGATTTCGGCGTGTTCAAAAACGCCGAACTCGTCAAGTGCGTCGTCGTTACCGGCGGCGCGAAGATGACGCGCAAAGAAACCGACGCCCTCGCCGAGTGGGCAAAGGGCTTTGGCGCAAAAGGCCTTGCAGTGACAAAAGTCGTGGCCGAGCCCGCCTCGGCGGGCGGGCTCAAGCTGGACACGGGCGTCGCTAAATTCCTGACCGGGATCGAACAGGATCTGCTGACCCGAACCGGAGCCCGGGACGGCGACCTCATCGCCTTCGCCGCCGACAAGAGCAAAGTTGTGCACAAAGTGCTCGGCGAGTTCCGGCTCAAGATCGCCCGCGATCTGAAGATCGAGCCCAATGCCAAGTTCTCGTTCGTCTGGGTCGTCGACTTCCCGATGTTCGAATACGACGACGAGGAGAAGCGCTTCGTCGCAATCCACCACCCCTTTACGACATGCCGCGACGAAGACATCGGCAAGCTCGACAGCACCGATCAGGCGACGGTCGCCGGCATGAAAAGCAAGGCGTACGACATCGTCTGCAACGGCTACGAGATCGGCGGCGGCAGCATTCGTATCCATCGCACGGACGTGCAGCAGAAAGTCTTCAAGCTGCTCGGCATCACGCCCGAACAGCAGGCGGGGAAGTTCGGGTTCCTGCTCGAAGCCCTGAGCTTCGGCGCCCCTCCCCACGGCGGCCTGGCAATCGGTGTAGACCGCCTGGTCATGCTGCTGCGTGACATCACGAACATCCGCGATGTGATCGCTTTCCCCAAAACCCAGAGCGGCGCTGATCTGATGTGCGGCGCGCCCGCCCCGGTGGACGACAAGCAGCTGCGCGACGCGAACATCAAAATCGTTGAAACGCCTCTGCCTGCCCGGACAGAGCCAGCCGCTCGCCACGCCTGATGGCGCGGCAAACCGAAGGCGGCCTCGCGGGTCTTGCGGCTGGGAGAACTTGATATGCGAACGATTTGTGTCGCGGCGCTGTACGCCTTGGCGCTGCTCAGCGCGGGCTGCCTGGTGAGCGGCCATTCCAACGTCGAGCGAAAGGGCACATACGTCGCCGAATCGACGATCGACCGGATCACGCCGGGGAAGACCGACAAGGCCTGGGTGCGCGCCGTGATCGGCGAGCCGACCGAGCGCGTGCCGGTCGACGCGGGGCGCGAGATATGGAAGTACGCCTACTCGGAAACCAAGAGAAGCGGCGGGTACGTTTTCCTGATCTTCGGCGCCAGCGACCGCAAGGTGACGCAGGGCAGCGTGTTCATCGAGTTCGAGAAAGACCTTGTCGCCAGGACGTGGCGCGGCTGATCCTCGCCTGGGGCGCCGATGAAATCGCGTCCCGCGATTGCCAACCGACGTGCGAAATGCAGAATCGCCCGCTGCCCCGCTGCGCTCCCACGGGGCGGGCAATGGGCAATTTTTATGATCCGAACCAAAATTATCGCCACGATGGGCCCCGCGGTCGCAAACCCGGAGACCCTTTACTCCCTTTTCGAAGCCGGCGTCGGCATCTGCCGCCTGAATTTCTCGCACGGCGACCTGGCGAGCCACGGCGAGACACTCAAGCTCATCCGGGAGACGTCCGCCCGGCTGGCCCACCCGATCGGCGTGCTCGGCGACTTGTGCGGGCCGAAGATCCGTTTGGGCAAAATCGCCGAGGTCGACCGCGGCGGCATGCCGGTCGCGGTGGGCGACGAAGTGGTCTTCGCACGCGGCACGTTCGTCGGTGAAGGCCTGCGGGTGTCGACGACGCTCGAGACGTTCGTCGACGACGTCAACATCGGCGATCGCGTGCTGATCGAGGACGGCTTGCTGCGTTTTGTCGTCACCGATAAATCCGCCGGCGAGGTGCGCGTCCGCTGCACGATGGGCGGGATCATCAAGAGCAGCAAGGGCATCAACCTGCCGAGCTCGAAGATCAACGTGCCGTCGATTACCGACCGCGATTGGGAGTGCATCGACTGGGCGATTGCCAACGACCTCGACTACCTCGCGCTATCGTTCGTCCGGCATGCCAGGGACATCGAACTGCTCCGCGGACACCTGCAGTACAAGAAGGCACCGGACATCGCGATCGTGGCGAAAATCGAGAAAGCCGAGGCGATCGCCGAAATCGACGCGATCGTCGCCGCCACTGACGGGCTCATGGTCGCGCGCGGCGACCTCGGCGTGGAAATGGACGTCTCGCAGGTGCCGCTGCTGCAGAAGGACCTTATCCGGCGCTGCCAGCGCGCCGGCAAGCCGGTGATCGTCGCCACGCAGATGCTCCAGAGTATGATCGAGCAGGCATCGCCGACGCGGGCGGAAGTGAGCGACATCGCCAACGCGATCCTCGACGGCACGGACGCGCTGATGCTCTCGGCGGAGACGAGCGTGGGCAAGTTTCCCGTCGTCGCCGTGCACACGATGGCGCACACCGCGCATGTCACCGAAGAATTCCTGGATAAAAACGATGAAGTCGACAGCATGACCACGATCGCCGGGCCGCCCGGCGAGCCCTCGATGGCGCTGGCCCGCGGGGCGTGGCGGATCTCGCGCGACATCAAGGCGAAGCTGATCGTGATCTGGAGCCAGACCGGCTCGACGGCAAGGGTCTTTTCCAAGCACCACTTTCATTGCCCGATCGTGGCGTTGTCGTCCGACCAGCGGGCGCTGCGGCGCATGTCGCTGCACTTCGGCGTCGTACCGCAGGCGATGGAGCGGCCCTCGAGCATCGGACAGTTGTTCGGGGACGTCGACAAGCTGCTCCTGGCGCGCAAATACGCCGCCGAAGGGGATCGCATTGTCGTGGTCGTCGGCTGGTCGCCGACGACGAGCGAGACAATGAACGGCATCATCATCCATCACGTCGGCGACCGCTGGGCGCCGCTCAGTCCGACAGGCACAAAAACCGGCGCCACATCTGGCGAAGAGGCGAAAGCGTGAACACCCGGACTTCCCTGCTCCTGCTCGCCTGCGCAGCCGCGGCCGGCTGCACGTCCGGCCAGCCGCCGGTCGCTGCGGTGCCCAGCACGCAGACGGCCACCGACGCCGACCCCGCCACGGCCGAACCCGCATACTGGCTGGCGAAGCCGGCCGTCGACAGCGTTAGCGGCGAAGACTTCGACGCGCTGTGGGACGCATCCGCCCGCGTCGCGCGCGACCTGCTGTTTCAACTCGACCGGCAGGACCGGCGCAGCGGCATGCTGACGACGCTGCCGATGGTCAGCGCGCAGTTCTTCGAGCCGTGGCGGCGCGAACTGCAGGACGCCGCGGAGTTGCGCAAAAGCTCGGTGGCGACCCTGCGGCGCACGCTGCACTTCACAATCGACCGCGCCGGCAGCGGCTACGTCGTTACGCCGCGCGTGATCGTCGAGCGCCAGGCCATTCGCGAGCGGCGCGTCAGCGGGCAGCTCACCCGCACCTACTTCCGGGCCGACTCGACCGGCACGATTTCCGGCAGCCGAGCAGCGGACGCGGGGCAGACTATCCCCGATTCGTACTGGTACGCAGTCGGCCGGGATGAGGCGCTCGAGCATGAACTTGCACGACGCATCCGCGAGCGCATGTAGCCCACGCGCCGGTCTGTCTCGCAGGCAGCCTCCCGAACGGGCGAGACAGGAGCCGCCATACTCACTGCACCTGGCCGCGCAAGCCTCCACCCCACCGCCGCCGGGGACCGGGTGACAGAGCTGACGTCGTTAGGTTGAACGCCGTCGTTTGCCGCTTGCGAAACGCAGAGGCTGTGGAGGGGACGGGACGAGCCCCAGCTCGGCCGCCATCGCATGGAAGGTTCCGATCGCTTCGATCTGTCGTGGGCCGACGTCAAATTTCAAGTACTGCGTGAGGTACTTGCGTGCGACGTCCGCCGGCCAGCCGCGCGGCACGGCCTGGTGCTCGACGAGCGCTTCGATCTGTTCAATCCCGCGCTCGCGGGCGACCGTCAATTTCTCCGCGATCGTGTCCATGCGCTCGGCATGCCGAGTGGTCCAGATGGCGAATACGAATGGCAGGCCGGTGAGATCCTTCCACGCCTGACCGAGGTCAAGCTGACAAGAAAGGTTTGGCGCGTCGGTGATGACCTTGTCGCCGATGAGCAATCGCGTCGCATTGTCCGGTGCGCCGGTGAGAGGGACAAGCCGCGGGCGGACGTTGTATCGATAACGCAGCACGATCTGCGCGAGCACGACGGAGGTGTGGCTGTCACCGTCCGCGGCAAGCACGCTCGTTTGACCGATGGGCTGTCCCGCGAACAGGCGGACCGTCAGCGTGGGCCCGTCACAGCCGATCGCCCCTGCGGCGATGATCTGGGCATCAGGCAGGCGTTGGTAGTCGATGACCGGCAGCAGCGCCACGTCGGCCGCGTCGTCCTGCAGATGCGTTAGCAATGCCGACGGTACGGCATGGCGAAGGCGCACGTCGGGGTCGACATCAAGCCCGAACGTCAACGGCGTTGCATTGAAAAACGCCACGCTGCTGATGCGGACGGGCGTTGGAAGCTCGGTGGGCACTCCGTGATTTTACGCGATCCCCTTTTGATCCACGTACGGCATGGGAACTTTCAGCGCTTTCACTCCCCGGTCGCCGCGGCCTCGCGCACGATCTCCGGGAGACGAATCGTGAACGCCCCGTTGGTCATGACCTGGTCGATCCCGCCCGCCTTGGCTAGGGCGAGCAACTCGGCGGCCGTGTGCGACGCGAACCCGATCACGCGGCCGTTGTGCCTGGCCTTCCATGCGATGGCAGCGTCAAGCATTCCGTCGGCGTTGAGGTCGACAACCAGGCGGCCGGCGGACTGGTCCTGAAGCCTGCTGATGTCGCGCACCACCTTAAACGACACGCCTTCGGCGCGTGCCGTCGCGACGACCTTGCTGCTGAACATCAGGTCACGCACGAAGATGAGAAGCTGGGGAGGCTGGTCGTCCATGCCCGGCAGTATACGCACGCGGCCCGGGATCACGGGAGCGTCCAATAATTCACGTCTGCGGCGGGCGTCGGTCGAAAAGCTTGGTAAGGCGGCGAAGGCGTCGCCGTCGCGGATATTTTGCGGACGATTACCGCCAAAGGCTCGGAATGGATTTAGCCACGATCATCGGCTACCTGCTTGCATGGGGCGCCCTGGGTTACGGCGCGTACCACGCCTCGCACGGCGACCTGGCCGCTTACATCAAGCCGGGTGAAGTGCTGCTCGTCGGCGGCTGCGCGCTGGGCGCTACGCTGGCGTCGATGCCGCTTCACGCCGTGGCCGGCGCCCTTAAAGCGCTCAAGAAAATGGTGCTGAACAAGCACACGCACATCGCACACCTCATCAAAGACATCGTGGGATACGCCGAGACCGCCCGCCGCGACGGCGTGCTGGCGCTTGAGTCGGTGGCGCGCGAGACGCACGACAAATTCCTCGGCCGCGGGCTGCAGCTCACGATCGACGGGACAGACCCGGAAATGATCGAGCGCATCATGCGCATCGAGATCGACGCCATGGCGGAACGGCACAAGCACGGCAAGCACTTCTGGGCCAGCATGGCCAAGTTCGGCCCCGGCTGCGGCCTGGTCGCGTGCCTCACGGCCCAGGTGGCGATGTTCAAAAACCTCGACGGCGGCGCGGCGATCATCGGGGCGGCCCTGGCGGTCGCGCTAGTAGGCACGTTGTACGGGGCCTTGCTGCAGAATCTCGTCGCGGGCCCTATCGCAGAAAAACTGGGCCTGCTGTCGAAGGAAGAAATCTTCGCGAAGGAGATCGTCCTGCAGGGCGTGCTGAGCATCCAGGCCGGCAACAATCCGCGCGTGGTCGAGATGCAATTGTTGAGCTTCCTCGATCCCAAGCAGCAGGCGGCGGCGCTCAAGGCCGCTGCATAGCACCGCCGGAATGGCACACCATCGAGCATCGTTATGGCCAAAGGCTGCAAAAAGTGCGATCCGCACGAAATCTGCGAAGAGTGCCCCGAGTGGATCTTCACGCTCGCCGATCTGATCATGTGCATGATGGGGCTCTTCGTCATCATGTGGGTGCTCAAGCCCGGTGGCGAACCCACGCCCATGGCGTCGGCGGACCAGCAGAAGCAGCAGCAGGAATGGCTCGAAACCGTCGGCGAGATCCGTGCCGGCTTCGGCTACGTCCCCGATCCCAACAGCGCCGACCCGGTCGACCAGGCGATGATCGCCAAGAAGATGCGCCTCGTCGGACCCGGCGAGCAAGGCACGCAGAAGCAGAAGCAGGAAGCCGTCGAAGGTACTGACCCGACGGTCACCAACATCCGCGAAAGCAAGATCGCTGCCGTCGGCACGAAGATCGAGTTCACGGCGGGCCAGGCGGCGCTGACGCCCCAGCATCGCGGCGCGCTCGACGACATTGCCAAAGAGATCAAAGGCCAGCGCTTCATCGTCCACGTCAAAGGCCATGCGGCGCGGGACGATTTTCCCGAAGGCACGGCGGCGGAAAAATTCATGGACGTTTCGATCCGTCGTGCCCAGGCCTGCGCGGATTACCTTACCGGCCAGGGCGTCGCACCTGATCTGATTCGCGTGCAGGGCTGTTCCTACTTCGAGCCGATGTCTCGCCGGGCTTATTCGCCGACGCAGCAGTTGACGAACCGGCGCGTGGAAGTAGGCGTCACCGACCTTCTCGTCCGCGATCTGCAGGACAAATCCGTCGCGATGCCCGCGAACTGACGAACCGATTCAGAAGCGCTGGCGCGCCGGGCGACTGCCGCGTACGCTTTCCAGCGCCCCGCGAACGTCCACCGCGTACGCCAGAAGCGCGACGCACACCTCGGCGGCGATCGACCAGACGCGCACGATCAGTGCCAACACGCCCGCGAACGCCACGACCGCCTCGGGGCTCAGTTCCATCCGCGCGTGCACGGGCAACACCGCCAGCAGCACGCCCATGAACACGATCTCGCGCACGCCGAGACCGGCTGGCGCCCACGCCGCGAGGTAGCCGGCCACCCATGCCGCGCAATAGGCGGCGGCGCCGACCCACCATTTCGTCAACGGCAACGCAAGGGGCGCTCGCAGCATCAGCCAGAGGGAAAGACTGACGACGATCAGCCCCATAACATTCCACGACAGCAGCGTCACCAGCGTCGGCATCCCCAGCCGGCGTTCAATCGCCGGACGACCCGACGCGAGGAGGAAGCGGTCGACGAATCGATAAAACACGCGCGGGTGCAGCGATAGAAGAACCACGGCGGGAAACGAAACAAGCATCGCGATCATCCACGGCCGCACGTCGCCCCAGGCGTTATGCATGCCGTGCCAGAGCAGCGCCGCGCCGCCGACGGCGATGTTGGCGATCAGAAAAATTGCCCCGTCGAGGACGAACGACGTCGTCCCCTTGCTGACCGAAAGCCCGCCGATCTTCGCCAGGTGAACGCGCGCGGCCATCGGCGACGGTCCGCCGGGCAGGTAGCGGGCCAGTTCCGACGTCGCCCACATGCGCGTCGCCGGGCCGAGCCGCAATGATCCGCCCAGCGCCCGGGCGATCATCGACCACGACGTCACGCGGTAGAGAACCAGGCAACCGCCGAGCAGGCACGTCGCCAGCAGGAATGCCAGCGGGCTGATGCGGTTGATCGACGGCTCGACGGCCCCCCAGTTTTCGGCCGTCGGCTTGACCACGAAGTAGAACAAGACGGCCGTCACCACGACCGCCGTCAGCCGCACGATCCACGGCCGCGCGAGGGCCCACCACCGCGTGATCCGGGCCCGCGAGAACTCGGAGAACTCGAGAATTTCTACCGTCTCACGGCCGGTCGCGTCGCCGCCGCTGTGCTTAGGCGGCGGCAGCAGCACGATGCCGTACTTCCGCAGGATCGGGCGAATCCACCGCCGGATGCGCGGCATGAGGCGAATGAGCTTGTTCACGAACAAGAGCCCCAGCCGCATCACCGCCCAGGTCACCACCGCCGCCAGCACGCACAGCACGACGATGCCGGCGATATAGCCGGGCGTGCTCTTCTCCGGGTCAAGGTCGTAGCGGCGGACGATCTGCTTGTACCAACCGCTGACGAAGTACAGCAGCACGCCGATCGCCAGCAGCGACGCCGCGGTCGTCAGCGTCGTGAAGATCGACGCCTCGATGCGCAGCGGCCTTCCGCGCAGGACGTGGCTGGTGATCTTGCGCTTGCCTGGGAAAGCGACCAGCGCAAAGCCGAGCAACGCCATCGGCAGCCCGCCGGGGCCCGGGAGCGTCACGCCCGCCGGCAGCGACAGAAGGATCAGCAGCCAGCCGACGACGTTCTTAAAGATGATCCAGAAGTAACTGGCGAAAAATCGCCGCACCGCGCCGACGGCGGCTTCGCCGCGGTCGAGCACACGATCGATCTGGTGGGGTGACGGGGGGGAAGGTTTCATCCGAGGGCCGGCCGATCATACCGGGCGCGCCGTAAACTGCGACCATCGGGCCGACTCATCAATGGCGAAAGCCCCTCGGAACGATGTCGTCGTATTGCGCCGCAGGTGCTTTGCGATACGATCCCCGCCATGACCGCAAAACACCGCGCCGCCGCGGCCGCGCTCGCGTACGTCAAGGACGGAATGACCGTCGGACTAGGCACGGGATCGACCGCCCAAATCTTCATCGACCTTCTCGGCGCCGAGATCGTCGCCGGGCGGTTGAAGGACATCCGCGGCATTCCGACGTCGGTGCGGTCCGACCACCAGGCGCGCAGCCTGCACATCCGCATCGTCGATTTCTCGATCGCCGCGACCTGCGACATCACGATCGACGGCGCTGACGAGGTGGCCGACGATTTGTCGCTCATCAAAGGCCTTGGCGGTGCATTGCTGCGCGAGAAGCTCGTCGCGCAGAACTCCACGCGGCTGGTCGTCATCGCCGATGCGTCGAAGCGCGTGTCGCGTTTGGGGACCAAGACCGCACTGCCGGTGGAAGTCGTACGATTCTCGCACCACGCGACCGAGCGTTTCCTGCGCACGGTCGGATGCACGCCGGTCTTGCGCATGTCCACGCCGGCCGAGCCGTTCGTAACCGACAACGGCAATTTCATCTACGACTGCCAATTCCCCGGGGGGATCACGGCCCCTGGTGATCTCGATCGCACCCTGCGCGACCGCGCGGGCGTGGTGGAAACAGGCCTGTTCGTGGGGATCGCCGCCGAGGCGATCATCGGGACCGAGAGTGGCGTCGAACGTCTGTAAGGCGGGCGCGCCATCGACGTATTTCCACGGTCGCTCAACGTCGCGGCCGCTGCGTGCCGATGAATGTCTCGGCGTGCATCTCCTTTGGATCATCTTCGCCCTCGTCGCGGTTTTCGCGGTGTTGTCGGCCACCAGCAACGAGCGGCAGCGGCTGATCGAATCGCAGCCCCCGCCGCCAACAGGCGCCCCTGTTGCCGGTCCAGTCGCCCCGGGCGACGGCGCGTCTTCCAGCCAGCCACAGCATTAGTCGTCGCGTCCCGGCAGACGGGCCGCACCGGCTCGCTCTGGGGCCTGTCGCCCCCGCGGCGTTTTCGACCGTCGCCGCCCAAGCTCTGCTACAATTAGGTGTTATCGGCCGGCGGCGGACATCGCGTATCATTCCCCGCAGGCAGATGAGACACGTCGCAACGGAAGGACAGCATGGACAGCAACACCCCGACCGCGCCGCGCAAGGCCGCGTCGCTTTCCTGGATCTATCCCGTCAGTTTCGCGCTTTCGCTTCTCATCATCGGCGGCGGCGTGTACGTCGCGTCGCGCGGCCAGGGGTACGCCCTGTTGTCGGCGGGCGCGGTCGGGCTCCTCGGCGTGCTCGTCACCTGGCCCATTGCGGCGGCCCTCGGTGATCGCGGCGGCGTGTGCGGCGCGGTCAACGACGCCATGACGCCGGTCTATGACCGCATGCAGCAGTTCTCGGTCATGCTCAACGAGATCAACGAGCACCAGATGCTCAGTGACCGCGCCAAGAGCGTCGCGTACCGCGAAAAAGACCGCGAGGCCCTGCGGCGCGCGATTCAGGAAGATATCGCTCGGCGGGACTGGGAAGGCGCACTTGTGCTCGTCGGCGAGATGGACGAGGCGTTCGGCTACAAGCAGGAAGCAGAGCGCATCCGCGAGGAGATTAACCAGCGGTTCGCCGACCACATCCGCCGGCAGATTTCGGCGGGCGTGGCCCTCATCGACCGGCACACGAGCAACCAGCAATGGGCCGCCGCTCAGCGGGAAGCCGACCGGTTGCGCGAGCAGTTCCCCACTGCAGAGGACGTGCGCAGCTTGCCGAACGAGATCGAGCAACGCCGCCAGGCGCACAAGCAGAAACTGCTGCTCGAGTACAACGAGCGCATTGCTGCCGGCGACACCGACGGCGCAATCGCGACGGTGCAGAAGCTCGACTTTTATCTCACGCCCGAAGAAGGCAACGGCATGTCCGAGAGCGTGCGGAATCTGTTCAAGGACAAGCTCAACCAGCTCAAAGACCGATTCACCGACGCGGTCCACAACGACAACCGCGCCGAGAGCGTGCGGCTGGCGGAGCAGATCATCAACGAGTTCCCCAACACGCAGATGGCCCGGGAGCTGCGCGAGAAAATCGACGGCCTCCGCGCCCGCGCCACCGAAGGACAGCCGGCCGTCGTGGCCTAGAGCCGGTTCTGCATTTCAGTGTGGGATAACAAGGCTCTCTGGTCTGAGTGCCACGGTTTGGTACTCCAAGCCGTGCCACCCATACAAAGGAATGCGATGCTACGGGCTCAAGCTGCATAACAGGCTCTAGAGCCGGTTGCGTCTTCCCGATCGCAGTTCCCAGCGGCAGCCCTCCTCAAGGTGCCGGGTGTCGCGCTTGGGGCCGGGCGTGGAACTCGATCGTGCGGCACGCAGCGCCGAGCAGCCAATAGTCCAGGCCGCACGGCTAGGTCGGCGGACGCACTACGCATCGAACCGAAGCCCATACAGCGCCGCGCCTTCGAGGGCGGTGTCGTCATTCAGGATTACCTTCACGGGCACGCCTTCGAGCAGCTTGCCCATCGTACGGTGCGTGGTAAACGCCTGACGGAAGGCCTTTGTTTTGAGTAGCGGCAGGATCTTCGGCGGAATTCCGCCGCCGAGGTAGAGCCCATTGATGGCCATGACTTTCATGACCACGCTCGCGGACTCCACCGCCAGTGCGCGCACGAACAGGTCCATCGCGGCCATCGCGGCCCTGCTCTGCTTCTTTAGTGCCGCTTCGCTGATGACGGCGCCGCGCTTGCGCTCCGGCAGGGCGTCGAGCTTTCGCTGCAAGGCCGCCGGGACGCTCTCGCCGCGCAGGACGAAGAAATTGAAGATCTCTTCCAGCCCGCGCCCACTGACGACGTCTTCGCAGACGACCGTGTCGCCGTACTTTTTGAGCAGGTGCGCCAAGAGCTCGCACTCGAGTTCATTGGTCGGTGCGAATCGTGAGTGGCCCCCTTCGCTGGCCGTCGGCCGATGGTGCGTGCCGTCCCAGATCATCGACGCTTCGCCGAGGCCCGTGCCCGGCGAGACGATCGCGGCATTGCCGCGCTGCGGGCGTCCTTTATTGATGACGACCGTCTCCGTGCGGTCGAGGCGCTCGACGCCGGCGGCGTTGGCGACGAGATCGTTGATGAGTGTGAGCGACTTGAGCTTCGCCGATTCGCGCAGTTCGTCGGCGACGAACGTCCGCCCGATGTTCGTCGCGCGGCAGACGCCGTCGATCACCGGCCCGGCGATCGCCAGGCATGCCCGCTCGACCCCCGCCGCCGCCGGCGCGCTCAGGACCTGCTGGACGTAGTTCTCGAGCTGTTTTCCGTCGCCGGTGGAGAACTTCTGCGGCTTGCCGACCATTCGCATCCGGTCGTTGAACAGTGCCAGCCGCGTGTTCGTGCCGCCGATGTCGCCTGCCAGTATCATACGCGCCTTCCCGTAGTGCCCGGCAGCATACCGGCCACGCTGGAATTGGGAATCGGCCCGATCCGACGACCCGGCCATCTCCTGATGGCTATTTCTCGGGCAGTGTGTCGTCCTCCGTCTTGATTTTTCCGTGCCGCTTGGCCACACTACGCCGCCTTCGAAGGTAACACCTTCTCCGCCGGCGGGATTCGCGGGCGGTCAAAAATCAACGCAGCGCACGGAGGTGCCATGTCCCGTTTCCCGAAACTATTTGCCGCCGTCGCCTCGCTTTCGCTCATCGCCGCCCTGCCTGGCTCGGCCTTGGCGCAGGAAGCGGGCGATCTGGAAATGTCGAAGTTTAACTTCACCGGCACGGTGCTGGCCGACAACGTCTACGTCCGCTCCGGCGCGGGGGAAAACGATTACCCCGTGCTCACGCTCTCCAGGGGACAGGTCGTCACTGTCGTCGGGGCGAAGTTCGACTGGCTGAAGATCCTGCCCCCGCAGGGCGCGTTCTGCGTCGTGGGCAAGCCGTGGATCGACCGCCGCGGCGACGGCAGTGTCGGCCGGGTGCGCGACGACGCGACGGCGAACGTACGCATCGGTTCGACCCTCAACAACATGGTCAACAAAATCGCCGTTTCGCTCAAGGGCGGCGAAGACGTGAAGATCCTCGGCGACGCCGACGGGTATTACAAAATCGAGCCGCCCGCGGGAACGTTCCTCTACGTGCACAAAAAATTTGTCGAGCCCGGTGAGCGCGTGAACGTCGTGAGCAACAACGGCGCGATGGAAGTTAAACCCGTCAATCCTATTCCGACCCCGATCGTGACCGAGCCGACTGCCGTGCCCGTCCAGCCCAAGATCGATGCCCCGCCGGTGCCGGCGGTCGACCCGGTGCGCGTGGCGGAGAACGGCAACGCCGCCGCCGAGCCGAAACAGGTGGCCTCCAATGAGGCGCCCGCGACGCAGCCCGTCGCCGCCGCGTTGTCGCCGACCGCGACGTTTGACGCGCTCGAAGCCCGTCTGACCGCGTCGTCGGCCGACCCGATCGAGAAGCAGCCCATCGACGAACTGCTCGCGGGTTACAAGTCGCTCGTCGCCGAGAAGAAAATCCCTGAGTCGATGCTCCGCGTAGCGGAGTACCGCGCGAAGGGACTGCAGATTCGCAAGGACATGCTGAGCGAGTACCAGCAGGTCCGGAAAATGCAGGCCGACATCGCGCCGAAGCAGCAGGCCCTCAAGGCCGAAGGCGATGAGATCGCCACGCGGCTGGAGCAGAACCGCATTAAGAGCTTCGCCGCTGTCGGCACGCTGCGCAGCAGCGCGCTGACGATGGGCGGGAAAACTCTATACCGCCTGACTGACCCCGCGAGCGGGCGCACGGTTGTTTACGTCCAGACCGAAGACCCCGACGTCATCAAGAACGAAGGCCGCTTCGTTGGCGTGCGCGGCGCCGTCACGGATGACACCGGCCGACAGATCAAGTTCGTCCAGCCGACGGCGGTCGAACAGATCGAGCCGACAAGCGTGGCCAAGGGCGACGTCACCAGCACCCTCACCCCGCCAAGCCTGCTTGCCGTCACGGCGACAACGACGGGGCGATAAGCGACCGACGGATGGCGCTCAGAATGCGACCGCGCTTTATTCGATCAAGCGTGCGGGCCGCTCTGACGACCTCGGCCGCGCTGAGTGATTGTGAGTTCTAGTAACGGTTCGCCCGTCCGTAGCGCGAAGATTGAGCTTCGTCGTGGCCTAGCTCTCCGGCGATTCACCCGACAGACAGCTTCAGGGCGAGAAGTGCACCGACATAGGCGACCAGAAACACGACCCCACCAGTCACATAATGCCACGGGCTGCGGGTCGGAACTTTGCAAGGCGTAATGAGCGTCATAAGGGATTCCTGCGAGGATTGTGCAATACGCCCCGCCGATGGCCACCGTCGACGACGCCCCGTAGCCGCACGGGCGCGATTCGCGTGTGAAGTTGCAGGAGAGTTGTCACCAATCCGGGGCATATGGTCCTGAAACGCCGTGGTCCGCATCGACGCCTCTCCAGTTAAGACGCCGCAGCGTCCGAGAATGTACGAGCCGACCCCACCCGAATTGTGGCATAAACGCGATTTAATGAGGAATAACGGCCGCAAAGGTGTCAGGTCGTCCACGGCGACACCGCTGCGGAGCCCCTGATCCGTTTTTAATAGGTCCGCCGCCGAGCCTATCGACCGGTGCACAGGATCTTACGCGCCCCTCCCTGCAGGGGGGAGGTCCAATGTCGAATTGACGGTTGGGTATTACACGCGGCCGAGAGGGGAATGCCTGAACCAGGACTTGAACCTGGAACCCGCTGATTAAGAGACAGTGCGACACACGTAAACAGGCCCTAACAGAGGAATACGAAAGTCAGTATTCCACCAATTTTCGCCACTTCTAACATTGACAAACCCGAACAGACCCTAACAATGAAAGGTGCACAGAGGGTGCACGACAGGGTGCACCACCAATTCAGCCGAGGGCGCACGAGTGATCGTACAACACCCACAGCTCCGAATCGCCGGGGACCGCAAGAACGCGATGCCGCGGCGGATCAACTTCACCCGTGCCCGGCTCGCCGAGGTGCGCGTGCCTGTCGACGCCGCGGGCAACCCGACGCGCGATCGCGTGTACGTGTTCGACACGCAAACCCCGTCGCTGGCCTTCATGCGGGCCGCCGGCGGCACGACGAAGTTCTATTTCGTAAAGAAGATCAACGGCACGTTGCGGCGTTATCCGCTCGCCGATGGCGCGATCGCCGTTGACGACGCCCGTAAGCTCGCCCTCGCCGAGCTGCACGAGTACGCCAAGGGAATCGACGTCCGCACCCGCCGGCTCGAAGAACGCCGGCAGATGAGCACGCAGCAGCTTTTCATTCACTGGCGAACCGTCGAGGGCGCAAAGAAACGCTCGATAGCGCAGTACGAAGGTTTTTTCGAGTACGCCGCCCCGCTGCACGGCCGCAAGATCAACGCCGTCACCCAACACGACGTGGCAAAGCTCCACGCCGACATCGGCGAGAAGGTCGGCCACGTGACGGCAAACCGGGTGCTCGCCGTGCTCTCGATCATTTTCCGCTGGTCGGCCGCCCACCTGGGCACGCAAAACCCCGTCCGCGGCATCAAGCGCTTTCCGGAGTACGCCCGCGAGCGGTTCATGCAGCCGGCAGAGCTGGTGAAGTTCTACGCCGCGATCGACAACGACCCCGACCCGACATGGCGCGACTACTGGAAGATGCTCATCTTCACCGGCGCACGACGCGAGAACGTTTCGTCGATGCGGTGGGCGGACGTCGACGTCATCAACGCCGCGTGGCGCATTCCGGCGCACTCGGCCAAGGGCAAGCGGGCCGTCACCGTGCCGCTGAGCGAGGACGCCCTCGCCGTGCTACGCGAGCGCCTGCAACTGCTGCAGAGCGAGGAATGGGTTTTCCCGTCTCACTCGAAATCCGGACACATCGCCGAGCCGAAAGCGGCTTGGGCGCGACTGCTCGCCCGGGCAGGGCTCGACGACTTGCGGATTCACGACATCCGCCGCACGGTCGGCAGCTACATGGCGATGAGCGGCGTGAGCGACCGGCTCATCGGCGGGGCCCTCGGGCAGACGACGGCCCAGGCGACGAACGTTTACGCCCGCCTGCGATCCGAGCCGGTGAGGGCGGCGATGCTCGCGGGCATGACGGCGTTGCAGGCGGCCCGGGCGAAGGCGATCGCCGACGCAAAGGCCGAGGCGAAGCGTAGGAAGGCCGCCGCGGCGTCGCCGGCGGCCGACGAGGGGAAAGAGGCGGCCAAGCCGCCTAAAGGCCGCAGAAAGGCAGCCGTGCGAAATGGATGATCTGATCGAAGCATTCGTGCCCGCCAACCCCACGTTCAGCCGAAAGGAGCTGGCTTACCTACTTGGGGTCAAAGACCAGACCTTGTGCGACCTGCAGCAGGACAGCCGCGGCCCGGCGTTTTTCAAAGTCGGGAAGCTCGTGCGCTACCCGCGTGCCGCCGTCGTCGAGTGGCTGCGGAAGACCGAATTCAAACCGAAGGCGCTTTGAGCGATCGCCACGGCCGGGCCACGCGGCTCGCCGATTTTCATTTGTATTGCTCATTATCACTGATAGGATGATAGATGCAAGTTCGGTTCGCCGACAAACGGCTGCAGCGGCTCGAAACTGACGTCGCGTATCGCGCCGGCTTCGGCCCCGAGATCGTGCGGGCGTTCCGCCAGCGGATGGCCCTGATTCGGGCCGCGGTCGACGAGCGGGCGTTCTACGCCCTCAAGTCGCTGCACTACGAAAAGCTCAAGGGCGATCGCGCCCGTGAGCGGTCGATGCGGCTGAACAAGCAGTTCCGCCTCGTGCTGCGGATGGAGGAAGCCGAGGGCGGCCGAACGGTGGTCGTGATTAGCGTCGAAGATTATCACTGAAAACGGAGTGTCGAAGATGCCGAAGCCGACCGCACCATTCAAGCCCGCCGAGGCGTTCCCGCCCGGCGAGTTCATCCGACAGGAGATCGAGGCCCGCGGCTGGACGCAGTCCGACCTGGCCCGCGTGATCGGCCGGCCGCTGCAGACGGTGAACATGATCGTCAACGGCAAGAAGGCCGTCACCGCCGAGACGGCCAAGGCGCTCGGGCTGGCGTTCGGCACCGGGCCGGAGCTGTGGCTGAACCTCGAAACCGCCTACCGCCTGCACACCACCGCCGACGCCGACCCGGCGATCGTCGAGCGGGCGCAGGCGTTGGCCGGCGCGGCGTAGAGAGAACGCATTCCGCCGCGGCGTGGCTTAACGGCTCGCCCGCGGCTTGCCGGGGACCGAACGTCGGAACCCGAAAATAAGTGTGGGCCGCGATGCTCGAAACATCCGGCCCACGTGGCCACACCTAAGAGACAGGTGCGACATGCTGATTATCGACCCGACCGCCGCGGCGGCAATAGCCGCTGCGCGTCACCCTCCCGCCCCGCCGCCCCGCCAGCGGATCAACGCCCTCCGCGGCGAATGGCGACGCGTCGCCCGCCGCCTCGCCGATCCGGACGTCGAGCTCGACGCCGACACGTTCGCCGGCGTGCTCGCCGTGCACGCCCGGCTCAGGGCGGCCGGCGTCGCCATCGACCCCATGGCCGACGCCCTGATCCGCCAGTGCGCCCAGCAGCTCGACGACGCGCACCTTGCCGCCTGAGCACTCGCGCCGCCGCGGCCTGACCGCCGCCGCGTCGTTTGCGCGGGGCGCAGCGTGCGCCCCCGGAACAGACGCGACCCTCCTACTCGAAATAGGAGGGCCGCTAGAACCACCTAAGAGACAGGTGACCCGATGCCCCGTTCTACCTCCCGCGGCCCAAGCGCCGCACCGTCAAATCTCACACGTAGCAAAAATTCCCCTGGCAGACAGAAAAATCCGGCAAGGCGTGACGATCATAACGGCAGCGTGGCGAACGCCACGCCCCTCATTCTCGACGCCAACGCAATTGCCGACCTCGCGCTAAAAGCGAGCGAGGGGGCGATTCACATCGGTGACGTCGTTGCGATCGAGGGGCATGAGGGGCACGGCGGCATCGTCGTTGGCGTCTACGGTGACCACCCGGCCCGTCAACTCATCGTGTTCCGCACGACTGCAGGGATCTTCGACGCACGCCACTTCCATGAAACGTGGCTGCTCGCTCGCCGTATTGACCTACTCCACAAGACGAAAGGCGGCCGCCGATGAGATACCAGAGCAAATACAGCGGCAACGACATGGCCCCGCTTTGGCTGGCCGGTGACCTGATCGAGTTCGAGGACGTCGACCCGGCGGCGATCGAGCCGGGGCGCGACTACTACGTCGAAACGGCAACGGGTGCGACGTTCAAACGCTGCGTCCACGTCGACGCCGCCCGCATCATCGTCGGCAGCGTCACCGAGCCGGCCGAGTGTTGGGCTGTCGAACGTTCCCGCATCGTTCGCGTCGGCCGTGCAGTCGGCGTTCTGGCCGTGCGCGACGGCTAGGCAGCATTCGTTGCAATGGCGTCGGGTGACTCACGCCCACATTCCGTGACTCACTCGATGCCTGACGCGCGAGGGAGAAGCTACCCATATTCACGCGCAGGATTGAGACGTCCCGTCAAGTCTTATCAACTCCATGCCACACCGTGCTGAGCCATGTTCTGGCCCCAAAAAAACAAGCGATTTTCTATTTTTTCCGTATTGAAAGAGTTATGGCCAGTTGCCACAGTCGCGTTTGAGGAAAACGATAATGACAGTCAGAGACGAACTACCAGAACGACTAATCGACGACCGCGAGCTAGCCAAGCGGTGGGGATGGAGTCCGGATACGCCGACAACCCTGCGTGCGCGGCAGAAAATGCCGATCCCGTTTATCCAGCTCGGGCGGCGAGTGCGTTATCGACTCTCCGACGTGATCGCGTACGAAACGCGACAGACGGTCATTCACCCCACCGCCGCGGCTTCACCCCAATAGAAAAGCCGGCCGACCCATCACCGCCAAGCGAAGGTCGAACCGGCTTTAATCGAACATGAAAAACATACCCGCCCACTCCCCCCCGTCAATAGAGCCGCCGCCCGCGGTGACTATGCCCACCCGGGCACTCGACATGCTCGCCGCCGGCGAGATCACGCGCACCGAGATTTCCACGCTCGCGGTGCTCTGCGCCCGGCGAGGCGCCGAAGACGTCGCCCCCGTGACGCTTGGCGCACTGGCGACGCTCGGCGGTTTCAGCGACACGCGATACGCCAGGGCGGCGCTCGACCGCCTTTGCGCCGTCGGCCTGCTGGCCGTCGTGCGGCCCACCGCGGCCCGGCGTGGCCACCGGGCGCTTTTTCGCGTCTTGTTCGTCAGGCCGAGGCCGGCGGCAGGTGAGCAACTGCGGTTCACCTTCGACGGCGACACGTTCAACGGCGAGGCGACGACACCCGCGGCCCCACTACGAACTGCCACTTGGGACCGCGTCGACGCGATCGACCGATTCGTCGCGCAGGAGTGGATAAGCCGGCTCGGGGCGATCGAGCTTAAGGTGTGGCTAGCGTATGCCCATCACGCCAACGCGGCCGGGGTAGCGAGCCTGTCGCCCGAACAGCTCGCGGCCGCGGTCGGCCACAGCAGGCCGAACCACGCGTGCGCCGCCCGTGTCCACCTCGTGGCGTTGGGGCTGCTCGGCGATCTACCTCATTCGTCGAGCGACAGGGCGGCCGCGACTTGCCGCGTGCTCGTGCCCGACGCCGAGCGGCACCGCCAAGCCGAGCCGCCGGCCCACACAGCGACGTCGGCGTCGACCCGGCCACCGTGCATCGGCCGTCGAGCCCGTAAACCCGCCGGCCGCCGTGACGTTCGCCGGCCCGTTCGATCACCCGCAAACCGCTGGCGGAATCGCTGACTATGGCACGACCCGGACTTACCATTCATCGCAAGTTCAAACGCGCCTGTCACGAGGCGGGCAGCTTGCCACCGCCGCACCTACTCGGCCATCTGGAAATGATCTGGCTGGCGGCCTACGAGGCCGGCGACCCGTTCATCGGCGACGCGACGAACGTCGAGCTTGCCGCCGGCTGGACCGGCGAGCCGGGCAAACTTTTCGCCGCCCTGCTCAACGCCGGCGGGCAGAACTCGGCGGGCTTCATCGAGCCTGTCGAGGGCCGCCCCGACTGCTACCAAGTGCACGACCTGTTCGACCACGCCCTGGCGTACGTCCATAACCGCCAGCAGAAGGAGGCGGAACGCAAGAAGGAAAAGACCTGCGACCAGTGCGGAAGCCCCTACCGATCGACCGAGACGCACTCCCGCTTTTGCGGCGACGCCTGCAAACAAGCGAACTATCGCGCGTCAAAAAAGGGCGACCCTACACCCCCGAAAGCCGGCCGCGTTACGCAGCGTCACGAACCCGTGCGTAACGGTGTTACGCACGTTACGCAGCGTTACGAACCTCCCGCTCCCGCTCCCGCTCCCGCTCTTAATCTTGGGGAAGTATCCCCAAACCCCTCTACCGCGGCTGCGCCGCTCGCCGGCCAAGCCGGCGGTATGGCGGCGAGAGAAAAACCAGATGCGGGCGACCGCCGTTTGCAGCCGGCGAACGTCACGGCGTCGATCGAGACGACCGAGGAGGGCCCAAAGCTACCGCCGGGCCTTGCCGCGTTATGGGCCGCAGCTCCTTCGGGATGCCGTTCGCCTCGGTCAACGCGAAAGAAGTGCCTTGACGTCTGGAAACGCCTCAAACTCGAACCTCACGCGACCAGAATTATCGCCGCAATTGGAGCGTACGGCCGAACTCGCCAATGGCGCGATGGATTCGCGCCTGGCCTTCACATCTGGCTGAGCAACCGTGCATTCGACGACATGCCGAGCAGTAGTGACGGTACGCTGCAACTCCCCCCCGCGGCCCCCGTTTTCAGTGCCCGCACCCTCAAGCTCGGCCCCGAACTTGAAAGGAGCATGACGTGACGACCGACGCCACGGCTTTTCTCTCCCGGCTCGAAGCGGCGTTCCCGGCCTACGCCGACGACGACGCCCGGGCGCTGTGGGCGCACCTGCAGCACGTCGACCCGCGCACGGCCGCCGACGCGCTCGCCCGCCATGCCGCAGAGCCAACGCCCCACCCACAGCGCCCAGACGTCGACCGGGTGATCGACATCGCCCGCGAAATTCTCGCCGCCCGCGTCACCGGACGCATCAACGGCGAGTGCGCCGCCCAGCGGGCCGACCGGCTCGCCCGGGAAGCGGCCCTTCGCAACCAGCAGGCCAATGACCGGGCGGCCGTCGCTGCACTGCCGGCCGTCCAACTCGCCGCGTTACGCAAGGCGATCCTCGCCACCCTCACGCCCGACGAGCGCCGAATATTCCGCAACCTCTCCCCGCTGCACCCGGCATTGTGCCCGCTGATCGCCGCGGCCGCCGCACAGGCCCAACCCGCGACGGCCGCCCAATGACCAGACCCATGCACACCCATCGCCATCGCCCCGGTTGGCCACCCGTCCGCGGCCCGCCCCGATCGCCGCCCCCTGATCCGCCGGCCCGTGTTTTTGTCCGATCTCCCTTACTTCATTTCGGAAATCCGATGACCCCGACAACCCCGATGACCACTGAATCATTTCTCGCCCTCGCCGCCACGGCCAACAAAGAAACCGCCCTCGTGCCCCTCCCCCACGTCGGCGACGCGCAACACGTCCGCGTCCGCAAATTGACGTTCGACGACGTCCGCACCTTCCGGCGTCTATCGGGGGCAAGGAGCGAACACCTGCACGAGGGATACCGTTTCGTCGTCCTGCGTGCGGTCGTTGACGATGCCGGCGTGCGGCTGTTCAACGACGAGGACGGCCCGAAGCTCGTCGGCATGGATTACGAAACGCTCGACCTGATCGCGACGGCAACGCTGCGTTTCTCAGGCGTGATCGGTGCTGAGCCGGCGCACCGCGTCAATGAGGCGGCTGCCGTCTGATGCACGGCCCGCGTGTGACGGAAGCCCAGAGCTACACGCGGGCGACGGCCGGGGCGAGTTAGTAATACTCGCCAAGTGTCGATGAAGAACACTTCACAACGTGACGAATCGTTTGCCGTGAGCCTCACTGATAAAGCTTCCTTGGCCGGCGGCTTGGGAGGTGCGGCGACGATCGTCGGCCTGCTCACACCGGACGACTGCCGCCTGTTCGCGCTCTACACCTTCGATCGGCTTAGCCAGGTGGAGATCGGCCAACGGGAACAGATGCCCCAGCCCACGGTGAGTTGGCGCATTCGCCGGGCGACGCGTCTGCTGGCGCAGGCCGGCGTCGTGTTCAAGCTGCCCGGCCGCGGGCGTCGACGTAGCCGCATCGACGCCGTGCGGCCGGGTGATGATGTGATGTCGCGTCTCACGGTCGCAGACGGCGTCGGGAGCTGGACGGACGGCCGCCGCCGTACGCGTCGCGGGCGTGACGATGACTAAGGCGGCGTGGGCCATGGTCAACCCCCGGGGGAGGGTCGCGTAAAAAACGGCCCTCCCCCGCCAGACCGAGCGTGACTCTGTTACACATTTTTTGAGCACCCACGGGAGGGGGGTATCCCCCCGCAACGAATCAGGCAGCGGGCCGCCGGCGTGTGCCGGGGCCGAAGGAAGCCAACCGAGAGGATCGAACGATGAGCGACGTTTTCACCGAGCTAGACGACTACGAAACGCAGGCGACGCAAGCACTTCGAACGGCCTACTACGCCGTGCTCGCCCGCATCAACCCGGCCGCCCCGTCCGACGCGGACAAGGAAGAACTCGCGACGCTGATCAGTCAGCTCGGCATCACGCCGGCGAAGGCCGCAGACGATCGCCGCGAGCTGCTGGCGGTGCGGGACAAGCTCGCCTACTTGGAACAGTGGTCGACGATCGACCAGCAGCGGGCCGACGCCCGGGCCGACGAAGCGACGAAGCTCGCGGCGTGGGAAAACAGCAAGCAGGTGTTCCGCGTCGCGTGGGTGAACGCCCGGCGCGTTGCCGACGAACTCGACACCGTCAGAAACCAAGTGCTCGCCACGGTCCCCGCGGTGGCGAAGGTCGCGGCGACGAACCCCGCTTTGCACGCGGCCGCGGTGTCGATGATCGAGGACGCGTAGAAAGGGCCGCGGGCCACAGCGACCGCACTCGCGGGGTAAGCACTCATGGCTAAGACGATTTCCAGCCTCTCGGCGATCTTGGGCGCGTCGGTCGCGCCATTCGCATCGGCAATGGCCACCGCTGGCGGGGCGCTCGACGGCCTCAAATCCCGCGTGGCCGGAGTCGGCGCAACGATGCTCAAAATCACGGGCATCGGTGCGGGCGTCACGGCCGTGCTCGGCTCGATCGGCGGACTCGGCGGCGGCATTAAGCTCGCGGCCGAGCTGGAGCAAACGGGCATCGCGTTCGAGACGATGCTCGGAAGCGCCGGTGCGGCGAAGGCGATGATGGGCGAGCTTGCCGGCTTCGCCGCGTCCACGCCGTTCGAGTTTCCGGGCATCGCCGCCAGCGCAAAGCAGTTGCTCGCGTTCGGCGTCGCCAACACCGACGCCCAAAGCAAGTTGCAGATGCTCGGCGACATCAGCGCAGGCACCGGGAAGGACCTGCAGGAACTCGCCGGCATCTACGGCAAGATCAAGAGCCGCGGCCAGCTCACCGGCGAAACGCTCAACCAGCTCGCCGAGGCCGGCGTGCCGATCTACAGGAACCTCGCCGCGTCGCTCGGCGTGGCCGAGAACGCCATCGCCGGCATGGTGTCGGCCGGCACGGTCGGGTTCCCCCAGGTGGACGCGGCGCTTGCGGCGATGACCGCCACGGGCGGCCAGTTCAGCGGGCTCATGGCAAAGCAGAGCCAGTCGCTCGGCGGCCTGTGGTCGACGTTCACCGACACCGTCAGCATGGGCTTGGCGTCGATCACGCAAACGATCTTCGACGCCTTCGACGTGAAGGGGATTTTGGGCGGCGTGATCGGTCAGGTGGGCAGCTTCGGGGCGTGGGTGACGACGCAGGTCGCGGCGTGGGCCACGCCGGTGATCAACGTCGCGAAATCGATCTACTCGGCCGTGCAGCCGTACATGGGCTACATCGCCGCCGGGCTCGCGGGCATCGGCCTGATGATCGCCGGCCCGGCCGTCGTGGGGGCGATCGGCCTCATCGGCGGTGCGATCGCGTCGCTGGCTGCGGTGATCGTTTCGCCCATCGGCCTGATCGTCGGCGGCTTCGCCGCGATCGGGGCGGCCGTGGGCATGGAGGGAATCAAATCGGCCGTCGCCGCCACGGGGGCTTTCATCTCGCAGAACTGGCAATCGTGGCTCGACACCGCCATGCGGGTAGGCACGTCAATTTACGGCTTCGTGTCCGGTGCCTTCAACGGCATTTGGTCGGTCGTGCAGAAAGTCGGGGCGGGCATTTCCGCGGCGTGGACGGGCGCGATGAACATGCTCGGCATCCAGACCGGCGAAACCGGCCTGAGCGTCGGCGGCGTGTTCCAGAAAATCTCCGACGGCGCGAAGTGGCTTGGCGACACCGCCACGCTGGCGATCAACATCCTGACGTTCGGCCTGAACAATCTAGGCACGGTCGCGGCCTTCGTTGGCGTGGGGATCGCCTACCAAGTCGTGCGGATCGGCAACGAGTTTCACTACGTGTTCGGCACGGTGATCCCCGGCCTGCTGTCGTGGTTCGGCAACAACTGGCGCGACATCTTCACCACGGCCGCGAATTGGCTCGGCACGGTCTTTACGAACATGGCCGCCAACGCCGCGAGCTTCGGCAAGGCCCTGTACTCGATGCTGACCGGGGACGGCTTCAACTTCGAGTGGGTGGGGCTGACCGAGGGTTTCAAGAACACGATCAAGGAACTCCCCGCGATCGCGGCCCGGGAGATCGGCCCCCTCGAAAAGGCGCTCGGCGACCGATCCGCCGCGCTCGGTCAGGCCCTCACTCAGGGGCTCGGCGACTACCTCAATCAGCAGGACAAGGCCGCCAAGGACGCGGCCGCGAGCATTAGCGGCACGTTCAAGGGGTTGGCGGGGCTACTGAAACGCGACGTGCTGCCGACGATCGTGCCCCCGCCCGAAATCGTCGCTACGGCAAAGATCGCGACCGACACCGAGCCGGCCGAAGCCGGGCTCGAGAAACTGAACGAAAAGGGCAAGGAAGTTGCCGGCACGCTCGCGACCGTGCTGTCGGGCAGTGCCGAGTCGATGCAGCTCGCCGCGCAGGGCGCATTCGACGCCCTCAAGGCCGCCGCGCCGTCGAGCGCCACCGCCGCGGCGCAGCCGGCTTCACCGAGCGCCGCGGCGGCCAACGCCGCCAGCCAAGCCGCCAAGGGCAACGACACAGCGATCGTCGCGACCTTGCGGGCGATCCTTGCCCAACTCCAACAAAACCC
Organism: Tepidisphaeraceae bacterium; assembly: GCA_036387945.1. Classification (GTDB taxonomy): domain Bacteria; phylum Planctomycetota; class Phycisphaerae; order Tepidisphaerales; family Tepidisphaeraceae; genus DASVSS01. The sequence goes on along the minus strand of DASVSS010000419.1, from coordinate 4,422 downwards.
CGGCGGCGTCGAGCTGTACGAGGCCGACGCCGCCTGATCGAGAGGAAATCGCCATGCACACGAACCCCCGCCGCCTCACGTTCCCCGCCGCCGCGGCCCGTCTCACATTTACTGCCGTCGCGTCCCGCGTCACCTTCGAGGCCGCCGCCCGCCCAACAGCGACGCGGATTGGAACCTTGCGAGGTTACCCAATCGTTTGGAATGCGGTCAGTTCCGACCGAGGCGGCTTTCGCGTTCGGCTGCTGCGCGACTCGGCCCACTTCACGGCCCACGTCGTCGGGGTATATAACCACGACATGACGGGTGGGCACCTCGTCGACACCGCCACCGGCGGCCTGCGCGTCGGCCCGGCCGACGACTACGGCGTGCCGATCGAAATGCGGTTGCCCGACACACACATCGCCCGTCACGTGCTCGCGCTCGTCCGGGCCGGCAAGCTACAGGCGATGTCGTTCGCCATGTGCGCCCCCGTGTGGCAACGAGGCCCGGGCGGCGACCTGCAGGCAGTGGAAGGCATTTCGACACTGTCCCGCGACGCGGGCGGGCCGATCATCAACGCCAGCCGCTACGACGTCGACGAGGTGAGCATCGTCGAGCAGCCGTCATTTGAAGAAACGTCGATTGCCGAAATCTCATCGACGGCCACGCCGCCGCAATTTGCTAGTCGCACCCGGGACGCCCTGCGGCTGCAGAAGTTGCGGTTCGATGGTCTCACCCTCTCGGGCGGCTGAACGCCAGTCGAAATCGGATCGCGCGCGACCGCCGAGCGCACTATCATCGTCGCGACCACCGAGAGCCGACCCATGCGCCGCATCACCCTGCGTCATAACGACCGCGAAACGCAGATGCTCGTGTCGCTGCAGGCGACGTGGCGAAAGAGCGGCTACGTAAGCACCCCATCCGACGTGTTGCGTGAGGCCCTGCGGCACGCCGAGAACAAGCGCCGGCGCAGCAACCGCGAACCCGAGCTGCCCCGCCTCCCCGGCGATCAGGGCGGCGAGATCCGACGCGGACGGCCCCCAAAGCGATCGAACCCCACCCGCCCCGCCGACGCGTCGCAGCAGTGAAAACGTCGGACGTTTTGTGCCAACGGTTCATTTCCCGCCGCAGGGCAGCAAAGGTGCACAGGAGGTGCACGAGGGCTTAAACGTGGATTGAGCGGCCGCCACGCAAAACGCAAATCGCCCGGCAGTGCCGGGCGATTTAGAGTGCCTGAACCAGGACTTGAACCTGGAACCCGCTGATTAAGAGTCAGCTGCTCTGCCAATTGAGCTATTCAGGCTTGCGGGCCGGGCATCCTATCCCAAGCGGTGCGGTTTTCAAGTGATTCGGCCGCCGCGGGCGGATCGGCGGCACGGCGGTGGTTGATTTGTGTGCGGGATCGGGATACGACGGCCGAGGGAGCGAACATGAATGTGCTGTTGATCGGATCGGGCGGGCGCGAGCACGCGATTGCCTGGAAGTTGCGCCAGTCCGCCGGGGTAAGCAAGCTTTACGCCGCGCCGGGAAACCCCGGCATTGCGCAGATGGCCGACTGCGTGGACGTGGCGGTGACCGATGCGGCGGCGATTGAGAAGTTCGCCCGGGCAAACGACATCGGCCTGGTGGTGATCGGCCCCGAAGACCCATTGGCGGCCGGCCTGACCGACCGGCTGCAGGCCGCCGGCCTGCGCGTGTTCGGGCCGACGAAGCAAGCGGCACGGCTCGAGGGCGACAAGTGGTTCGCCAAGGAACTGATGGCCAGCCAGGCCATCCCGACCGCCGACGCGCGCGCGTTTACCGACGTCGCCGCCGCCGAGCAATACGTCCGCGGCCGAGGCACGCCGATCGTCATCAAGGCCGCCGGCCTGGCCAAGGGCAAAGGCGTGACCGTGGCTTACCGCGAAGCCGACGCCATCGACGCGATCCACCAATGCCTCAAGCAGCGCGTCTTCGGTGATGCCGGCACGCGCGTGGTGATCGAGGATTTTCTCACCGGGCCCGAAGTGTCGGTGCTGGCGTTCGTGGACGGGCGGAACATTTATGTGATGGAAAGCAGCCAGGACCACAAAACCATCGATGAAGGCGATACCGGCCCGATGACCGGCGGCATGGGCGCGTACTCGCCGACGCCGATGATGACCGACGCGATCCTGGCGCAAGTCGAGCGCGACGTTTTCGTCCCGGTCCTCGACGGGCTGGCGCGCGAAGGCACCGAGTACCGCGGCGTCCTGTACGCCGGCCTGATGCTCACGGCCGCCGGCCCGCGCGTGCTTGAGTTCAACTGCCGCTTCGGTGATCCGGAGACCCAGCCGCTGATGATGCGGCTGAAGTCCGACCTGCTGAGCGTCTTTGACGCCGTCATCGACGGCACGCTCGACCGCGTCTCGCTCGAATGGGACAGCCGCCCCGCCATATGCGTCGTGGCCTCGTCGGCCAACTACCCCGCAACGCCGCGGCTGGGCGACGTTATCACCGGCGTCGACGCCGCGGACGCGATGGCGGACGTGAAGGTCTTCCACTCGGGCACAGCGCGCAACCACGGCGCGCTTGTCACCGCCGGCGGCCGGGTGCTGGCGGTGACGGCATTGGGCGACACGCTGAAAAACGCGCAGACGCGGTGCTACGGCGCGATGGACAAGATCAAATTCGACGGCAAGCATTTCCGCCGTGACATCGGTTACCGCGCGTTGCGCGAGGGATGACCAATTCGTGCAGCGGGCGCCCTGCCCGAAATGGATGCGTTATGGCCGCCGACGCATCGCTTTCGCTCGCCGATTTTCAGAAGCACATCGCCGAGCGGTACCTTGAGGTTGACAAGGCGCGCGGCTCGGCAAAGACGTTCGTCTGGTTCATCGAAGAAGTCGGTGAACTGGCGACGGCCCTCAATGGCGACGACCGCGCGAACCTGGAAGAAGAGTTTGCCGACGTGGTGGCCTGGCTCTGCACGTTGGCGAACATCGAAGGCGTCGATTTGTCCGCTGCGCTGCGCAAAAAGTATCTGTCCGATAACGGGCCCCAGGGCACGAAATAACGGCCTCGAGGCCGCCCCACCTGCGTTAACAGCATATTCCCCCTCGTGAGGAAGCTCCTCACAACGACAAATTTTTTGTCATTTGGGCCGATTTTTGGTTGTGTCGACGCGGATGGCGGGTAAATTCCCGGCCAACGGGCCTTAAACGTATTTTCATGCGTTATCCGGACGTCGGCGGTCTTGCCCGGCAACCCTTTCGTATCTCACCCTGATTGTGCAGCTTGTTAAAGGAGCAGAGAGAATGCAGAAGTTCAACCGATCGAAACGGGCCACACTCGAGAACCTCGAGCAGCGGGATTTGTTCGCGTCCATCGTCGTGACGAACGTCAATGACAGCGGCGCGGGATCGCTGCGGGACGCGATCGCCCTGGCCAACAAGTACACCGATCACGACACCATTCAGTTCAAGATCGGCTCGGGCGCTAAATCCATTCAGCCGCTCAAAGCGTTGCCGTACATCCGCAGCCCGCTGACGATCGACGGCAGCACGCAACCGGGCTATGCCGGCAAGCCGCTGATCGAACTCAACGGCGCAAAGGCCGGCTACGCGGTGGGCCTGAACGTCGGCGGCGGCAACAGCACGATCAAAGGCTTGGTCATCAACCGCTTCAACGGCATCGGCATTCAGGTCGTCAACGGCGGTGGCAACAAGATTGTCGGCAACTACATCGGCACCGACCTCACCGGCAGCTACGCCGCCCCGAACGCGCAGAAGGGCGTATTCCTGCAGACCGCCAACAACGTCGTCGGCGGTACGACGGCGGCCGACCGCAACGTCATCAGCGGCAACAATTCCATCGGCGTGCAGATGTGGACGTACTCGGCCAAGTACAACAAGGTGCAGGGCAACTACATCGGCACCGACTACACGGGCAATAAGGCCGTGCCCAACAAGGGCAGCGGCGTGGCGATCAACGGGTCGCCGTTCAACCTCATCGGCGGCAGCGTCGCGGGGTCTGGCAATCTGATCAGCGGCAACAAGGAAGACGGCATCGTCATCAACCAGGGCGGCGGACACGACACCGTCATCCGCGGCAACATCGTCGGCCTGAACGCCCGCGGTGACACCCGCCTGGCCAACGGCTGGTACGGCATCGAAACCTCGCAGCCGCGCACGGTCATCGGCGGCACGACAGCCCTCGAGCGGAACGTCGTAAGCGGCAATGTCTGGAGCGGCATCGTCCTGTGGCTCGCCAGCGGCAGCGACAACAAGGTGACCGGCAACTACGTCGGCACGGACATCACCGGCACGAAGGACATCGGCAATTGGTGGCGCGGCATCGACGTCAGCAACGGCAGCAGCAACAACGTCATCGGCGGCTACACCGCCGCCGAGCGCAACATCATCAGCGGCAACGATGACTCAGGCGTGCTCGTCTACCAGGGCACGAACAACCAGTTCATCAACA
>DASVSS010000418.1:0-2783 GCA_036387945.1 Tepidisphaeraceae bacterium | reverse complement strand
CCCCGCGGCCGTTGCGCCGTGGCTACTTCTTCACCGGCGGGTCGACTTCGGGCGTGCGGTCGGTCGGGAACGGGTCGCTCGGCACGCGCGGCGGGTTGAGGTCCGGGTCGTCGGACTCGATCACGAGCGGCCCGCCGGCGTCGGTGTCGTCGCGGATCACGCGCACGCCGCCTTCGATGCCCGACAGATCGATCGGCCCGTCGGTCGGCGAATGCACCGGCCTAGCCCCCGCAGCCGTCTGCGGCCGGCCACCGGACGTAGGGGCCGTGGACGCATCGCCGGTGGTGGCGTGGACTTCGCTTTTTTGTGCGTCCGAGCTTTGCGCGCCGGCACTTTGCACGTCGGCGTTCTGCGCGTCTGATTCGGTCATCGGCTCGCTCCCTGCGTGTATCGAACGCTAGCGGCCCCGACGCGGCATGGACGCATTAAATCCGTCTCATAACTTGATCCTGAACCGAACAAAACCCTACCGTACTCGGGCTAACAAAGGAGCACACGATGGCCACCAAACAGACCGCCGCCACCCCCGACGGCAACACCCAGAAGGACCCGACGCAGTGGACCACCGGCAATGAGCCGATGACCGGCGCTCAGCGGTCGTACCTCGAAACGCTCAGCGAAGAAACCGGCGTAAAGCCCGCCGATGTCGCCGACCTGACCAAGGCCGAGGCGTCAATGAAGATCGACGAGCTTCGCCAGAAAAGCCCGCGCGTGAACGAATCCGACGGTGCGGCAACGAAGGGGACGAAGAAGAAGGCCTAAGAGGCGACTTCGTCTAAGCGCGTCATGGATTGGCCGTTCCTCCCGCACTGTCCGTTCTCCGGGCATCGGGCGCCGGGTTGACCATGCTGTGGCGCGTGTCGTGGCGTGGGCGTCCCGCCCACGTTGAGGGCATGTGCCGGCACGCGGCGCCGCCTATAGCACGGGCGTCCCGCCTGACTTCGCTGCGAATGCGGCAAGCGGGTTCTCACGTCTTCCGACGTGAACACGGGCGGGACGCCCGTGCTACAACGACCTCGGCCGCTTCGTTGAGCCAAGACATGAATCGCTGTTGGAGAGCGAAGTTCGAAACTTTTCTCGCCGCGTTGCGGCGAACGTGGGCGAGACGCCCACGCCACATGGGCCGCTTTCGCGCGGAGGCGTGAAGCGCATTGGAATGATGCTGCGGAGAATCGTGGAGAATCGTTCAGCGTGTTGTGGCACGGGTTTTCAACCCGTGTTTGACGCACAGGCGTCGAAGGATTTTTGCGTCTGCCGACGCGGCCGCGGATTGAAAATCCGTGTCCCGTAATCAGCCGCCGCCGGTGCCCCAGGCATCACACCTCAGTGCGTCACAGGCCTAGAGCCTGTTATGCACTTTTAGAACTGATGTGTCACAGTCGGCTGCCATGAGTGCCACGGTCTGATACGCCAGGCCGTGGCCTGTTCTGACGCAAATACGCTCCGGAGGGCACCGCGGCCTGGCGTACCAGACCGTGGCACCCGAGCGCTGCTTCGCGCCCAAGTGCATAACAGGCTCTAGGCCTACTCCGCGCTATCCGCGGCGACGACGGATTCCACTCCGACACACACGCGGCGGACACGTGGGCCGATGCGGCAGAGAAGCTCGTACGGGATGGTGTCGGCGATGCGGGAGAGTTGGTAGATGCTCGCCGGGGAGAGCGGGTTGTCGTCGAGGACGACGACTTCGTCGCCCACGCAGGCGTCGCCGACGGACGTGACGTCGATGGCGGTCATGTCCATGCTTACCCGCCCGACCACGCCGCAGGGCTTGCCGGCGAGCATCATCACCGCGCGGTTGCTCGCCGCCCGCGGGTAGCCGTCGGCGTAGCCGACCGGCACGATCGCTATGCGCCGCCGCTCGGGGGCGATCCAGGTCTGGCCGTACCCGACGCTCTGGCCGGCGGCGACGTCGAACACCCCTTGTACGGGGGCCGTCCACCTGGCGATCGGTGCCAGCGGCCGGTCGACGGCGGGGCGGCCGGTCGGGTCGATGCCGTAGAGCGCGATGCCCGGGCGGACGGCGTCGAGATGGCTGCGCGGGGCGAAGAAGATCGCGCCGCTGTTGGCTACGCTCTTGGGAACGCCGTCGAGAATCGGGTGCTCGGCGACCACGCGGTTGAATCGCCGCAACTGCTCCCCGGTGTAGGCGTCGCCGGCGGATTCGCCGCTGGCGAAGTGCGTGCAGAGCCCGACGAGATCGAGCGACGCGTGGTGCAGCGTGCGCTCGAGCAGGCGCTGGAATTCCGCTGGCGACGCGCCGCAGCGCGTCAGGCCGGTGTCGAGCATGATCTGCACGCGGGCGCGCCCGCCGCGGTGCAGGGCGATGCGCGCCACGTCGTCGGCGGCGGCGGCGCTGCTGAGGGTGAGCGTCCATCCGTTCAGGACGGCGAGTTCAATGGCGTCGCGCTGGCGGCCGAGGAAGGCGTTCTCCACCGGCCGCAGCAATGTCAGCGGCTTGCCGAACGCCGTCAGCGCAGCGGCCTCGTCGGCGGTGGCGACGGCGAAGGCGTCGACCTTCACGAACGGCTGCGCCGCCTCGACGGCGGTGAGCATCTCGGCCACCGCGACGGCGCCGTGGCCGTACGCGTCGGCCTTGAGCACCGCGACGATCTTCACCGTCGGCGCGAGTTGCCGCCGCAGGGTGCGCACGTTGGTCGCCAGTGCGCTGGCGCTGAGCAATAACCGGGGTTCCCCGGCGAATGATTTCGCGTCCATGCGAAAATTCCCGTCCGTGTGAAATGTGGCGGCAGTATAACGAACCATCGGCCAAGGGGGAGAAG
>DASVSS010000417.1:0-3550 GCA_036387945.1 Tepidisphaeraceae bacterium | reverse complement strand
CTGGCGTCACGGGCTGCACCAGTCGATCGAGATCAAGGAGAAGGTCAAGATCACCGCCGACAAGGAGAACCTGGCGCGCCTGAGCTTTCAGCGCTTCTTCCGCCAGTACCCCACGATGTGCGGCATGACCGGCACGGCGTGGGAGGCGGCGGGCGAGTTCTGGCAGATCTACAACCGCCCGATCATCCGCATCCCCACCAACAAGCCGTGCATCCGCGAGCAGTTGCCGCTGCGCATGTTCGACACCGCCGCCGCGAAGTACGACGCGGTGCTCAAACGCGTGCTCGAGCTCAACGACAAAGGCGTCCCCGTGCTCGTCGGCACACGCAGCGTGTGGGCCAGCGACGACATCAGCAAGCGCCTCACCGCCGCCGGCCGCGCCCACCGCGTGCTGAACGCGGCGCAGAACGAGCAGGAAGCGAACATCATCGCCGAAGCCGGCCACGCCGGGCGGATCACGGTGGCCACCAACATGGCCGGCCGCGGCACCGACATCGAGCTCGGCCGCGGCGTGAAGGAACTCGGCGGCCTGCACGTGATCGCCACCGAGCCCAACACCACCGGCCGCATCGACCGCCAGCTCTTCGGCCGCGCCGCCCGCCAGGGCGACCCGGGGCAGGCGCAGATGTTCGCCAGCGCCGAAGACGACCTGTTCATCCGCCACGCCCCGCGGCTGCGCAAGATGTGGCGCGCCATCGGCGCCAAGCGCCTGATCAAAATCGCCCAGGCCCGCGCCGAAAAGCTCGCGCGGTTCAACCGCAAGCAAGTGCTGCGCAGCGACGATTGGATGGATCAGTCAGTGCCGTTCTGAGCGCGAGCGAGATCCGGGCTGCGCGAGATGCGTTGGCTATTGACGTTCCGCGGCCATCACGAAGCACGACCGCTTTTCGTCGTAACGGAATTTCGACCGGTTCTGCTCGACCCACGCCGCGCGAAACGCCGGGCGTTCGCGTTCGAGGTAGGTGATCGTCATGCGCTTGCTCCACGGCGGATCGAATGGTCGATCGGCATCGGCGTACGGGAGGTCGGGCAATACCTGCCGCAGGATGAACTGCGCCTTGGCGTTGCCCGCGTCTGCCTCGGCGGCGGTGTGGTCGAGGCTTTGTTCGATCCATTGCCGCTGGGTCGAGCTGCGCGCGTGCGTCCACCATGCGCCGATCTGTTCGTCCGTCGCGAACGTTCTGGCGGCGCATCGCTCGATGGCCCAGCGGCACCCCTTGTACGCCAGCATGGCCTCCCGCGCTTCCATGTTGCTCAAGCGGTCTTTGTCGGTATCGACGTCAACATCGTGTCGCGTTAGCTCGCTGCGCAGGGCGGGTAGGGTTTCGATCAGATAGGCCATCGCCCGCTCGCCGCCTACTGCGGCAAGATTGGCGAAGCCGTCCCAGGTCGGCTTCGCCTTGGCCAGTTCGATCATGCTCTCGACGTAGGGCCTTGCGACCGGGCCATAGGCGGCCAAGGCGGAGGGGATGCGGACGAAGGAACTAATCTTTGTCACGACAGACTGTCGCGCGGTATCCAGGAGCGAAGCCAGCAGGGGCATCGTCCGTTCCGGATCGTCATCGAACCCACGGTGCCAATGGGCGCCTGCCAGAAACGTGACCGCCCATCGCACGGCCGTGGCGTCGTCAGCCTTGAGCGCCTCCCGGGCCCGTGCGGTCGCCAGCGGCAACCACCGGGCCGGGTCGCGCCCTTCGTTGGCCAGCCACTGGCGATAAAGCTCTGCCACGGCGTTGTAGGTTTGGGCCGTTTGCGGGCTGCCGCGCGTGTGGAAGACGATCGCTCCCGCGCCGATGGATGCGTCCGACGGCGGGGGATTTTCGGCGTCGACTAGAAACTCCGTGTGCGTCAACGTTCGGATCGTCTCGACGGCCCTTTGCCGCACGAGAAGGTTCGTCCGGTCGTTCAGGCCTGCGATGATGCGCACCAGCAAGTCCACCGGCCGCGGGTCACCGATGCGTGCGAGCATGTTCATGACGTCGGACGACAGACCGAACTGGGCCTTGTCCCACGAGCCGGCGCCGGGATTGCGGGCCGCTTCGGCTTCGAGCAGGTCGATCAATGCCGGCACCATTGGCTTGCCGCGGCGAACGATTTCGCGGTGCACATCAGCCCACGCAAGGCGTTTAGGATGCTCGTACGGAAAGGCCGCCGCCATGCGGCCAAGACGCGAATCGAGCGGTTCGACGCTCATGCCGCGGAGCGCGAGACCGCGTTCGACGTACGCTTGGATGACTTGATCGTCGGTCAGGCCGAGCAGCGGGTCCGGTCGATCCGGCGGCCGCACGAACGGACGCTCGAACCGCTCGAGCACCGCCCCCTCCGGATCACGACACTCGACTGTGACATGGTAGCTTCCCGGTGGCAGGTCGCTGGGGAACTCGGCGGCTACGAGCACCCGCTTTTCCGCGAGACGATCCAGATCGGCATCGGCGATCGGTGCACCCGCAGCCATCTTCGACTTCCGCCGGACGGCGTCCGTTAGCCATTCCGGCGGCTTGCCGCCGCCTCGATGGGCAACCACTGCCAGATGAACTCGATCGCCCTTTCGGACGAAAGATCGAATTTCGATGCGCTGTGTCGCCTTGAAATTGCCGCCCAGGAGTACCGTGACGCCGGGGCCCTCGTTGCGGTCCGACACCCAGCCGTTCCGCATATCGGAAATCGAACTTTCCGCGCCGGCATCGCGTCGCCAAAATACAATGCCGGGCTCCAGCAGCGGCGGCAATCCCGCGGCGTGAGCTGGCCAGTCTTCTTGCAACGCGACGTGCCAAGTGCCCCAGTCGTAGTCGTCCGCTCGTAGTGACAGCGGCAATAGGATCACAACGAGCGCAACCGCGGCGGCTTTGAGTCGTGGCGACACCCCGCGCGAAAGCTCAGTCGAACAACTCGCGCGAAATGCTATTTTCGTTGTGCCCATATTAGTACCCGTAGTGCGAGTCGTCAGGCTTCATCGGTCGCTGTTGGTACTGCTGCTACGCCGGCGTGGCAGCGCGTTGCGGCGGCGGGTCTGTGTCGAAAGCGGAACGATAGACGCCCCGGGCGTCGCGGGCAATCGGAGAAACACTTTCTGCAAGACCGCCGCTCATCCGCGTCCGTCGAGGAAGCGTTCTACCAAATCGTTGACCGCGGCGCTCTGCTCTTCGTGCGGAAAGTTCTTCGCGTCTTCGATCACGACGAGTGATTTGCCTTGCGACCATTGGGCCGGCCGCAGCCACTGGGCCTCGGGCACGGGCAGGCAGTCGCGGCCCACTACGATTAGCGTCGGCCGGCGGACGTACGGCAGCCAGTGGGCGAGGTCGGTGTCGAAATAGCCGCACAGGCGGCTGATGTGGGCCATCATCTTGCCCGGTTCGTTGGCCTCGACGCGGAGCTGGTGGATCTTGTCGCGGGGCACCTTCGCGGGGTCGTGGTAATTCTCGCCGACCCAGTGCGCCAGGCCGGCGGGGCTGGCGTCGACTTCGTACAAGCTCGCCCCCGCCGCCAGCGTGCCGAGCACGAATCGGCTCAGTCGGTCGGCCAGGCCGGGGGGTTCGTGGTAGACGCTCTG
>DASVSS010000416.1:0-2303 GCA_036387945.1 Tepidisphaeraceae bacterium | reverse complement strand
ATCGACGCCAAGGAGCAGCACCGGCAACACCCCCGCTTTGTATCGCTGACCCGGCACGTGCGGCGGCCATCAAGCTCCGTTTTGGACACGCTTTCGGCGATGGCGGCGTTCGAGCCTGTCGGCGCGTCCCGTAGCGTACATATGTGCGTCCCCGTTCTGTCACACGGACGCTAAGGGCGGGTCGGGACGAGGCTTAGTTAATTCCGTGCAACGTTTGCCCGGCGCGCACGCGGCCGTGTAGGACGACTCGGTGTTCGGTCCGTTCGATGTACAGCGCTTCACTGACCGCGGGTTCGGCGGCCATGGCGGCCGGCTCGGCATGGCTTATCATGCGCATGGCGCCGATTGGGTCGAACTGGCGCTGCCCTGGCATGCCGATCTGGTCGGCGATCCCGAGACCGGCGTGCTCGCGTCGGGGCCGATCATCACGGTGATGGACATGGCGACCAGCCTGTCGGTCTGGCAGAAGAAGGGCGCGTTCGTGCCGCATGCGACTCTGGACCTGCGGGTGGATTATCTGCGCCCGGCGACGCCCGGAAAGACGGTGATCGGACGTGGCGAATGCTATCGGCTGACGCGCGCCATCTCGTTCGTCCGCGGCGTGGCGCATGACGGGGACCCGGCCGACCCGCTCGCGCATGTGGCGGGCACCTTCATGAACGTGGAACCATGACCGCGCTGCCGCCCTACGCCCACACCTTGGGGCTGACGCAGGAGGCGCAGCCGGAAGGGCCGCCGCTGCTGGTGATGCCCTTCGCCGATCCGGTGCTGGGCCGGCCGGGCTTTCTGCACGGCGGCGCGATCACCGGCCTGCTGGAGATGGCGGCGATCGTCGCGCTGCGGCATGCGCTGGGTGCGGAGGGCGGCCGGATCAAGCCGGTCAACGTCACAGTAGATTTCATGCGCGGCGGCCGCGACAAGGACACGCGGGCGATCGGCGTGGTCGAGCGGCTGGGCACGCGGGTCGCCAATGTGGACGCGACCGCGTGGCAGGACGATCCCGCCAAGCCGATCGCGCGGGCGCGGATGAACTACCTGATCGTGCGGGATTAGATCGTCATGCTGAGCTCGACCGGCATCCATGGCGCCGCTCGCGGAAAGGTGGACGCCGGGTCAAGCCCCGGGTGACGAAGTCAGGCGGGATCCAGCCTGACCAGCCGGCCCGAGCCGCCGTCCTCCAGCACCCAGATCGCCCCGTCGGGACCTTGTTCCACTTCGCGGATGCGGGCGGACAGGCCGATGCGGGCGGCTTCGGCGGCGCTGTTGCCGGTGACGCGCACTCGCACGATACCCTGCTGCACCAGGCCCGCTAGGATGAAGTCGCCGGTCCAGCCGACGAAGCGCGTGCCGGTGTACTGGATCATGCCGCCCGGCGCGATCACCGGCGTCCAGCTGACCAGGGGTGCCGCGAACTCCGGCCGGGTCGCGTGGCGGGGCAGGACCTCGCCGTCATTGCCCTCCGAGACCGTGCGCCAGCCATAGTTGCCGGCACGCGCGATAAGGTTGAACTCGTCGCCGCCTTCCGGCCCCATCTCGCTCTCGAATAGCCGCCCGTCGGCCGCGAAGACGAGGCCATAGGGGTTGCGGTGGCCGAGCGACCAGATGCCGTTCGGATGAGGATTGTCGGCGGGGAACGTGCCGTCGGTGTTCAGGCGGATGATCTTGCCCAGCGTGACCGCCAGATCTTGCGCGGGCGCGCCCAGGTGTCGTTCGCCCGCGGTGACGAACAGTCGCCCGTCCGCTGCAAAGGCCAAACGGCCACCGAAGTGCCGCGTGTCGGTCACCTTGGGCGCCTGCCGCCAGATCACTTACACGCCGGTCAACGTAAGCCCGGACAGGGTTGCCCGCGCGACCGCCAGCCCGGCTCCGCCGGACCCTGATTCGGCATAGCTCAGATAGACCCGGCCATTGCTTGCAAAGCCCGGGTCGAGCGCCACGTCGAGCAAGCCGCCCTGCCCTGCCGCCGCAACCGCCGGCACGCCCGACACCGCGGCTGAGACGGTCGCCGCGCCCGTCCCGTTGAGCGTGACGACCCGCAAGGCGCCGCCGCGCTCGGTGACGAGCACGCGGCCGTCGGGCAGGAACACCATCGCCCACGGATTGCTGAGCGTAGCGACCGCAGTGCGCGTCACGGCAGTGGTGACGGGCGCAGGCGTCGGGGTCGCGGTCGGCGTGGGTGTCGGGGTCGGGGTCGGGGTCGGGGTCGGACCGGGGGTGGCGGCGGGCGGGGCGCCGCCGCCACCCTCGCCGCCACAGCCGGCGAGCGGCAAAGCGCGCGCGGCGGCGGCCAGGGCGGCCCGGCC
>DASVSS010000415.1:0-4439 GCA_036387945.1 Tepidisphaeraceae bacterium | reverse complement strand
TTCATTTATCAGCGATTGGTAGCAGAATTTGAGAGTTATTTTCAGACGGAAATGGTCGATCGCACTTTCGCGGACAAGACCGAGTTCGTTGCTAGGAAAGAGCTGGAAACCAACTTTTATAAAACATTCGTTCCTCGTTTTGAAAGAAAGGCTCAATCGCTGCACGATGCATTCGACAAACTGACCAAGCACAATCGTGATAACACGATCACACCCGAAGCGGCGGCAGAACGAGTCATGAATGAGTTCGCGGCGGTCGACGATCGGTCTCGTGAGCAACCAGCTAATTCAGGAAAGAAGAAAAAACCGGCTCGTTCGCGAAAAGGCTGATCGTTGTGCCCCTCCGCGATTCACTTGTGTGCTTCTCGGCTTGCGTTGTAGCTCGCAGGCAACGTTCACCTCGCTAATGATTTTGCTCAGTTTGTAGGGTGGGGTTCACCCCACCATTGAGGTCGATCGTGCACTTGGTGGGGTGAACCCCACCCTACGAACTAAGTGCGGTACGCCGGGTCGACCAATTCGATCAGCCGCATGACGACTTCATCGACGAGAGCCTTCGGGGCTTTGGCCACGAACGCGACGTTTCGCTCCCGGTAATCGACTGATCTGGCGAAATCGCACAGGGCGACCGAAGGCCGATCCAGCAGGCCGTTCGGGATCGGATACCACATGGGCCCGGGCGCGAGATTGGTCGAGGTCGGGACGACGATGCAGAACCCCGAAGCGCGATTGTACTGCGTGTCACTGATCACGATGGCAGGCCGTCGCTTGTCGATCTCTCGGCCGGCGGCCGGGTAAAAATTGACGACGACGACGTCGCCGCGTTCGGGGCGATACGTGGTCTTGCTCACCAGATTTCCCGTCCGACGGGGCGGTCGTCGAGTTCTTTTCCGCGCCGGGCGTAAGCCTTGGGGTCGATCTCCGCGACGATGTCCTCGATCGGCCTACGACGCCGCAATTGACGGCTGATGAGCAGGCCCTGTGGGCTCGTCGACAGGTCAAGCGTGTCGCCGACCGAAATGTTCAGTTCGATGGCAATGCTCTTGGGTATCACGACCGCGATGCTTCCGCCCAGTTTCTTAGCCTTTATTGTCACGTCTGCTCCATTTGTATAACTTTATTATACACCGGACCATCGTGCGGGCAACGGACGTTTTGCAATTTTGCAGGGTGCGGCTCACCGCACCCTACAAAACGGCGAAATTTCGGCCATTTTATGCGGATTATGGCCGACTTTTTCGCTCCGCCGGTGTATCAATACCGGGGTGATCTCCTGCCCGCCATCGCCTCTCGGCCACAAGCCAAAACGCCTACGGCGGGCTGGGCGGTTTGCGTGCGTGCCGTGCGCGCAATAGTGCGGCCACAACGCCTGATGCGGCCGGACGTTGGCCCCGTTTTTGACGCGAAACGCATTTGAAAATGGCAGGAACGAAGGGCGGCCTAAGTCGTTTGATTCCGCCTCGCTTGCCCCTCCGCACCGCCGCCGTACACTCGTCCCTCGTTTCGCAACGTCCAAGAAGGAAGCCGCAACCATGATCGAAAAAATCTTCAAAGCCTACGACGTCCGCTCCACCTACCCGGCCCCGCTGAACGAGGACGCGGCGTGGAAGGTCGGGCACGCGACGGGGCAATTCCTCAAGCGCGGGCTGGAGACGCACTTCGGCGGGATCAAGGTCGAGAACCCCAATCGCGTGGTCGTCGGGCGCGACATGCGGCCGCACTCGCCGGCGTTGGCAAAGGCGCTGTGCGACGGGCTGCGGAGCGTGGGGTTTGACGTGGTTGACGTCGGGCTGATCGATACGTCGTTCATCTACTTCGCCATCAACCACCTCGGCGCGATCGGCGGCATTCAGACGACGGCGTCGCACAACCCGATCCAGTACAACGGCTTCAAAATCAGCGGGCCCAAGGCCAAGCCGATCGGGTCGGCGACGGGGCTGGAGGACATCAAGCGCATCGCCATGAGCCTGCGCCAGCAGGCGACGACCGGCGTGATGGGCAAGTACGAAGAGCAGGACTTGTGGGCCCCGTACCGCAAGCACGTGCTGCAATTCCTGAACCTGCGCCGGCCGATCAAGGTGGCGATCGACGCCAGCAACGGCATGGCGGGGATGATGGTGCCCAAGGTGTTCGAGGGCGTGCGCGATCTCGAGATCGTGAAGCTCAACTTCGAGATCACCGGCGCGTTCACGCACGACCCGAACCCGCTCGTGGAGTCGAACCTCGTCCAGCTCAAGGACCTGATGAAGCAGACGCCGGTCGACGTCGGCGCGTGCTTCGACGGCGATGCCGATCGCTGCATGTTCATCGACGAGAAGTTGACGACGATTGGCTGCGACATCCTCACGGCCCTCATGGCGCGCGACTTCCTGAAGGTGCCGGCCAATAAGGGCTCGGCGATCGTGTACGACCTGCGCAGCAGCAAGGTCGTGGTCGACGAGATCAAGGCCGGCGGCGGCGTGCCGCGGCGCGAGCGCGTCGGGCATTCGTTCATGAAAAAAACGCTCGCCGAGACCAATGCCGTGTTCGGCGGCGAGTTGAGCGGGCACTTTTATTACCGCGACAACTTCAACGCCGACAGCGGCGCGATCGCCTTCGCGCGGGTGCTGAGCATCCTCAGCAACGGGCGCGGCGGGCTGAGCGAGCTCATCAATCCACTCAAGAAGTACTTTCAAAGCGGCGAGCTGAATTTCCAGGTGGAAGACAAGGACGGCAAGATCCGCGAGCTCGCCGACGCTTACAAGAAGTGCGAGATCGACTACCTCGACGGCATCACGATCGACGCCGGCGAGTGGTGGTTCAACGTGCGCAAGAGCAACACCGAGCCGCTGCTGCGATTGAACCTCGAAGCGTCGTCGCAGGCGCAGCTGGATGAGAAGTTGAATGAGTTGAAGAAGAGCCTTGGCGAGCCGGTGCACGGACACTAAAAGGGAACGCTAAAGGGCAGCGGCGCAAGCAGGGGAGGGAAAAATGAACAAACGAACCCAACGTGTGTTCCGCCGCGCACGCCTTGCTTCTTGCGCCTGCTCTTACGTCACGCCGCCCGTTTGAACGATCGCACCGGCCGGGGTGTCGGCGGGCGTGACGGGTCGGGGCGGTAGGCGCGGTTCCAGTTCTTCTCCGCCTTGGTGAAGAACGACAGATAGAGCGGGATTTTGCGCAGGGCGTAGCCCGGGATGGCCAGGAGCGGACGCAGCGGCCGCTGGCATTCGGCGTAGCGCCACCAGGCGATCGTGACCAGGGCCGACATCGTGACGAAGACGCCGGCAAGGATCGTGAAGGGGAGCAGACTGGCGCCGAGGACGCCCGCCAGCCCGCAAGCGGCCAAGGCCCCGACGGAGAGCATCAGCAGCAGACTCAGCGGCGGGATCATCACATCGATCGCCAGCAGGGCGGCGCGAGGACGCGCGAGGAAGATCGATTTCAGCAACACCGCCGGTGCGTGGGTAAGGATCGTGCGCAGGTGGCCGTGCTCCCAGCGCCGGCGTTGCGTGAGGTCGTCGCCGTGGTCGAGGGCGACGAGCTCGCCGTCGACGCGGGCGGCGGGGCAGAGCATCGGCGGTCGGCCGCCGGCGGCGAGATCGAGAGCCAGCGCCAGGTCTTCGACGATGTTGCCGCTGGCCAGCGGTGCGGTGGCGATCGCGTCCCACGGGAACGCCATGCCGGCGCCAAAGAGCGGGCAGACGCCGCCGATCCGCATCAGGCCGAGCGGGCGGATGTGGTTGCGGACGGTGAACGCCAGATGCGAGATCGTGTCGCCGGCGGACGCTTCGGGCGGGGCGCTCAGAACGTAAATGCACTGCGCCGCACGCCTGGTGGCCGCGGCCTGGCGGGCGAGGGCGACGAGCGATCCGGGTCGCACGCGCACGTCGGCGTCGACAATGATGACGACCGCTGGCGGGTTGCTGGCCAGGTGCGAGACGCCGAAATCCAGGGCATAGCCCTTGCCGCGGCGGGCGTCATCGAAGCGCTCGATGACTTCGGCGCCGGCGTCACGGGCGATGGCGGCGGTGGCATCGGTGCAGTTGTCGGCGACGACGAGCAGCCGGCCGGTGTCGCCGAGCTGCGTGCGCAGCCCCGCGACGGTGCGGCCGATCATGATCGCTTCGTTGTGCGCCGGCACGAGGACGGCGAATGTCGGCGCAGCGGCGGTGGCGGTCTCCCGCGGCCGGCGGTGCAGCAGCGACGCGGCAAGCTCGGCACTGAGCAGCAGCGACGGGGCGGCGACGGTGACGGCCGAAGTCCAGGCGACGAAATTAAGCAACTCGTTGAACACAGTGTGCGGCGTCCGGTCAAACAGAGCCGACCGACGCCGCACGGGCGGCAACGGATACGACCCGCTTTGGTTAGATCGGTCAGTTCCACCGGCGAGTTGAAGCTTTTTATCGGCCGGGTGGTGAGCGGCGGGAGGGCACGATAGAACGGGTCAAAGCGAGCGG
>DASVSS010000414.1:0-6540 GCA_036387945.1 Tepidisphaeraceae bacterium | reverse complement strand
GTCGACGCCCTGGGCAACCGCCTGCAGCCCCGGCACCTCGTCGACGACGTGCTGGGATGGATTCGGGGCAGCGTCGAAAGCACCAGCAGCGGCAGCTCCTCGATTTCCGGCTCGGGCACGGCCATGAAAGACGCCGGCTCGAAGGCGCTCGATAAGCTCAAGCAGCACCCGTTGCCGGCGGCCCTGATCGGGGCGGGCATCGTCTGGATGCTGCTCGAAGGCGACGACAAAAGCCGCCAGCGCGCCGGCATCAAGGCCGGGGCGTGGCCGCTCGATTACACGCCCGACGGGCCGCCCACGCACGGTGGTTCGACCGTCGACGCCCGCACTGGCAAGCCGTACGACGAAGCCACCTATGGCGCGGAATACCGCGGCCAAGGCGGCCAGGGCGGGCAAGGCGCCCGCCCGTCGGTCCTTCCGCCGACGGGCGGCGGCTCTGAATCCTCCTCGTCGGGCGGCAGCGTAGGCTCGGCGCTTTCGGGCGCTGCCGGTGCGGTGGGCTCGGCGCTGCAGGGCGCGAAAGACGCCGTTACCGGCGCTGTAAGCGGTGCGGTCGGATCGGCCGGTGGAGCGCTTGGTTCCGCACGCGGCCAGGTCGGCGACTGGGCGGGCTCGGCCCGCGGTTACACGTCGTCGGGTGCGTCGGCGGCCGGTCAGTACGCGCGGCAAGGGTACGGCTACGGTCGGGACGCCTTCCGCGAAGCGTCCGAAGAATACCCCCTCGCCGTCGGCGTCGCAGCACTGGCGGCGGGCGTGATCGCGGGGCTGGTACTGCCCGGCACGCGGCGCGAGGACGAACTGATGGGTGAGCAGTCCGATCAGCTTAAATCCACCGCGATGGAGACCGGCCAAGACCTGCTCGAACGCGGCAAGGACGCGGCGTCGCAAGTCGCCCAGGCCGCATCGAACACCGCGCAGGCGGTAGTTGGTGAAGCCCGCGGGCAGGACCTCTCGCCCGGCAGCTTGGCAGACAAGGTCAAGCACGTCGCCACCGCGGCCCTGCAGGCCGGCAGCGAAGCGGCGAAACAGGAAGGGATCAGTCCCGCCCAACTCGGCGAAAAAGCCAAGGCCGTCGCCGATAAGGCTAAGGAAGTGGCGAAGGACGAAGCTCAAAGCACGAAGGACAAGATCAAGCAGAAGTAATCCGCCGCGCCCGCGTTCTCCAACGCGGCACGCATTTTTCCTTTGCGTGCCGGGTGCCGGGTTGCGAGTGCCACGGTTAGGTACCCCCAGGCGTGTCTTCACTCGCAAGTGTGTTGCACAGCCAAGACACGGCTCGGGGTACCCGGCCGATGCAGGTCGGCCGACATCTCAGATGTGGCGCACTTTCTGACCGGCCCCGACACGGGCGGCGTACCGCCCGTGGCACGCGGCACCTCGTGCATCACGCGACTAGAACACCAAAGGCTCGTGCCACCGGCACGGGCCTTTGGTGTTTCCGAATCTGTGCGCGCTACCGGCGGGTGCCACAAGTCGTACTCGACCCCTGGCACCCGGCGATGCGTGGGCGTCGCCAAGAAATATAGTGCGGGAGCCAGCAGGGCGCCTCAACGAACCGGCCCCCGCGGGTGAGGCGGGGGCCGGTTGCGAGTGGAATCGGACGGGGAAGGATTATTCCTTCACTTCGTACTCGGCGTCGATGACGTCGTCGTCCTTCTTCTTCGTGCCGCGGTCGCTTTGGGCTTCCGGGGCGTCCGAGCCGCCAGCGGCAGCTGCGGCTTCGGGCGTGGCGCCGGCGTCTTTGTAGACGGCTTCGCCGAGTTTCTGGCTGGCGGTCATCAGCAGGTCGGTCTTGACCTTGATGATGTCGCCGTCGTCGCCCTTGAGGGCCTCGCGCAACTCGCTGATCGCACGCTCGATCTCCGCCCGCACGTCGGGGGTGACCTTCTCGCCGTGCTCCTTCAGATCGCGCTCGGCCTGGTAGGCGAGGCTTTCGCCGCGGTTCTTGGCGTCGACGGTCTCGCGGCGCTTCTTGTCCTCGTCGGCGTGGCTCTCGGCCTCGCGCTTCATCTTCTCGATCTCTTCCTTGCTCAGGCCGCCGCTGTTCTGGATCGTGACCTTGGCTTCCTTGTTCGTGCCTTTGTCCTTGGCCGTGACGTGGAGGATGCCGTTGACGTCGATGTTGAACGCGACCTCGATCTGCGGCACGCCGCGCGGGGCCGGGGCGATCCCCTCGAGGTTGAACGTGCCGAGCAGCCGATTGTCGCGGCTCAAGGGGCGCTCGCCCTGCAGGACGTTGATCGTCACCGCCGACTGGTTGTCGGCCGCGGTGCTGAACACCTCGGACTTGCTCGTCGGGATCGTCGTGTTGCGGGCGATCAGGACCGTCATGACGTTGCCCTGCGTCTCGACGCCGAGACTCAGCGGCGTGGCGTCGAGGACGAGAATGTCCTTGACGTCGCCCTTGGCGATCGCGCCCTGGATGGCCGCGCCGATGGCGACGACTTCGTCCGGGTTGACGGTCTTGTTCGGCTCCTTGCCGGGGAACAATTCTTTGACGATCCGCTGCACGAGCGGCACGCGGGTGCTGCCGCCGACCATGACGACTTCGTCGATGGCCTTGGCTTCGAGGCCGGCGTCCTTGAGGGCCGACAGCACCGGCTGGCGGCACTTCTCGGCGAGCTTGCCGATGAGCTGCTCGAACTTGCTGCGGTTGATCGTCTCCTGCATGTGCTTGGGGCCCGACGCGTCGGCCGTGATGAACGGCAGGTTGACGGTCGTTTCCATTGCCTGCGAGAGCTCGATCTTGGCCTTCTCGGCGGCTTCTTTGAGGCGCTGCAGGGCCATCGGGTCCTTGCGCAGGTCGATGCCTTCCTTGCGGCGAAACTCTTCGGCGAGGTAGTTGATGACTTCTTCGTCGAAGTCGTCGCCACCGAGGTGGGTGTCACCGGCGATGCTCAGCACTTCGAAGATGCCGTCGCCGACGTCGAGCACCGACACGTCGAACGTGCCGCCGCCGAGGTCGAATACGAGGATCTTCTCGTTCTTCTTGCGATCCAGGCCGTACGCGAGGGCCGCGGCCGTGGGCTCGGGCAGCACGCGCAGGACTTTAAGGCCGGCGATCTCGCCGGCGTTCTTGGTCGCCTGCCGCTGGGCGTCGTTGAAGTACGCCGGCACGGTGATGACGGCTTCGGTGACGGCTTCGCCGAGGTAATCCTCGGCCGTCTTTTTCAGGTCCTGCAGGATGTACGCGCTGATTTCTTCCGGCGTGTACTCCTTGCCGCGGATTTTCACCTTCACGTAATCCTCGGGCCCGCCGATCACTTCGTAGGGCACCATCTTCTCTTCGCCGGCCACTTCGTTGTGGCGGCGGCCGATGAAGCGCTTGATGCTGAAGACGGTGTTCTTCGGGTTCGTCACCTGCTGGTGCTTGGCCGTCTGGCCGATGACGATTTCGCCTTTTTCGGTGAAGCCGGCGACCGACGGCGTGATGCGGCTGCCGCTGCGGTTGATCAGCACCTTGGGCTGATCGCCTTCCATGACGGCGACGACGCTGTTGGTCGTGCCGAGATCGATACCAATGATTTTAGCCATGACTCGTATTCTCCTTTAAGCCGCCGACCGCTGACGCAGCGGGCGGCACGCTCGATAGATCAAAGGCCGTACCAACGCACGCGCCCGCTCACCGGCGCTTTAATCCGTGCCACGGCAATCAGTTAAGAAAATACCCGCCGGACGCGGTCGTCCGGCGGGTCGTGTCAGTTTGACAGTTCGCCACGCCCCGCTGTCAGCTTGTCAGCACCGCCGCACCCGCCGCCGCAACGCCCCCGCGGCCGCCAAGGCCACTGCGGATACGCCCGTCGGTTCGGGGACAGCGACGTACTGGAAGTAGACCGACGTCGCGTTCTGCATCAGTTCCATCCGCCCCACTTTTGACCCGTTCTCGTTGACGTCATACGCGGTGTCATCGAACAGCGTGAAGGCCCCGGCCACCGCCGCCGCGGTGACGACCGTAAACGGCCCGTGGGCATCGAGCTCGGCGGCGGTGAAGTTCGAGAAATCCGCGGAGATGAAGCCGCCCGCCGTCAATGCGCCTGTGAATGCGAGCACGTCGTGCGTCAAAGACGTTCCCGGGTAGACGTCGATTAATAACGCCGTTTCGGTCAGGACGACGGGGAGGAGCGACGTGACGGTCATCGCACCGGCCGACCCTGGGTCACCGGGCAGGAGCTGGGTGTTCCCGAAGTCGGCCTCCGTGGCCGTGATCGAGCCCGCCCCTTCGATCAGCGCCGCGAACGGCGTGTCGTTGCCTGAAGTGAATGACCCGAGCGTCGTCAGCGCGCTGCCGGCGTTGACGGCCATAATCCCGGTGTTGCTGAACCCTCCAGCCGTCAGCGTCGCGTTTTGATCAACGGTTAGGACGCCGCTGTTGGTCACTGTCCCGGTCACGGTGACAGGAGTGTTGACGAACAACGCAGACGTTGTGGACGCGACGCTGAGCGTGCCGATCTCGTAGAGGCCGCCATTGAAAAATGCATGGCCGTTGTAGGCCTCTGCGAGCGGCGTTGGGGTCGGCAAGGATTGGTCGAAACCGTCACCGTTAAGGATGAACGTTGAAGGCGAGAACGCGTTGTCCGTGTACGCGACGGTGAGCTGTCCCTCAACGGTATAGCTTCCGCCGACAACGGACGCCTTGGAGTCGTCAAGGACGAGGTGCTGCTTGATCCCGACGTTCGCGTGTGAAAGCGACGAGAGCGACGGAATGGCAATGGCGAGCAGTGCGGCGGCGGACGAACGCATGGTGAACTTTCCTTTATCTCTTCCTTATCGGGCGTCGGCCCCTCAGGCGTCAAATTTATCGTCTCACACGCAGTCATAGGATCGGCACCGAATTGATTCGGGCGGCCAGGAGGCCGTCTTTCGGCGGGTGTTGGTCAATGCGGGTGACGCGGATCAGTACGCCGGGCCGTGGTGCCCTTTCGGATGCGTTGACGCGATCGCAGGCCCCACGGCCTGGCGTAGCAGACCGTGGCACCCAGCGGTCTGGGGCGTGGTCACGCAGGACACGACCCGGCGTACCGGACCGTCGCGCCCGGCACCCCGGATTCAAATTGACCTGCTACGCGTCTTTTCCCCACTTGCGTCGTGCAAGATGTGGCGAATGATGACGTGATGCCCGAAAACGCGCGCTCCCACGTTCATTCCCAGGCCGCCCACGCACGGGCGCGGCGGGTCATGCCCGGCGGCGTCAGTTCGCCGGTGCGGGCCTTTAATGCCGTCGGCGGCGGCGCGGTCTTCATCAAAGAGGCCAACGGCTGTTACGTCACCGACCTCGATCAGCACGAGTACGTCGATTACGTCGGCAGCTACGGGCCGATGATCGTCGGCCACGCCAACGACGTTGTCGTCGCCGCCATCACCAAGGCCGCGGGCAAGGGGACGGCATACGGCGCCAGCACCGAGTGCGAAACGCGCCTGGCCGAGACGATCGTCAACGCCCTGCCGGCGGTGGAGATGCTGCGCTTCGTCAACAGCGGCACCGAAGCCACGATGAGCGCCCTCCGCCTGGCCCGCGCCGCCACCGGCCGCGACCTTGTCGTCAAATGCCGCGGCTGCTACCACGGCCACGTCGACGGCCTGCTCGTCGAAGCCGGCAGCGGCGCGCTCACGCTCGGCACGCCGAGCAGCCCGGGCGTGCCCAAGTCCGTCGCCGCCGCGACGCTGACGGTGGCGTTCAATGACCTCGACGGCGCGCGCCAGGCGTTCGAGCAATACCCCGGGCAGATCGCCTGCTTCGCGGTCGAGCCCGTCGCCGGCAACATGGGCGTCGTGCCGCCGGCCGCGGGGTATCTCAAGGGTTTGCGCGCGTTGTGCGATGCCCACGGCGCGCTGCTGCTGCTCGACGAAGTCATGACCGGGTTCCGCGTCGCCTGGGGCGGGGCGCAGGTGCGCTACGACGTGCGGCCCGACCTGACGTGCCTGGGCAAAATCATCGGCGGCGGGCTGCCCGTGGGCGCGTACGGCGGTTCGCGCAAGCTCATGGAAATGGTCAGCCCCGCCGGCCCCGTTTACCAGGCCGGCACGCTCAGCGGCAACCCGCTGTCGATGGCCGCCGGCATCGCCACGCTCGAGCTGATGCAGGACCGGGACGTGTACGAGAAGCTCGAAACCGCCTCCGCACGGCTCGCCGACGGACTGCTCGACTGCGCGAGGTCGACCGGCGTGCCGCTGGTCGTCAACCGCGTGGGGTCGATGCTCAATCCATTCTTTATTCCCGACGCGGGCGCGGTTGTCACCAATTTCGCCGAGGCCACCGCCTGCGACACGGCGCGCTTCGCGCGTTTCTTCCAAGCGATGCTCGCCCGCGGCGTCTTCCTGCCGCCGAGCCAGTTCGAAGCATGGTTCGTGGGCACCGCGCACGACGCCGCCGCCATCAACGCCACCCTCGACGCCGCCGCCGGGGCGATGGCGACGCTGATGTGACGCTAGCGCCCGCTGGTGATGCATTGCGGACGGGTGCGGCACGCCGGGATTCGGTCGCGGCGGTTTCGTATGCCACGCAGGTGATGATCGGCACGACAAAGCCCGGACGAATCGCCA
>DASVSS010000413.1:0-22436 GCA_036387945.1 Tepidisphaeraceae bacterium | reverse complement strand
TAACGCGGCCACGCCGCTTTCGTATTGCGATTTACGCTCGCGCGCTTGCCCACGCACCGGACAGGCCCGTCATCGGGCCGTAAGATGACGCCCGGACCATGCAGTTCTTCACGTTGGACAACGCCGTCGACCGTGAACTCCAGCTCGTCGCACCGGCGGCGCGATGGATCGACGACATGCTGCTGTCCTGCCAGGGGCCCGGCGGGGCGACCGGCGAAACGCAATGGACCCGCGGGCGCCTGCTCGATTTCCTGCGCCAGCACCCTGACGGCATCGACCACGGCGACCCGCTCGGGGAGCGGTGGCCGGGGTACTACCTGTGGATGCATTTGCGGCCGAACTTCGGCGCGCCGCTGCCGATGGCGGGCACGCTCTCGCTGCGGCTGGCCGACACCGAGCAGATTCGCCTGTATTACGGCCACATCGGTTTCGGCGTCTTCCCCGCCGCCCGCGGCCGCCACTACGCCGAGCGCGCCACCCGCCTGGTCCTGCCACTGGCCCGCCGGCACGGGATGACCGAGCTGTGGATCACCGCCAACCCCGACAACACGCCCAGCCGCCGCACCTGCCAGCGCCTTGGCGCCGAGTTCGTCGACACCGTCGACGTGCCCAGAAAACACCCCCTCTACGCCCGCGGCGAGAAGCAGAAGTGCCGGTATCGATTGGGGCTGTGAACACTCTTTTTCAAGCACGAAGGGCACGAAGGACACGAAGACGGGAACGGCTCGTAACACGGGCGTCCCGCCCGAGTTTTTCTGGTTCCCTGCGACTGCCCGTGCTGCAAACCGGCCCGCGCGAGACGCCCGTGTTACAGGGGCGCCGACGTTTTGCCTGAGAATTTCTGCTTCGTGCCGTTCGCGCCCTTCGCGTTCTTCGTGTTGAAACCGGGATGAGAGCCGCCCGGTCGCGTAGAATATGGGCCCATGACTTTCGCAACCATTCCCGAAGCCCTCGAAGAACTCGCCGCCGGCCGGATGATCGTGTTGGTGGACGACGAAGACCGCGAGAACGAAGGCGACCTCGTCATCGCCGCCGAGAAGATCACGCCCGAGACGATGAATTTCATTCTCCGCTACGGCCGTGGCACCGACTGCCTGGCCCTCACCGGCGAAACGTGCGACCGCCTGCGCCTCGGCATGCAGACCGACACCAACACCGCCACGATGGGCACGGCATTCACGATCACCTTCGACGCCCACCCGAAGTTCGGCGTGAGCACCGGCGTCAGCGCCCGCGACAAGGCCACCAGCACCCTTGCCGCCATCGCCCCCGACGCCCAGCCGCACGATCTGCTGCGGCCCGGGCATGTCGTGGGTCTGCGCGCCCAGGACGGCGGCGTGCTCGTGCGGGCGGGGCACACCGAGGGCAGCGTCGACCTGGCCCGCCTCGCCGGCTGCCGGCCCGCGGCGGTCATCTGCGAAATCCTGCAGGAAGACGGCGAACTCGCCCGCCGCCCGCAGCTCGAAGAGTTCTGCCGGCAGCACGACCTGAAGATGTGCACGATCGCCGACCTCATCAGTTACCGCTTGCGGCGCGAGCAGTTCGTCAAGCGCGTCGAGAGCATCAAGCTGCCGACGAAGTGGGGTGAGTTCAATCTCGTCGCCTACACCAGTCCTGTCGACGCCCAGCCGAACCTCGCGCTCTGCAAGGGCGACATCGGCCAGCTCGATGCGCACGGGCGGCCGATCGAGACCGACGAGCCGGTTTTGGTGCGCGTCCACAGCGAATGCCTCACCGGCGACGTCTTCGGCAGCGGCCGGTGCGACTGCGGCGACCAGCTCGCCAGCGCCATGACGATGATCGAGCAGGCCGGCCGCGGCGCGGTGATCTACCTGCGCCAGGAAGGGCGCGGCATCGGGCTGGTCAACAAGCTCCACGCCTACAAGCTGCAGGAAGGAGGGCTCGACACCGTCGACGCCAACCTCCGCCTCGGCCTGCCCGCCGACAAGCGGGATTACGGCATCGGCAGCCAGATCTTGCGCGACCTCGGCGTGCGGAAGATCCGCCTCATCACCAACAACCCCAAAAAGATCTACGGCCTCGACGGCTTCGGGCTTCAGATCGTCGAGCAGGTGCCGATCAAGGTCATCCCCGGCGAACACAACCGGGCGTACCTCGCGGCGAAGAAGTCGCGCATGGGCCACACGCTTTGACCGCGCGGTGATGGCGGCCGACGCGCCCGCGGGGCGATCGTTCGCGTCAAGGCCGAACGACGGGCGGGCCGGCGCGCAGGCCGGCCGTCGCGGCGGCGGAAACGCCGCGGCGCCCATGCCGGCCGGCCAGGACTTAGGCGGCCGGCCGATCCTGCTATTTCCGAATCCACGTTCCGGCGTAACGCCTGCGCCGGCCACCGCCGACGCGCCGACCGATCGTGCGCCGGCGGCGCTGTAAACCGCCCATCCCGCCGCCGCACGATTCGCGGCGGCAGGGCGCTTGGGACCAGACGGCGGGCGTGTGCGGGAGACGTTCATCTATCTATACCCCCGCGCTGCGCCGGCGACGTCGCCTTTGCGCAGCGCGCCCGCGCAAATGCCGGCCGGCGCGACGAAAAGTTTTCGGATTCGGCTCGGCGGGCGCTGCGCGCTGCGCATCTGGCCGGCAGGGACTCCCCGCTTTCGTGGGCTGGGCGTCCCGCCCGCCAGCAATCAAATCGGCTCTAGGTAAGCGGGCGGGACGCCCACCCCACGAAACCGGGGCTCCTGCCGAGCCTTCAGGGCCGCCAAGCCGAATCGTTGCCGATCGAGCGTCCCCAGGATAGGCCCGCCTCCGCTTCCCTCTCCCGGTACGCCGCGAGAGGGCTAGGGAAAGGGCTTGAGCGGGGACGACGAAGCGAAAGGCGTCGCCTTCTCGTAGGGCGCGGCCGTGCGAGGGTGCAGGGCATGCCGGTTCGATCGTGGTGGCTGTACGATGGCGGCTTGTCTGCGAAAGGCCGGCTTGCCGATTGACGCTAAAACGCTGTTCTGTGCCGTGTTCCTGCCGGCGTTCATCGCCTTGGCGGCGTTGTGGGCCGACGCATGGTTAGGGCGGCGGGGCGGGCGGGGCGAAAGACCCGACAATGCACGCGGGGATGCCACGATCGAAGCGGCATCGGCATCGGCGGTGCTGGCGTACGCGCCGGCGCGGCGCGGTCGGTGGGATGGGCTGATCGGCGCGGCGTTTGCGGTCGCGTTTTGCGTCGCAATGCCATGCGTGATCGGAGTCTCGCCGTGGCAACTGCGGTCGGGATGGCAGGTGTTGTTCCCTGTCGCGGCGGGGATGGCGTTTTTATCGGTCGTGCTCGGTTTTGCCGGCGGGCGGACGCGCATTGCCGGCGTGGCGCTGGCGGCGGTCGCGGCCGTTGCGGCGGTGTCGTGGCAGCGATTTTCCCGCACCGGCGGGTGGACGCCGATGATCGCCGTCGGGTGGGTCGCACTGGCGGCGCTGCCGCTGATCGCCGGGCCGCTGGCCCTGCGCCTCGTGCAAACCCGCCGCGGGGCGATCGCCCCGGCCTGGACGCTCGCGGCCACCGCGATGCTCGGCTCGGCGGCGATCGGGTTTCTGGGCCACAGCGCGACACTGGCGCAGCTGGCGCTGGCCCCCGCGGCGATGGCGGGGGCGACGGCGTTGTTCGTGACGTACTTCCGCTTTGCCACGCTGCCGCTGACGGCGTGGGCGACGCTGGTCGTGCTCAGCGGCGGGCTGTTGGTGGCGGCCCTGGAGCCGTGGTTCGGCGACATGCCGCTGCGCGACGGCGTGCCGCTGCTCATCGCGCCGGTCGCGGCGCTGGCGGCGTTATGGGGCGTGCGTGAGCGACGCTATGCCGCGACGCTGATCGCTCTCCTGGCGGTGCTGGCCTGCTGCGGGGTGACGATCGCGCGGATGATCGAAACGGCGCTGATCTATCGGGACGACGGGTACTTGTAATGACGCGCCGGCGAATAGAGTTTCAGGGTGCGGTGCACCGCGCCCGTCAATAAAGCGATCCCTTTTCCACGCTATGTTTTGCTCAAGGCCCTCTCCCTAACCCTCTCCCGGTATCGTGGGAGAGGGGACCGGAAGCGGGCATCGCCGATTGAGATAATCGGAAAACAGGAGAGAATCCCCACCGTTGTCCCGCATTCAACTCTTATTGCCGCTGCTGATGTGGGCCCTGTGGCACACCTACCGCGCGCCCGCGCGGATCGACCCGTGGCTGGGGCTATCGGCCTACGCCGCGGCGCTGCTGGGCGTGGTGGCAATCGTCTACGTCGTGGCCGGGCAGGTGGAGCGGCGGATCGATGCCGGACGGCTGCTGGCGGCGGGGCGGTATCACCAGGCGCTGTTCGCGGCGCGCTGGGCGGTGCTTTTACTGCACGCGGGGGCACTGTTCTTCGGCGGGCTGGGCGGGCTCGTGCTGCGGGCGGCGCCGGAGTGGCTGGGCGCTGAGTCGCCGGCGGTGATGCTCTCGACGCTGCCGGTGCTGCTGGCCTGGGCGGGGCTGATCTGGACGGGATACCGCGTCGACCGCGCCACGCGCGAGCGCAGCGTGCTGTTCGTGCTCGACGCCGGCCTGCCCGTGCACGCGCCGCCGACGTTGTGGCAGTTCTTGTCCCACGCGGTGCGCACGCAGATTTTGTTCACGCTGCTGCCGGTGGTGCTGGCGATCGGCCTGCGCGACGTACTGCTGTGGGCCGTCGCGGCGCTGGACGTTCGGCCGAGGCCGGAGCTGGAATTGGCACTGGCGCTGGCGCCGGTGGGCGTGGTGTTCCTGATCGCGCCGGAATTGCTGCGCCGCATTCTGCCCACCGAACGATTACCGGACTCGCCCCTGCGTGAGAAGCTCGAAGCCGTGTGCCTGCGGCTGAACCTGCGGTACCGCGACATTCTTTTGTGGCGCACGAACCATGCGATCGCCAACGCCGCAGTCATGGGGCTCGTGCCGCAGGTGCGGTACGTGATGCTGACGGATCTGCTGATCGAAACCCTCGACGACGGGCAGATCGAAGCGGTCTTCGCCCACGAGGCGGGGCACGTCGTACACCGGCACATCACCTGGTTCGTGGTGTACGCGGTGCTTTATTTCGTGTGGCTGGCGGCGTTCGAGGGGCTAATGCGCACGGCGCTGATCCGTTTCACCGGCGGCTACCCGACGCCGGTGGAAGTGGCGATGGGCGTGGGTGGGATCGTGATGTTCTTCGTGCTGCTGGGGCTGTTGTCGCGCGGGTTCGAGCGGCAGGCGGATTTGTTCGCCGCCCGCACGCTCAGCAGCGGCCGGACGACGCCCGCTGGCGCGCCCGACGCCGGCGGGGTGCATCAGTTCAACGGCGCGCTGCTGCGTGTGGCGGCCCTGAACAACATGCCGCTCGACGCCCGGCAGATGTACCGCGGCCGCAACCCGCTCGCCCGGGTTTACACCGCGATGGTGCACCACGCCGCGACATGGCTGCACGGCAGCATCCGGGCACGGACCGAATACCTCGAGCACGCACTCTACGATCCTGCGGGCACGCGCGGGTTCGACCGGATCATGATCGCGCTGCGCCTCGTGCTGCTCCTGGGCGCGGTGACGACGACGGCGTGGGTCGCGGTGGCGATCGTGCGCGATATTCGCTGAATCAATCGGGTGCGCCCCAGCGTGGCATGGTCGCTTCAGCGACCATGTTTTTCCTCGAATCGTCTCATATCCCATGGTCGCTGAAGCGACCACGCCGGGTTTTGCGCGCGGTGGTCTCGGTTGAGAACCCGTCCAATAAGGGGCGCGTCGGGATTGCGCCGCTCCCGAAAATACAGATCGCAACGACTTTATGGGTCAAACCGGGCGTTACGAATTTGCCATGAATAGGGGTTAATCCCGACCCCTGAATCTCCGAAGTTGAAGGCACAGCCGGCCAGATGGCAGGCGTTTCCCGGTCGGTGTCGCTTTCAACTCTTGGAGTCCGTTTTATGTCGCGTCCGCTCACCTCCCCCCGTCTCCCCGCCAGCCGCTCTGCCATCCAAGGCGCCGTCAAAAGCCTGTTCGAGCGGCTCGAAATCCGCCAGATGTTCGCCCTGCCGACCGCCGACCTCGGCGGGCCGTACAACATCGACGAAGGCGACAGCGTCCTCGTCAGCGGCATCGGCTCGTCCGACCTCGACGGCCACGCGATCGTCAAGTACGAGTGGGACACGAACTACGCCGCCGGCCGCGGATTCCGTCCGCGCTTTACGGGCCAGAAATTCACCTTCAAGGCCGTCGACAGCGGGACGCGCAACATCGCCCTTCGGGTGACCGACGCCAACGGTGAGATCAGCACGGTCGCCACCGGCGCGATCAACGTCGCCGACGTGGCGCCGACGATCTCGCTGACGGCCCCGAACAACGCCAGCGAAGGCGACGCGTTCCAGATCAGCTGGACGCACAGCGACCTCGGCGAAAGCGACCTCGTCAACAACTGGATCGTCGACTGGGGCGACGGCCAGACCAAGACCCTGCCCGGCTCGGCCAACACCGCCGGCCACACCTACAGCGAGAACGGCACGTACACGATCGAGCTGACGAGCCAGCAGACCGACGGCGACACGACGATTCAGCACACGGTCGTCGTCGCCGACAACGTCCCGGTCGTGACCGCCGCCACGCCGGCGTCGAACCTCAATGAAGGCGACGCCGCCGAACTCTCCTTCAGCGCCGCCAACCGCGCCGGCACGATCGAAGGGTGGGTCATCGACTGGGGCGACGGCAACATCGACCAACTCCCCGCCAGCGCCACCGGCGCGACGCACTTGTACGAAGACAACGGCGCGTTCGACGCCAAGATCATGGCCCTCGAACCCGACGGCGGGCAGGGCTCGGCGACCGTGCAGTTCAACGTCGTCAACGTCAACCCCGTCGTCACGCAGACCGGCGCGCCGGTCTCCGGCGACGAAGGCACGGCGATCACGCTCGGCAGCACCGTCAGCGACGCCGGCGCGATCGACACCCAGACGTACGGCTGGACGGTTTACCGCAACGGCTCGTCGTTCACCCTGCCCGGCGGCACGACCGTCAACGCCCCGAGCTTCACCTTCACGCCCACCGACAACGGCAGCTACGTCGTGCGCCTGACCGTCGTCGACAAAGACGGCGGCAGCACGACCGTGAACAGCGACGCGATCTCCGTCAGCAACGTCGCCCCGCTCGCCACCATTACCGGCCAGCCCGGCGCTCCGATGAACGAAGGCGACACCGTCACCCTGACGGCCGCCCCGACCGACGCCGGCAGCGAAGACACCTTCACCTACGCATGGAGCGTCACCAAGGGCGGCCTCGCGTATGCCCTTGAGGACGATGCCGTCGCCGACGCCGCGACATTCGACTTCACGCCCCGCGACAACGGCACGTACGTCGTCAGCGTGGTCGTCACCGACGACGACACCGGCGCCGTGACCGCCAGCACCACCGCCATCACCGTCAACAACGTTGCCCCGGTCGCCGGCATTAGCAACGCCCCGACGACCGCCAACGAAGGCGACTCGATCGCCGTCGACGCCAGCGTCACCGACGCCGGGGCCGATGACGCCCACACATACGCCTGGACCGTCGAGAAGCTCAGTGCCGGCACGGGCGGCGTGCTCAATTTCAATGGATCGGGCGTCGGCGAGCTCAGCAGTTACAACTGGGGCGCGGACTTCACGGTCGACGTGCGCATGACCCTCGCGTCCACGATGAGCGACGGGGAGCACTTCATCCTGGCCGAAGCGTTCCACATGGACGGTCCGAAACTCGCGGTCGTCAAGAGCGGGACGGATTACACGCTCGTCCTCAAGGACGATTCGGGCAATGTCGTGACGACCGGCGCGAACGTGTTTCCGACCGACGCCCAGTTCGACCTTGCCGTCACGTACGACGGCACGACCGGGGCGACACAGTTCTACATGGACGGCGCGGCCGTCGCCTCGACCGGCTCCCTGCCAGCGGGCCTCGGAGGCATGCATCACACGCACTTCAGCCAGACGACCACCGGCGGGTTCGACCGGTTGGCAATCTACCACGGCGTCCTCGCCGCCCAAGACGTGGCCGACCTGCACGCCGGGCAGGCGATTTCCGCCTCGGCTTACGACCTGTGGGAGTTCGGTGAATCCGCGGGCGCGACGTCCACCGTCAGCACCGGGACCAACGCCAAGACGATGACCCTCCACGGCGGCTTCTCGTTCGGCGGCGCCGCGACGTGGTCCGCCGTCACCCTCCCTGCCGGCGTCGCCACCGACGCCGCGGACTTCACGTTCGTCCCCGCCGACAACGGCACGTACCGCATCAAGCTCGTCGCCACCGATGACGACGGCGCGACCGACGAAAGCGTCACCGGCAACATCGTCGTCGCCAACGTCGCTCCCACGGGCGTGCTTACCGGCGACGCCGTTGGCGACGAAGGCGAGGAACTGCACTACGCCGTCGCCGCCGCCGACGTCGGCACCGCCGACACGCTCTCGTACGCCTGGAGCGTCACGAAGGACAACGTCGCCTACACCCTGCCCAACGGCCACGACGTCTCGTCCGCCACCTTCGATTTCACGCCCGACGACGACGCGGACTACGTCGTGACGGTGGTCGTCACCGACGACGACAACGCCAGCGTCACCTACACGCAGAACGTCAGCGTCGCCAACGTCGCCCCGGCCCCGGGCATCACCAGCGCCCCGACCACGAGCGACGAAGGCACGGCGATCACCGTCGGCAGCAGCGTCGTCGACCCGGGCGCTAACGACACCGTCTCTTACGCCTGGAGCGTCACGAAGGGCGGCGTCGCCTACACGTTGCCCGGCAACGTCGACGTCGCCTCGCCGGGCTTCACGTTCACGCCCGAGGACGACGGCGTGTACAAGATCAAGCTTGTCGTCACCGACAACGCCAACGCCACCGGCGAAACCAGCACGAACACCATCACTGTCAACAACGTCGCCCCGGTCGTGGTCGTCAGCGGCGAACCGTCGGCTGACATCGACGAAGGCACGGACGTCTACTTCCAGGCGGCCGTCACCGATGCCGGTGTGCTGGACACCTTCACCTACGCATGGTCCGTCACGCGCGACGGCCTGGCCTACGCGCTGCCGGCCAACAGCGTCACCGACGGCGACACGCTGATCTTCACGCCGCGTGACAACGGCACGTACGTCGCCACCGTGGTCGTCACCGACAAGGACGGCACCGCGACGACGCAGTCCTCGCTGGACGTGGTCGCGGTCAACGTCGCGCCGACCGCGCAGCTTGCCGCCGGTGCGCCCACGACGGGCATCGAGGGCACTGGATTGACGCTTGCCACCGACCCGTTCGACGCCGGCGTGGACGACACCCACACCTACGCCTGGAACGTCGAAAAACTCTCGGCCGGCGGCGCCGGCACGCTGACGCTTGTCGGCGATTACATCGAAATGGGCTCCTACGATTGGGGCACCGATTTCACCGTCTCCGGACGCATCACCATCCCCAGCACACTCGGGAACGGCGAATACAGCCTCATGGAGGACGCGCCCTTCGGCCAATCGCGCATCACCATCGGCGTCAGCGGCCCGAACGTGACACTCGGCATCCACAACGGCTCGTCGTGGACGCAGCTCGGCAACGCCGCGACGCTCGACACGCCGTTCAACTTTGCCATCGCCCACGATGACAATGGCATGACGACGTTCTACGTCAACGGTTCGCCCCTCGGCGGCGGTACGGTCGGCACGGGCGTGGGCGGCGTGCGGCATACGCACATGGCCCAAGGCCTTACCGGAACGCTCGATCATCTCGGCATCTACCACAGCACGCTCTCCGACGCCGACATCGCCGCGCTCCACGCCGGAAGCGCCATCGGGACGGCCGCTCACGACCAGTGGGATTTCGCCGAGGCTGCCGGCACAACGACCGCCTTCAGCACCGGTGCCAATGCCAAATCGCTCAACGTAGGCGCAGCCACTTTCAGCGGCTCGGCCGTATGGTCCGCCTACACCCTGCCAGGCGGGGTGAGCACCACCGGCGACGCACTCGACTTCACACCGACCGACAACGGCACTTACCGCGTCACGCTCGTTGTCACCGACAAGGACGGCGCGAGCGACACGGTCGTCAGCAGCGACATCGTCGTCGCCAATGCCGCCCCGGCCCCGACGATCACCGGCAACGCCAGCGTCGACGAGGCCAGCCCGATCACGCTGACCGCCGCCGCGAACGACGTGGGCACGGCCGACACGCACACATACCTGTGGAGCGTCATCAAGGACGGCAACGCATTCACCCTGCCCAACGGCACGGTGAACAACGCCGCCACCTTCACCTTCACGCCGCCGATCACCGGCAGCTACGTCGTCAGCGTGCTCGTCACCGACAACGACGGCGGTTCCGAAACCGCCACTCACACGATCGCGGTGAACAACCTGGCGCCGGTCGTCAGCGTCACCGGCGCGCCCTCGGGCGCTCGCGGCGAAGGGTACGAGATCAGCCTCACCGCCACCGCGAGCGATCCGGGCGGCGACACGAACCTCACCTACGCCTGGAGCCTCACCCGCGACGGCATCGCATACGTACTGCCCGGCGACGTGGTGACCAATGCCGCGCAGTTCGCGTTCGAAACCCTCGACGAAGGCAAGTACGTCGCCACGGTCGTCGTCACCGACACCGCCGGCGCGTCTAAGTCGGCTTCGACGGGCATCATCAACGTCACCAACGCCAACCCCACGGCCGCCATTACCGGCACGCCCAGCGGCACGGTCAACGAAGGTTCGCCGATCACCCTCGGCGTCGTCGCGACCGACCCGGGCGCCAGCGACGTGCTCAGCTACGCGTGGAGCGTCACCCGCAACGGCTCGGCATACGCCTTGCCCAATAGCGTCGTGACGAATACCGACAGCTTCACGTTCTCACCCAACGACAACGGCACGTACGTCGCCAAGGTCGTCGTCAGCGACGACGACAACGGCCTCGTGCAGGTCGCCACGTCGGCGATGACCGTGGTCAACGTCAATCCGATCGCCGCCATCACCGGCGCGCCATCGAGCAGCACGCCCGAAGGCACGCAGATCGCCCTGGGCAGCAGCGTGACGGATGGGGGCTCGGCCGACACCTTCACCTACGCCTGGAGCGTCACGAAGGACGGCTCGACGTTCGGCCTCCCGGCCGGGGCGGTGACCAACGCCGCCAGCTTCGCATTCGTGCCCACCGACAACGGCAGCTACGTCGTGCACCTTACGGTCACCGACAAGGACGCCGGCACGTCGACGGCGCAGACCGCCGCACTCGCGGTCACGAACGTCAACCCGACGGCCACAATCAGCGGCGCTCAGACGGCCAAGGAAGGCGACAGCGTGGCATTCAGCGTCGACGCCACCGACGCCGGATCGGCCGACACGATCGAATACGTCTGGAGCGTCACCCGTGACGCCGACAGCGACGATCTGACCGTCGAAGAGTTCGACGGCGAAGACTTTAACTTCACGCCCGACGACGAAGGCGACTACACCGTCCGCGTCACCGCCACCGACGACGACGGCGGGCAGGTCGTCGCGACCCGCACGCTCAGCGTCGCCAACGTCAGCCCGGTCGTCACCCAGACGAACGTGCCCACGAGCGGCAACGAAGGCACGGCCATCACGCTCGGCAGCACCGTCGCCGACGCCGGCTCGGCCGACGCCAAGGTCTACGGCTGGACAGTCTACAAAAACGGCCAGCACTTCACCGTGCCGGTCAACACGGACATCACCGGCCCGTCGTTCACGTTCACGCCGACGGACAACGGCAGCTATGTCGTCCGCCTCACGGTCGAGGACGGCGACACCGGCACGACGACGGTCAACTCGATCCCGGTCGTGGTCGGCAACGCCAACCCCGGCGTGACCATTGGCGGCGTGCCGTCGTCGATCGACGAAGGAGACACCGCCACCCTGACCGCCGCCGCGACCGACGTGTCGGAAGTCGACGCCGCCGCCGGCTTCACCTACCTGTGGACGGTGAAGAAGGGTAATGCGACCGTCGCCACCGGCACGGCCGCGACGTTCGACTTCAGCCCGAGCGTCCACGGCGTCTACACAGTGACCGTCAAGGCCACCGACAAGGACAACGGCTCGACCACGACGTCGGCGACGACGATCACCGTCGACAACGTCGCCCCGACGGCCGGCACGATCACCGGCATGCCGGACACGATCACCGAGGCCCAGCAGGCGACGCTGGTCGGCGGGGCCACCGACGCCGCAGGCGACACGCTCAGCTACAGCTGGGCCGTGAAGCGCAACGGCACGGCGTTCGCCACGGCGACGGGCAAGAACTTCGTGTTCAGCCCGCACGTCCGCGGCGACTTCGAGGTCACGATGACCGCGACCGACACCGCTGGCGAGAGCGTCTCGAAGACAACGGAGATCGAGGTCGAGAACGTCGCCCCGGCCGCCGTCGCCACTGCCCCGACGCAAACGCTGCTCCTGGGCGAGGCCGCGACGTTCGGTCTGTCGATCGACGACGTGCCGAGCAACCAGGGCCTGAGCGTGAGCTACGACTTCGGCGACGGCCAGACGAGCTCGGCCTCGTACACCGGCGACCAGAGCGCTCTGAGCAAGACCCACACCTACGCCGCCCCCGGCACCTACACGGTGACGATCACGGTGGGCGACGGCGTGGACACGACCACGATCGAGAAGAGCGTGACCGTCAGCCGTGCCGCCGTCCGCACGGACAGCGCGACGGGCAAGACCGACCTGATTGTCCTGGGCACGAATGCCGCGGACACGGTCAAGGTCGAGGCCGTCACCGGCGGGAAGTACAAGGTCACGCTCAACGGCATCGTGCTCGGCAGCGAGTACGCCCCGACGGGCAAGGCCGTCATCAACGCCGGTGAAGGCGACGACACCGTCACCGTCGTCGGCGGGATCAACGCCCTGGTGTTCGCCGGCAGCGGCAACAACGGGGTCATCACCGGCAACGGCAACGACACGGTCGTCGGCGGCTCGGGCGTCGATTACGTCGAAGGCGGCGTCGGCCGCGACGTGATCATCGGCCAGGGCGGCATCGACCAGCTCCGCGGCGGCGACGGCGAAGACGTGCTCATCGCCAACACCCCCGCCGGCGCCAGCGACCCGGCGAAGCTCAAGCAGTTCGGCGACCTGTGGAACAGCAGCAGCCTGATCGCGACGCGCGTCGCCGCCATCAAGGCCACCGGCCTGTTCGGCGGGGCGGCGATCAGCGACGACGCCGCGGCCGACAAGCTCTACGGCGACGCCAAGAGCGACTGGTTCGTCTTCAACACCACGACCGATCGCGTCGCCGACCTGCAGTCGGCGATCGACAAGCTCAACTAAGAGCGCGTCGAACGATCCCAACCCACCGGCCACGCCGCGAGAGCGATCTCGCGGCGTGGCCGTTTATTAAGCGGCGAAGTGCCGGGCCCACTTCGATGAGCCGTGGCAGGGCGG
This sequence comes from Tepidisphaeraceae bacterium, assembly GCA_036387945.1. Taxonomy (GTDB): domain Bacteria; phylum Planctomycetota; class Phycisphaerae; order Tepidisphaerales; family Tepidisphaeraceae; genus DASVSS01. The sequence goes on along the minus strand of DASVSS010000413.1, from coordinate 9,080 downwards.
CTCGCCGCCGTGACGATGCCGGTCTGGCGCCGTTAAGACAGGGCCCCATTTAGCCGATGCTTGAACGGCCAGATATTCGGTGGTCTCGATGTCTATGGTTTTGTCTACGCCCCATCAGCCGTCATCGACAGCGTCCCATAACGTCCTGCCGCCGGTGCGCTGCCGGGGCAACGTGATGGTCTGGTCGGTGATCGCGATTCCCGCGCTGGTGGCGGTCCTGTCGCTGGCGGTCGATTTCGGCCGGGTGCAGTTGATCAAGCAGCAGTTGCAGACCTGTGCCGATGCCACCGCCCTGGGGGCGGTGGGCGTGTACCAGCAGTACGGGCTAAACACCGCCATCGCCACCGCGCCGGAGATGGCCGTGGCCAACGCCCCCGACGCCAAATCCGGCATCGCCGCAACCGTGACGTACGAATACGGGACGTGGAACAGCGCTACCCGCGTGTTCACGCCCGGCTACGGCGCGGGCACGCCGGCGGGGCGGATCACCGTGTCGCGCACGGCGTCCAACAACAACGCCGTGCCGTTGTTCTGGGGGGCGATGATCGGCATGCCGCGCGTGGACGTGCGGGCGGTCGCCGTCGCCACGCTCGTGGGCGGGCAATCGGTCAACGTTACCGTCAGCGCGACCGCCAACCCGTACCTCGCGGGCATGCCCGGCGGCAGCAGCAGCCCGTGGGGCGACACCACCACCAACGCCGCCGCCCATCAGCTCACCGGCATCCCGGTGACGCCGGGCACCTGGATCAGCGTCAGCAACGCCAGCGGCACGACGTCGATCCTGCCGGGAACCGTCCCCTATTCCGGCCCCGAGGGCGAAGCGACGCGCGCGCTCCACCACGGCCAGAACCAGAACGGCGCCGACTACGGCATCGGCCCCGAGCACGGCATCGCCGACGCTGTCATGCCCGCCAGCGCCTTCATGGGCGTGTTCCTCACCGACGCCGCCCCCAGCGACAGCACTCCCCCGGCGACGATCGACTGGACCCAGCCCGGCGTGGCCGACCAGCCGCAGTACGACGCGATCGCCCTTCAGCAGCCATTCCTCATCGGCGACGGCCGCACCACTGGCAACGTCGTGCAACGTTTCCAAGTCCCCCAGGGCGCGACCCGCCTGTTCCTCGGCGTCTGGGACGGCGTGACGCAGTCCAACAACGCCGGCTCGCTCAGCGCCACCTTCTCCGTTCGCCAGTCCGTCCGTCTCGTCAAGTAAAGACCGCGGGCCGCGATCGGTTCGCAGAAGCCGCGCGAGATCCCAATCCGGTCTTGTTTGCGTCGCCGCAGTTCGACGGCCATACTTCGTCGGCGCTGGCCTTCTTTTCAGTACCGGCATTTTCTCTATGTCGTTTCCGATCGAGCCGCTGTAGCGGCGCGCCTTGCTCAGCGGCGAACTCGACGCCGCCTTCGGCGTCGGCGGCGTCGTCACCTTGGACTTCGACCTTTCCTCCGAGCGGTTCGAGCGCATCGTCGCGGGCCCGGGCGGGAAGGTTTACGCGGCCGGCTTCCGCGGCGGAAAAGTACCTCTGAGCGTCACGGCGGGATAGACATTCGCGTGCCGCGGCCGGGTACGCCTTGTCGTGGCCGGCTACTGATTCGAGCCCAGCTAATCCGAGCGTACTCGCGCCATGCCGCAACCGATTACCGCATTCGATCAGGACGAGCACGGCCACTGGCGCGCCGTCCTGGCCTGCGGCCACCGCCAGCACGTCCGCCACGAGCCGCCGCTGATGTCGCGCCCGTGGGTGCTCACCGCCGAAGGCCGCGCCTCGAAGCTCGGCTATCCGCTCGACTGCCGTCAATGTGACCGTCGTGACCCGCCGCGCGAGATGCCGGAATGATCCCCTGCGGGGGACAAGCGCCCCGACAACGTCATCCGAGACCGCATCCCGCCTTTCGCGGCATGGCGTGGGACCGTGCCCGGATCCCACCCGCGGACGCGCCTTTTTATCTTGCCGCCCCCGTGGCCAAAGATTATCGTCTTGTATTGGCGCCGCCGAGCTGCACTCCGTCGCCACGCAAAGGCGGCTTCATGTCTGCCGGAGGTTTCCTCCATCACGCTTTCATTCCAGTGCGCCGGGTCGTTCGCGTTCACTCGGTCCTGGCGGTCGCCTTCTGCAGCGCGGGGTTTGCCGCGGCGCCGCCGACGCTTGTCCGGATCGACGGAACGGTCGCGCGGCCGCGCTCCGTGCGCGCCGATCCGCGGACTGGTGTTGCGGTCGTGCCCGCCTCGGCGTCCCGGATCGTGGGCGGCAATGCGTACTACAGTTTCAGCCGCTTCGACGTCGCCGCCGGCGACCAGGTGCGATTCGTCGCCCCGGCAGCGAGCACGCAGCGCCTGCTCGTGCGCGTCACCGGCGGGCGGGCTTCGCGCGTCGACGGCGTGGTCGACACTCAGGCCGCGGCCGGCGCGCACCTGTACTTTCTCAACCCGGCCGGCATCGCGGTCGGCCCGGGCGGAAAGTTCCTCACCGGTGGTGCACTCGTTTTATCGACCGCCGACACGATCGATTTTGTAGACGGACTGCGGTTCGACGCCGGGGACGCCCGGCCACGGCCGGTGTTGTCGGCGTCGGCGCCGGCGGCGTTCGGGTTCCTCAGCGGCGGGCCGCGGCCGATCACGCTTGACGGCGGCCGCGGCGCTACCGCCGGACAGCCCGTGGGCGATTTGATGCTGCTCGGCGGGCCGATCGATCTGCGCAACTACAAGTACGACACCATCGACGGCTCCACTCAGGTGATCGCGTTCACCGGGCCGGGCCGGGTCGTGTTCGACGCCTCGGCGTTCTCGACGCAGGCCGCTGTCCCGCAGGCGGGGCGCTCGACATTGACGATGCGCGACAACGCGACGCTCGCCAATATCGGCGTCGTATCGACAACGCCGCGCCTGCTCAGCGTGCAGGCCGCCGAGGTGAGCATCCGCGGCGCGATCACCGACAACCCCGCCGTGCTGGGCCTGGCCCAGAACGCGGCGCGCGGGCCGGACGTGCGGATCGACGCCGGCCGCGTCGCGCTGCACGGCGGCAGCCGCGTGGTATCGGCCTTATCCGCGAGCACGACGCCGGACGCGCGGGCGGGGGACGTCTACGTCCGCGCCGGGGAGATCAGGATCGAAGGCCCAACCGCCGCTACGCTCGCCGCCGCGCCGCTCGGGGCGGCGATCAGCTTTGCGGGCGTCTTCGCCGACAACGCCCCGGGCAGCGCGGGCCGGAGCGGGTCGATCGACCTGGTGGCGCGGCGGCTGCGGATCGGCAACCTCGGGCAGATTTCCACGTCGACGTTCGGCGTCTCGCCCGCGGGAGACGTGCGCGTGCGCGCCGCCTCGCTCGCGCTCGACGGCGGCGGGCAGGCGGAACTGACCGGCATCGCCGCCAACGCCGGCGGCGTCGGCGCTAATGCCCGCGGCGGGGCGGTGGTCGTGCGCGCCACGGGTGATATCGACGTACGCGGAGGGGCGGCGGTGGCGACGAACGCATTCGGCGACGCCGCGTCGGGTTCGATTTCGGTCCGCGCGCGGTCCGTCACCGTCACCGGCCCGGGCGACGATTCGAATCCCACCGGCTTCTTCGCCAGCGCCGGGCTCGACGCACCGCGCGGCCGCGGCGCGGCCGGCGGCATCACCGTGCGCGCCGCCGAATCGATCGACCTGCGCGAAGGCGGCCGGGTGAGCGGCCGGAGCGACGGCCTCGGCGACGGCGGCGCCATCACACTCGCGGCGCCGCGGGTGACGATCGACAACGCCGTCGTCCAGGCCAGTGCCCGGCGCGGCCGGGCCGGCGGGATCGGAATCGACGCGGGCACGTTCCGCGTCGTCGCCGGCGGCGAGATCACCGCCGCGGCCCTGGGCAACGCCGGCGGCGACGTGACGATCATCGCACGGGACGGGCCGCTGATCGTCCGCGACGCGCTCGTGCGCGCGACCGCTTTTCTCGACGGCGGCAACGTCGTGTTGCAGGCGCACGGCGAAGCGATCGTGATGTCGCGCGCCCGCATCGACGCCGCGAGCCTCACCGACGCGGCCACGACGGTGGCGGGGGGCAACATCCGGCTGCTGGCCGCGCGGGTCGCCCTCGCGGAATCGGCGCTGGTCGCCAGCGCCGTCGCCGGGGGCGGCGGGGCGATCGACATCGACGCCCTGTCCGCGCTTGCGACGCCGGACACGACGTTCGACGTCAGCAGTGTCGCCGGGCCGCCCGGGTCGCTCACGCTGGCGACGCCGCTCATCGACTTAAGCGGATTGGCCGTACCTCTTTCGGTGAACCCCCTGCCTGCCGGCGACATACTCCGACTCGACTGCGCCGCAAGCGTCCTGCCAGGAGCGGCCACGTTCACCGTGCAGCCGGCCGGTGGTCTTCGCACCGGCGGTTCACTGATCGGAGCCGCGCCATGAGAGACCGCCCCGTCGAACGCCTTGAGAGCCGCCTTTTATTGACCGCCGCGATACCGGCGGAAATGCCATCGCCGTGGCAACCGCCCGCCGCCGTCATCGCCGCGGCCGTGACGCCGCCGGCACCGGCGCTGCGATTCGTCACGAACGAGTCGTACGCCGAAACGGTCTTCATCTGGGCCGGCGACAGCGTCGCCATCGAAGACAAGCTCACCAACGCCGGCAACGCGCCGCTGGTGCTCGACAATTTCGCCTTCACCGTCCGGGCCGGCGGCGAGCTGCTCGCTGCGTTGCCGCCGGAATGGAGCGTCGCGCTGCGTCTTCCTGGACAGGCCCAGCCCGTCGACGCCAGGGACCTGCCCGACGGCTACGCCGTTACGCTCTTGCCCGGCCAGCGCCTGGGAGTGCTTGTGAGCTACAACGCCGCGCCATTCCCCGCCGCGATGGGGCTGCGGCCCTCGGCATTGGCGCCGCCGGGCGGCGGCGGGGCGGGCGATCCGTCCGAGCCCGTTGCGTCGCTGTCGTTCACGTTCGCGTCGAACGACCCGCGTGCGCCGTTCGTGCAGGCGGGCGACGTGATCGCGGCCGTGGCTGATCAGAATGACCCGCGCATCAATCCCGACGCCCCGCTGGGCGGCGAGCGCAGCGTGCGGAACGGCTTGGCCGCCGGCCTGTACGGGAGCGGCTACGAGCCGCTGGGTGTTTCGCTCATCGGCACGCGCCTCTCGACCGGCTCCGGAGTCGATTTCGGAACCACCGCGATAACCGTGCCAGTGTCGCGCACCTTTACTCTGTCGAACGACAGCGGCGTGGAGGTCAAGCTGTTGCCGCCGCAACTGCCCCCCGGCTATTCGAGCGATTTAACTGATGCGGTCGACTTCGCCCCCGGCGCTACGCGCACACTGGCGATCACCCTGCGCGACAAGCGCGCCGGCGCGCGGGCCGGCAACGCGGTTCTGACGGCCGACTTCGGCCCTACGCCGTTCCGGTTCTTCCTGGGCCTGTCCGGAACCGTCGCCGCCAGCGCGGTGCCGGCCGTGGCGGCCGTCAGCGGCAACAACCTCGCCATCGCCGACGGCGACGTCACTCCCCGCACCGCCGACTTCACCGACTTCGGCTCATCCCCACGTGGGGCGGGCGCGCCGCAGCGCACCTTCGTCATCGCCAACACCGGCGGGACGATGCTGACCCTGGGGGCTGTCAGCGTGCCGGCCGGCTTCGTGCTCGTCACTCCGCCGCCGCCGTCGCTGGCGCCGGGCAAGACGGCGTCCTTTGTCATCGGCTTGTCGACACGTCTTGCCGCGCAGCGCGCCGGCACGGTGACGATGACGACCAACGGCGCGGCGGACGGCAGGTACTCGTTCCACATTGCCGGAAAGATCGTCGCGGTGTCGGCGCCGGCCCCGACGCCCGCGGTCACGCTCTCTCGCGGCGTGCTGACGGTCACGGGAACGAACGCGCGCGAGAACTTCGGCATCAATCTCAAACGCGGCGTTCTGCAAGTCGGCATCGGCGGCCGAATCACCGGCTTCGACCCCGCTGCCGTCTCCTCGATCGTCATCAGCACCGGCGCCGGCGGCGGGCGGGCGGCGGTCGACGCGGTCGTCACGCTTCCCGTCACACTCACCGGCGGCGGCGGCCGGGACGTGCTCATCGGCGGCAGCGGCAATGACCTGCTGATTGGCGGCAGCGCCAACGACCGACTGATCGGCGGCCTCGGCGCAGACACCCTCGACGGCGGCGACGGAGCGGACATCGTCGAATACACCGATCGCACGCGGGCGGCCTACGGTGCGACCCGCAAGTTGCGCCGCGTGTTGAGCGTCACCGCCACCCTTGACGCCAAGGCCAACGACGGATTCACCGGCGAAAGCGACTTCATCCTCGGCAACGTCGAGAACCTGCTCGGCGGGCAAGGCAACGACGTCCTCGTCGGCAACGCCGCAGCCAACCTCCTCGCCGGCGGCCGCGGCGCCGACACGATCCGCGGCCTCGGCGCTGCCGACTTGATCTTCGCCAATCGCGAAACCGACCCCGCCGACGGCCTGCCCGACCTGATCGACGGCGGCGACGGCACGGACACCGTCGTCGGCGACGCACTCGACGTGCTCAGCAACGTGCCGTAGCCGCCTGTAAGGAGCCTGTGGCGCGAAAACAGACGTAGCAAGGTGCTTAGTCCGGTGCACGGGTTCGCGCCCCGTATTCGTCGGGGTAGGATAGAGATGAGAAAAGCACTTGGACATCGACGACCCCGCAAATCCGCTCAGTCCGCAACAGACCCATGACATAGCCGCGGCGGGTATCGCGCCGGATTGGCAGTTGCTGGCGACGGAAGAAGCATTGCGGTGTGGCGAACAGCGGTTTCGGGCACTGGCCGCTGCCAGCGGCGGCGTGTTCTACCAGATGAGCGCCGACTGGTCGGAAATGCAGCCGCTCGATGGCCGGGGCTTGGTCACGAGCAACGACGCACCAGTACGCGATTGGCTGCAAAGGAACATCCCCGACACCGAGCACGCCGCTATCCGCGAGCGGATCGCCTACTCCATCCGGCACAAGAGCGTCTTCGAACTGGAGCATCGGGTCTACGGCCCGGACCGCGGCGTCGCCTGGACTTACTCTCGCGCCGTTCCGGTGCTCGATGGTGCGGGACAGATCGTGGAGTGGATCGGCAGCGCGACGGACATCACCGCTCGCAAGACGGCCGAAGAGCAGCTTCACCGCAGCAGAGAGGAACTAGAGGATCGCGTCCGGCAACGAACCCACGAACTTGCCGAGACCAACGCCGCCCTGCGGTCTGAGCGCGAGTTCCTCGCAGCGGTGCTGGAGCACGCGGTCGACGGCATCGTCGCCTGTGATGCGGACGGGACGCTGCGGCTGTTCAACCGCGCGAGTCGCGAGTTCCACGGGCTGCCCGAGCAATCGCTGCCGCCCGAGCAATGGGCCGAGCACTACGACCTCTATGCGTCGGACGGCAAGACGCGCATGAGCAAGGAGCAGGTGCCGCTGTTCCGCGCGCTGACGGAGGGGGTGGTCAAGAACGTGGAGATGGTGATCGCGCCCCGGAATCAGCAGCCGCGCGTGCTGATGGCCAACGGCCAGGCGATCCGTGACGGCGAGGGCCGCATGCTCGGCGCGGTCGTGGTGATGCACGACCTCACTGCCGGCAAGCTCGCCGAGGCCGAGCGCGAGCGAGCCATCCGTGAAGAGGCCGCACGGCTGGAAGTGGAAGCCTCCGCCCAGCAGCTGCGGACGAGCGAGGAGCGGCTGCGTCTGGCGCTGTTGATCGCACGGATGGGGACGTTCGAGATCGACCTGCGCACGGACGCGGTGGATGTGAACGATGCGGGCCGCGACATCTACGGGTGGCAGGCTGACGAGGCGCTGACGTTCACGAAGGTCCAGACGCATTTCCACCCTGACGACCGTGACGCGGTCGTGCGACAGGTGGGAGAAGCCTTCCGGCCAGACGGACCGGGCGAGTTCGAGGTCGAACAGCGGATCGTCCGCACGGACGGTGCAATCCGGTGGATCAAGGTCCGGGGGCGGGCGATGTTCGATGCGGTCGACGGGGAGCGACAAGCCGTGCGGTGCCTTGGGACTTATCTCGACATTACGGATCAGAAGGAGGCCGAAGAGCAGCGCGAGCAGATGCTGGCGAACGAACGCAACGCCCGGTCCGAGGCCGAACGCGCAGGCCGGATGAAAGACGAGTTCCTCGCCACGCTCAGCCACGAGCTGCGCACGCCACTGAACGCGATCCTCGGCTGGTCGCAGATACTCGCGAGCAGCAACGGCCTTCCATCGGAAATCAAAGACGGGCTGCAGACCATCGAGCGGAACGCGCGGGCCCAGGCGCAGATCATCGAAGACCTCCTCGACATGAGCCGCATCATCAGCGGCAAGGTGCGGCTGGACGTGCAGCGAGTGGACCTTGCCGAGCTCCTTCGCGAGGGCGTCCAGACCAGCAAGCCTTCGGCCGACGCAAAAGGCATCGGCCTCACCGCTGTCCTGGACCCGCTCGCCGGGCGGGTCCGCGGCGACCCCGCGCGGCTGCAACAGGTGATGTGGAACCTGCTGACGAACGCTGTGAAGTTCACGCCCAGGGGCGGTCGCGTGCAGGTGCTGCTAGAACGCGTGAACTCACACGTCGAAGTCAGCGTCATCGACAGCGGCGAGGGAATCAAGCCGGAGTTTCTGCCGTACGTCTTCGACCGGTTCCGGCAAGCGGACGCGAGCACGACGCGTCGGCACGGCGGGTTGGGACTGGGGCTGAGCATCGTGAAGCAACTGGTAGAACTGCACGGCGGCTCGATCAGGGTGAAGAGCGCGGGCGAGGGCTTGGGCTCGACGTTCATCGTCTCGCTGCCGCTGACCGTGATCCATCCGGAGTCGCCGGCGGACGCCGACCGCCGCCACCCGAAAGCGGGCGGCGCTCCCTTGTCGCTGCAACCGTATTTCTGTGCGGAGATCACGGGCGTCAAGGTGCTGGTCGTGGACGACGAGCCGGACGCCCGGGCCTTGGTAAAACGGCTGCTTGAGGATTGCAACGCCGTCGTGACGACGGCAGCGTCGGCGGCGGAAGCGCTGGAGAAACTTCAGGCCGAGCGGCCGGATGTGCTCCTGTCCGACGTGGGGATGCCCACGAGCGACGGCTACCAGCTGATCCGGCTGGTGCGGGCGCTCCCCGAGGATCGGG
>DASVSS010000412.1:0-4622 GCA_036387945.1 Tepidisphaeraceae bacterium | reverse complement strand
CGAGGCGACGCTGCGCAAGCACGACACCGAGCACCCCGATCATGCCGTACTGCCGACGGCGGCGCCGGCGCTGAGCGCGGCCGATCTGGATTGCCTGAGCGAGTACCTTGCCGCGGGCGACGCACTGGCCGTCGCGGCGCGCAGGATCGGGCGGCGCGCTCCGGCGGTCTACCGGCTGCGCCTGACCGAGCGGCTTGAGCGGCTGACGCGTCGGTCGATGCGGTTCATCGACGACCCGCTTTACCACGTCCCGGACGCCGGCCAGCGGCTGGTCGAGTTGCTTCAGGCCGACATTGCCGCCGAGCCGCCGCGCGAGATGTCGCGCGTGCCCGCCGACTTGCCGCCGTACCTTCGCGATCTGTACCGCACGCCGCTGCTGTCGCCGGCCCGCGAGCGGGCGCTGTTTCTCAAGTTCAACTTCGAGAAGTTCGAGTTCGTCACGGCCCGGCGACGGCTCGATCCGGCACTGGCGCGGGTGCGCGACGTCGTGGCGCTGGAGCGGCTTCTCGCACGGCTGCAGGCGACCAAGAACGGGATCATTCAGGCGAACCTGCGCCTCGTCGTCAGCGTCGCCAAAAAGCACGCCCGCCCGGGGGCGGAATTGATGGAGCTGGTCAGCGAAGGCAACCTCACGCTCATGCGCGCGGTGGAGAGCTTCGACACCCGCAAAGGCAACAAGTTCAGCACCTACGCTACGCTCGCGCTGATGAAAGGGTACGCCCGCACGGTGTCGCAGATGGTGTCGGCGGCGGCGTTGCCGGACGACGTGATGGACCAACTGGCCCAGCGCCGCCGGGCTAGCCGACAAGCGGACGACGCCCTGGCGACGCGCGAGCACGTCGACTGCCTGCTCGCCCGCCTCGACGACCGCGAGCGCCGCGTCATCTGCGATCGGTACGACATCGCGTCCGATGCCCCTGTCGCCGATTTTGCTGGCGCATCCCAAACGGCGCCTGCCGCGGCGAAGCTCATCGAGCGTGCGGCAATCGAGAAGCTGCGCGGGCTTCAAGAGACGTAGCGCTTCGCATGTACCGCCCCACCCTGCAAGAACTTCCGCCGGATCTGCGCAGCATCGTGCAGAACGAGCTGAAGGGCCGCGAGAAACTCGTCTGGGCGGACGGCCCCGTGCCTCGGCTGTTCACGGCGGCGACGATCGTGCCGATGCTGTTTGCTGTCCCCTGGACGGCGTTCGCCATTTTCTGGACGGTCATGGCCGGCGGGTTTTTCGAAAGCCGTTCCCAGCCCTTTCCGGCAACCGGGTTTCGCTACGCCTTCGCCCTGTTCGGTGTGCCGTTCATCCTCGTCGGCCTGGCGATGTTGACCACGCCCGTATGGACGCGCCGTGCGATGCGCCGCACCGCGTACGCGGTCACCGATCAGCGGGCGGTCGTCTTCACCGGCGGCTTCTTCGGCACGCGCCGCGTGCAAAGCTTCGAGCCCGACCGTCTGGCGGCAATGGAGCGTACGGAACGCGCCGACGGCTCGGGCGATTTGATCTTCGAACACCTCACCACCCGCGGCCGCAACGGGCACGCCACCGTCTGCCGCGGGTTCGAGAGTGTGGCGAACGTCAAGGACGTGGAAGACACGATCCGCGAAACCTTGTTGAAAGACCGGGTGCGTGCGTAAGTTTGAATTCCCCGATCTCGGATTGTCGAGTGCCGGGTGCCCACCTGTTGGACATAATTGTCACCCCATCGAACGCGGAACGAACGCGACCGATCGGGGCGGGAGGCTTTTGAGAATTTCCAGCAACCCGGGCACCTGTAGGGCGACATCGGAAAGATCGTTTGAGGCCGCTTGCAGTATCACGACCGAACACGGCAGGTTTCGCGTGTTCTGCTCGTACGGCAGGTTCCCGTCGTTTGTGATCAATACGTCGAATCCGGCGTCAGCCGCCCGTCGCAGGAGGTCGCCGTTGACCAGCGCATTCCATCCCATGTAGCTGACGGTCGCCGCTTCGTGAGGGGCAATTAGATGACGAAGTCGGTGGGGAAGTTGTTCGTCGATCAGCAGCTTCACGCCGTGACCAGGGCGTAGCGATAGAGGTTGTTAGCGAAAATATCCAGAACGGCTGCCACCTGCTCGCGCGTGACACTTGGAAAATCGACGAAAAACTCGTCCAGTGGACGATTGTGCTTGACGTGATCGATCAGATTCTGAATGGGAACGCGTGTTCCCCGGAAGCACGGCGTGCCTCCGAGGATGCCCCGGTCGATTTGAATCGGACTGTCCTCGAACATATCGGCTCCATTCGGGTCACTCGAACGGCGGCATTTTTGCCAGCTTGCGCTGCAGGCTGCGGCGGTGGATGCCGAGCTTGCGGGCGGCCTGGCTGATGTTGCCGCCGCATTCGGCGAGGACGCGCTGGATGTGTTCCCATTCCACGCGCGCCAGCGTCGGTTGGTTGTCGGGCACTTGCGGAGGAAGCTCGCCGTCGCGGTCGAAGGCGGCGAGGATCTGCTCGGCGTCGGCAGGCTTGGTGAGGTAATCGAGCGCGCCGCGGTGCACCGCCTCGACGGCGGTGGCGATGCTGCCGAAGCCGGTGAGGATGACCACGTCAATGTCGGGGTCGATCGCGGTCAACTCGTTCAGCAGGTCCAGGCCGCTTCGCTGGGGCATCTTCAGGTCGAGCACCGCGCGCTGCGGCTTGAAGCGCTTCGTAAGCTCCAGCGCCTCGTCGGGCGTGGGGGCGTCGTACGTCTCATGGCCGCGGGCCTGGAACGCGCGCACGAGCCGCTTGCGGAAGATCGCGTCGTCGTCGCAGACGAGGATGCGCGGCAGGTTGCGGTTGATCGGCGGCGGCGGGGGGGCGTAGGGCGTGGTCGGGATCATGTCGTTTCTCCTGCCCGCCGGCGGATCGCGCGGCGGGGTGTCCCGCTCATCATACGCGCAGTGGCGTCTAGTGGAATTGCAATCGAATGAATGTTTTGCAGCGGCGGCCGATGCATCGCGTTCGATGTTCGGCGTTGGAACGGCCTTGCCGGTTCCGAGTGATCTCATCGCCCTGCGACGAACGCCGGCGCATGCGTCGTCGTTGGGACATCACGCCAGCGGCAGCTCCAGGGTGCTTTTGGTTCCCTGCCCCGCCTTGCTGCTGAGCGAGAACTTGCCGCGGTAATTCTCGGCCACGAGGCGGACGAGGAACAAGCCCAGCCCCATGCCCCGGCCGGCTTCTTTTGTGGTGTAAAACGGTTCGCCGGCGCGGCGGACGGTCTCTTCGCTCATGCCGTGGCCCTGGTCGATGACGTCGAACGCGATCGTTCCCGTCGCCCCGGACTGCGCCCCCGGCGGCTTGGGCAACCGGCGGACAACGAGCTTGATCGGCGAGCCAGCGGGCGAGGCGTCGATGGCGTTGCGGATCATCACCGTGAGCGACTGCGTGATCGCCGGGCACGGCGTGGCGATCCGCTCGCCGCCGGTGTCGCCGGTGATCTGCAGGATCTGCCGTTCGTCCTCGCGCAGGTGCTCGGCGAGGCGCGTCATCAGCTCCGACAGCGGCGTGGGATCGGCGGCGGGATCGCTGGCGACCTCGACGCGCATGCGGTCGAGGATGAACCGGCAACGGTCGGTTTCCTGGCGGATGAGCTGGGCGTCTTCGACGAGTGCGTCGCTTTCGGGCAACTTGGCGATCGCCAGCTCGAGTTCCTTCGCCACGAGCTTGATCGTCGCCAGCGGCGTGCCGAGTTCGTGCGCAGCTCCGGCGGCCAGCGTCGAGAGCGTCGCGAGCTTTTCGTGCCGTGCGTTGCGCTCCTGCAGCTCGCGCACTTCTTCGCCGCTCTGCTTCAGCGCCCGGCTGATGCGCCCCGAGAAGTAGGCGATGAGGCCGCCGATGAGCACGAAGTTGGTGACCAGCCCCGCGTCGCGCATCGGCGACGACACATAGCCGTTGACGAACAGCGGCTCGGGCTCGCCGAAGAACAGCGACAGATACGCCAGCGTCGCCGCAGCCAGGACGGCCCACATCCAGCCCGCGCCGAGCATCGTTACCGACATCGCCACGTGCACGAGGTAGAGCGTGCTGAAGGGGTTCTCGTGCCCGCCGGTGAAGCGCAGCAACAGCGTGAGCAGGACGATGTCCAGCAGCAGCACGCTGAAGATCAGCGGCGGGGGCACGCGGTGCGACTGCGTGCGCGTGAGCCGCCAGAGCAGCAGGTTGCTCGCGGCCGTCAGCAGCACGACGAACAGCACCGGCGAAAGCCGCGGCCGCAGGCCGATGGAGAAGGCGACGAGCGTCGCGCTCACCTGCCCGGCGATCGCCAGCCAACGCAGGCGCAGCAGCCACGTCAGAATGATCGGCGGCTCGGCGACGGCGGCCGACGGGGGGAAGGGCGTGACGGCGGGATCGGGCATTGCGGGATTCTACCGGCGGCCGGCGCGATTGCGCCGCAGGCCGACTCCGGGCGGCTTATCGCCGCAAGGCGATGCGGTGCTCGGTCGGATCGCCGGCGTAGCGGACGACGACGCCCTCGGCGTCCGCCCGGGCATTCTCCAGCGACCGCTCGATCAGCCACACGTGCGACGGCGGGTCGATGTACCCGATCGCCTGCAGCGCGTGGCGCACGTCACGCGGCAGGGGCAGACGCGTGTCGAAGACGAAAGCGGTAGGCAATTCCGCGCCC
>DASVSS010000411.1:0-5196 GCA_036387945.1 Tepidisphaeraceae bacterium | reverse complement strand
CGTCCACAGCCCGCGGTCGATCCGGCGAAACAGCTCCGCAGCGTCGGGCTGCCACACCCACCAGATGTTCTTGGCGATTTCCAGCAGCGGCTCGAGCGGGGCCGGAACGTCGGGGAAGACCTGGAAGGTTTTGATGTTCATCGGGGCGACTGTGGGCATGTTTCGATTCCTGCGGCTGGCGCGGGTCTAAAGGATTTCGTATGGACTGCGCAGTATAGAGACGCCGTGGCGGGTGTCGATTGCCGCGCCGCGCGGCGCGGCACAACATCACTTCAAGGGCTCGACTTCAAGGGCTCGACCCGCTTGAAATAGAACTGCGACTCCGTCGCGCGCTGCCCGACCAGATGAATCGAGAACGGGTACGCGAGCTTCGACGCCGCGAAGAACTCCATGATCCGCAGCGCGTGTTTCGTCTGCCGCTCGATGTTGGCGTCGACCTGGTCGGTGAGTTCGGGCGGCAGGAGGCGCTGGCGGTCGTAATCCCAGTGCGGGTCGATCCGCACGAGCAGGTGGGCCTCGGCCCAGTCGATCGGGTAGCCCAGGACGAATCCGCTGCCGGTGTCGGGGGTGTAAAACCAGAAGCAGAGGAATCGGTCCTTCCACGCGGTGCTGACGGCGTTTTCGCTGCCGGTGATGAGCCGGGCGTGGCTCGTGCGGATCGCCTGCCCGCCGAGCGGCTTGGCGACCCAGACTTTGCGGTCGCGGCAGTCGTAGAGCCCCACGTGCGGGTACTTGCCGTTGAATGAGCCGGTGCACAGCTTTGTCGACACCGCCGGCCCGGCGGGGCCGTCTCCCGGGGCCTTGTCGCGTGGCTTTTTGCCGAAGCCGAACATGGCCCCGAACCATACACGCCTGTCGCCCCGCTGGCGACGCCGCTAGGCACGGGGCGGCAAGATGCTACACTCGCAGGCCCGCCATCCCGGCGGGGACGAAGCGCGATTGCGAGGATAGTTCGATGGTGTCACCGCTGCTGGCGGCCGCTGAATACGGCTCATTCATCAATGGATTTCTGCTGTTGCCGGTCATCGTCCTGGCCATGCCCTGGCTGCGGCTGATGACCTGGGCGGACAAAGACGCCGTCAACGCCCGCCTGCCGCGGGAGACGATCAACGCCATCAACATGGCGGGCTTCGCCATCGCCTGTGCGATGCTCGTGCTCGTGCCGAACTTCTTTGGCGCGCTGGGCGTGTTCATTCTCATCATGCTCGCCGAGGCGGGCATCTATCTCGGCTGGCGGAACAAGACCGTCGGCGTCGCCGACCTTAAGGTCGAATTCGCCGAGTGGCTTCGCAGCTTCGGGCGCGAGAAGAAGGACAAGGCCATCACCGCCGACGAAGGCAACGTCGTGCTTATCGACAAATCCGGCAAGCCCATCGCCACGCCCGCCGACGACGACCCGACGCGCCCTGCCTTCGACGCGGTGCAGTCGCTGCTCCGCGGGCCGTTCCGGCTTGGCGCCCAGCGGATCGATTTGCGGCCCAACGAAGGCGGCAGCGTTCAGCGGTACGTCGTCGACGGCGTAACGCTCGAAGGCAAGAGCATCCCGAAGGACCAGGCCACTGCCGCCGTCGAGTACGTCAAAGACCTCGCCGGCCTCGACGTCGCCGACCGCCGCAAGCCGCAGAAAGGCAAGTTCAAGATCGGCGGCGACAAGGCCAAGCACGACGTCGACGCATACACCGCCGGCTCCACCGCCGGCGAGCTGCTGCGGCTGACGATCGACTTCAAAAAACAGTTCGACTTCAACGTCGACAATCTCGGCTTCCTGCCTGACCAGCTCGACTCCGTCACCAAGGCCATCACCGGCGACCCCAGCGGCGTCGTGCTGCTGACGGCCCCCGATCAGCAGGGGCAGACGAACCTCGCTTATGCCCTGCTGCGCCGGCATGACGCATTCCTAAGCCACATCCAGACGCTCGAGCGCGAGCCGCAAATCGAGCTCGAGAGCATCAGCCAGAACAGCCTGGCCAACAACGCCCCCGCCGCCGACGAGAGCAAGCAGATCGAGTGGATGATCTCGCAGCAGCCGGACGTGGTCTTCCTCGACCGCTGCGACGACCCGCGCTCGGCGATCGATCTCGCCAAGTACGCCGCCGAAGGCAAACGCGCGTACATCGCCATGCGGCAGGCGAACACCTTCGACGCCCTCGCCCAGTGGCGCAAGCTCGTCGGCGACGACGGACTGGCGATGAAGTCGCTGAAGATGATCGTCGCCGAGCGCCTCGTGCGCGTGCTCTGCCCGGCGTGCAAGGTGGGCTACACGCCCGATCCCGACAGCCTTAAGAAGATGAACATGTCGCCCGACCGGGTGAGCAAGCTGTACCAGGCGCGCAAAGAGCCGATGCGCGACCCAAAGGGCAACGAGGTCATCTGCCCCTTCTGCCATGGCCTGGCGTACAAGGGGCGCACGGGCGTGTTCGAGCTTTTCAAGATCGACGACGAAGTGCGCAAAGTCGTCACCGCCGGCGGAAACACCAATCAGCTTAAGACGCTGTTCCGCAAGCAGAAGCAGCGCTACCTGCAGGAGACGGCGCTGGCCCGGGTCGAGCTCGGCGACACGAGCGTAGAGGAAGTTCTCCGCGTGCTGCGCAACCAGGCTTCGACGTCGACCGCCAAGTAATCCCGGTCATCCGCCTAATCACGGACTCCAGCCATGATCTTCAACATTTTCATCCTGATCGCCCTGCTCGGGGTCGCTTACTTTCACTACGTCCAGGGGGCGTTCACGTCGCTCATCAGCGTGTTCTGCGCTTTGCTCGCGACGCTGATCGCCTTCGGCTACTACGAGCAGGTCTTCGGATTCGTCCCGGCGGGGGGCAAGGTCATCAATCACGCGCCGGGGATGATCTTCATTGCGTTGTTCGCGGTGTCGTACCTGGTGCTGCGCATCCTGTTCGACTCCGTCGCCCCGGGCAACCTGCGCTTGCCGGCGGTGGGCGATAAGGCCGGCGCGGCGGTGTTGGGCTTGGTCGCGGGACTGTTCGGCAGCGGCGTGCTGGCGACCGGGGCACAGATGCTCCCGTTCGGCCCCACGATCGGCGGGTTTGGCCGCCATGTGATTGACGAGCGGCCGGTCATCCTGCCGGGCGCGGCCACGGGCGGCCGATCCGACGTGGACACGAAGATTTCCAACGAGCTCAAAGAAAACACCCTCAGTGGCGATAAGGCCGGAGCCCTGCTCGTCCCCAGTGACGGCTTCGTCACCGCCGTCGCCCGGATGGCCAGTGACGGCGCGTTCCCCGGCGCGCTCTCGTTATCGGCCGTGCATCCCGACCTGCTCACCGAACTGTTCGCCAACCGCCTCGGCGCCGAAACCGGTTCCACCCGCATCGCCACCGGCGCCGGCACGCCGCCGGCCACCCTGCAGGGCGTGTTCATCGTTCCGACCATGAAGATGGCCGACACCGAGATCACCAGGATCCGCCAAGGCGAGAAAGCTGTGACGTATCAGCCCAAGGCCGATGAAATCCTGATCGCGCTGCGTCTGAAGTTCGACAGCACCGCGACCGATCCTGACGGCTACGTCCGCCTGACGCCCGGTTCGTCTCGGCTGATGCTCGGCAACCGCACCTACTATCCCATCGGCTCGCTCGCCGCCGACAGCCAGATCGGGTTGGCACGGCTCGACGACCTCATCACGATTCCGCTCAAAGGCGACAACAACAGCGCCGATCTCGTCTACGCCATCGACAAAACGACCCTCGACCGCGTCGCCCCGAACGGGACGTTCAAGTCCGATGCGGGATTTCTGCAGATCAAGCTCCTGGCGCGCCTGCCGATTACCGGCAAGGCCGCCCCATGGACGCCGGGCAAGGGCTCGGCCGTCATGCGCAAGGCCGGCTCCCCGTTTGAGGGGCCCGCTGCCAAGCCCGCCGGCGCCGCGGCGACGCCCCCGGTAACGCCCCCGGCAGCTCCGTAAACCCACCGGCGTCCCATCGCCAAGCTCGACACCGCCGACGCCGCAGCGTGGTTCGGGCCGCCGCCGGCACGGCGTTGACAATATTTCGCCAGAGTCGGTGTATAACAGTCAGTCGCGTCGGTGACGGTTCGGGTCGGCTCGGGAACACGATGTCGCATAGTTCGTCGGATTCGTTGTCGCAACCCGCCATGCCGAGGACGCTCTTCGGGTACGAAGTGCTGCAGCACCTCGGCAACGGCGCGGGCAGCCGGATTTACGCCGTCAGCCAGCCGTCGACGAAACAGGTGTACGCGCTCAAGCACGTCGTCCGCTCCGACGACAAGGCCATTCGCTTCGTCGAGCAGCTCGAGAACGAGTACACCGTCAGCCGCCAGGTCCGCCACGGGAATCTTCGTGGCGTAATCGATTACCACGTCCAGCGATCGATGATGCTGCGCGTGACCGAAGCGGCCCTGGTGATGGAACTCGTTGACGGCGTGCCGCTGGACGTCCGCCTGCCGCGCCGCACGAGCGACCTGCTGGCAATCTTCGTCAAAACCGCCCGCGCCCTGCAGGCGATGCACGAGTCGAATTTCGTCCACTGCGATCTCAAGCCCGCCAACATCCTCGCCTCCGACACCGGCAGCGTCCGCGTGATCGACCTCGGGCAGGCCTGCCCGATCGGCACCACGAAGGCGCGCATCCAGGGCACGCCGGATTACATCGCCCCCGAACAGGTCAAGTGCAAGCCCGTCTCGCCGCAGACCGACGTGTACAACTTCGGCGCCTCGATGTACTGGGCCCTTTGCGGCCGGAAGATGCCGACGTTGTTCACGCTCAAAAAGGGCGAGAACAGTTTCCTCGTCGACAGCCAGCTCGAGACCCCGTCGAAAATCAACCCGGCCGTGCCGGAGAATCTTTCGAGCTTCGTCATGGAATGCGTCCGCACGAACGCCGCCAAGCGGCCCGCGAGCATGAAGACCGTCGGCTCACGGTTGGAGATCCTCCATCACACGATCGTCAAGTCCGAGGCCGGCCCGCAGACTGGGGAATGATCTAACGCGCCGGCCGTCATGACACGTCAACCCGCGAGAACGCCTCCGGTTCCTCCCCCTCCGGGGGAGGCTAGGTGGGGGCGGCCAACAACCTGCCAATAGCGGCTCGCTGATGCCAAAGGACCAAATCCCTCGCCCGGTACGCCGGAAGAGGGTAGGGAGAGAGCGTGAGCGTTAACACGCTTCATTGCGATGAGGCACCCGCCCGCCCCCACCTAACCTCCCCCGCAGGGGAGGAACCAG
>DASVSS010000410.1:0-4143 GCA_036387945.1 Tepidisphaeraceae bacterium | reverse complement strand
GTAGTGGCTGAAGTAGATCGACGTGGGCGCGAGATCCCCGGTCGGCGCGCTGATCGCCGAAACCAAACCCGCGCGCAGCGACGCCGAGCATTCGCCGCCCAGCAGTGCCAGCACTTGTGCGTGCTCGCTGAACTGCGTGCGGGCCACGTCGTCGGCAAGCAGCCGGCGGGCCGGGTCGTAGAATGCCCGCTCGCCGCTGGCGGCGAGCATCGCGGCGGTGTTGCGGTTGCGCTGGGCAAGCAGCGGCTCGTTCAGCGTCTCTTCCAACCGCGCGGCGAGCGTGAGGGCGTAGCACAAGTGCCATTGCAGCACGCCGCAGGGCGTGTCGTACCGCGGCGTCGGCACGCCGTTCCTCCACTGCTTCACCCAGTCGACGAAGTTCCACCCCCGCGGCGTGCGCACGAGGCCGTCGCGGTCGATCTGGTATCGCCATCGGTCGAGCGTGGCGCGCACGCCGGGCATCAGGCTTCGGACGAATGCATCGTCGCTGCGGTACATCGCGTAGTCATGCACGCTCGCGGCCCACAACAACCCGAACGGCGGGATCGTCTGTAGCGCGCCAGTCGGGTAGCGCGAGCTCGGCCATGCCCCGCCGGCCTGCGACCAGTCAAAGAGCTTCATGTTCTTGCGCACGAGCCGGTCGTCGGCCGTCGTGGTCAAGGCCACGAGCGATTGCAGGCGCGTGTCGCCGGCGTAGTTGAGTTGTTCGTAGTGCGGGCAGTCCATGCTCGTCTCGTGGCTGCACATGCTCAACGTGTGCAGGCCCAGGCGAACGACTTTTTCCAGCCGCCCGTCGCTGGCGCTGAACGTGCCGACATAATCATACGGATAGCCCGTGACGTGCACCTCCAGCCCCGCCACGGACAGGGCCTCCTCGGCAGTGACGACGAGCAGTTCGAGGTAACGGCCTGCGCCCCACCACAAGGGCTCGAAAGCACGGGCGGCGCCGTCGCAGTGAAGGGTGTCGCCGTAGCCGATGAAGTGCTTGCCTTCGATGTCGTCGCGGTCGTCCTTGCGGCGGGCGTCGCGCAGCGACGGATCGGTCGCGGGGTCGTAGACGCGCAACGCTTCTTCCCAGCGCAAGCGAACGCTCGCGGCGCGGCCGCCGTCAACGCGGAGCTGCGTGTACGCGCACGCGTAGCGCGTCAGATCGATCAGTACCCGACGCCGCGTGTGCGGCGGGACGGTGACGGGCCCGCCGCCGTGCAGCATTGTCGTCCACCCCGCCGCTTCGTCGGCAAGATAGGCCGCGGCGCGTAGCGGCGTGGCGTCGGTATCCGCAGAGGGCGGTGCGTCGACGTGCCGGACGATTAGCGCCGTGTGCGGCTCGTCACGCATGGCCGGCAGCATCGCGGGACGCATGACCCACTGCGGCTGCGACTCGTGCACGCTGGCCTCGAAGGAGATCGGCATTAGCACCGCCGGCAGTTGCCAGTCGTCGCCGTTGCCGTCGGCGGCGTCCCAGTCGTGTACCGTGGCGTCGAGATCGACGCGCGATCCCACGGCGTAGAACGCGTTCGTCGGCTGTGCCCGGACGAACCGATAGGCGGGCAGCGGCTTAACCTGCCAGCCGTCGGCAGAGGTCGCCAGCGCCGGCAATTCCTCGCAGAAGACCATCAACCCCGGCCGGTGCGTGACCTGCGCCAGCGGCGGCGGCGTGGGGCCGGCGGGGTCGTGCCAGGTCACCAGCGCCGTCAGCACGTGCGCGCCGGCGGCGAGATCGAGAGCGTAGCTTTCGTACATCCAGTGCCGCAGGTCGCCGCGCTCCGGGCCGCGCCCGATACGCCGGCCGTCGAGCGCCAGGACGTATCGCTGGTCGGCGCTGACGTGCAGCCGGATCGTCTGCGCCGCCGGCAGGTCGAAGCGATTGCGAAACACCCACACCGCCGGCGCGTCTGTCCCCCCCGCCGCCGGGGGGCCGATCCAGCGCGCCGCCCACGGGTGATGGGCGAACTGGTACGCATGCAGCTCTGCGCAGGCGTCGGCATCGAGCGGGGGTAATCGCATTCGCCGGAGCGTATCGGCGTCGCGGGGCCGGGCCAAATCAGACCGGACTGCGGGTGGCGCGTGCCGCTCGCCGGCGTTGCGGTGTTCGGACGACCGCGTCGACGGCCAAGGCATTTCGTTTGCGACGCGGTGTTCGGTCCCCTCTCCCGCGTACTCGCGGGGGAGGTTAGGGAGGCGGGCTTCGAACATCTTCAAGCGCGCCAGCGCCCAAGCCCTCTCCCCTAACCCTCTCCCGGGATACCGGGCAAGGAGGCCAGAGGCCGGCACATGAGAGGTGAACACGCTCTAGTTCGCGGACGCTTCGACCGGTTCGCTGGCGAAACTCCGGAGCGTGGCGATGAGCGCTTCGGTCGGGCCGCTCTTGGTGAAATACGCCGCCGCGCCGGCCTCGCGCAGGGCGTTGGCCATGTCTTCGCGCTCGTGCATCGACAAGCCGATCACGCGCGTGCGCGGCACGTCGCGGCGCACGGCTGAGGTGACTTGAAGCCCGTTCAGCCCCGGCATGCTGACGTCGACGATCAGCACGTCCGGCTGCA
Source organism: Tepidisphaeraceae bacterium (assembly GCA_036387945.1). Lineage (GTDB taxonomy): Bacteria > Planctomycetota > Phycisphaerae > Tepidisphaerales > Tepidisphaeraceae > DASVSS01. The sequence goes on along the minus strand of DASVSS010000410.1, from coordinate 1,600 downwards.
GCGACCGCGCCAGATCGACGGCCACTTCGCCGTCCGGGGCTTCGCCGACGACTTCGAGATACGGCTCCTGCGACAGCAGCGCGATCAATCCTTCGCGGAACAACCGGTGATCGTCGGCAACGACGACGCGCGTCTTGGCCAGCCCCGCCCCCGCTTCCGGCGGCGGGCCGGCGGCGGTGACCCACGCGCCGTCGCCGCTTGGGTCTTCGGCGGCGGCGGTGGGAAGCAGCAGCTCGATCGACGTGCCTTCGCCGGGCGTGCTGGCGACTTTCACCAGTCCGCCGATCATCGTCACCCGCTCACGCAGGCTGAAGAGCCCGAAGCTGCCGTCGAGCTTGGGGCTGTAGAGCGTTGTGCTGTCGAACCCGCGGCCGCGGTCGGTCACACTCAATTTCAGCAGTCCTTCTTCCTGCGACAGGTGCAGCCATGCGTCGCTCGTGCCCGCGTGCTTGTGGACGTTGAAGAGCAGTTCGCGGGCACACTCGAAGAAGATCGTGCGAATCTGCTCGGCCGCGGGCTCGGCGTTCTCGCCGAGAGTCAGGTGCACCGTCAGTCCGTGATCGCGGTGGACGCGGCGCACCAGCCATTCCAGTGCGGGGCAAAGCCCCGCGTCGTGCAGCAGGGGCGGTGAGAGTTCGGTGACAAGCGAGCGCGAGGCGCTGATCGCCTGGTCGAGCAACTCTTCGAGCTGCTGGACCATCGTGATCTGTCCAGCGTCCTTGAGCTTGCCGCGCACCATGCCGGCCTTGAGCTTGGCGGCGCTGACGAGTTGCTGGAACTCGTCGTGCAGGATCTGGGCCAGCCGGCGGCGCTCGCGGGATTCGGAATCGGTCAGCTCCAGCGTCAGGGCGCGCAGCTGGTCGGCCCGCTGCTGCGCTTCGGCAGACCGCTCGCGCACGCGCTGCTCGAGCGTGGCGTTAAATTCCTTCAACCGCGCCTCGCTCGCCAGCAAGGCCTGCTCGACGCGCTTGCGGTCGCTGACGTTCACCGCCGAGGCGATGCAGCTGACGATCGCGCCCTGCTCGTCGTACATGGGCACGACCATCGTGTCGACCCACAGCAACCCGCCGCCGGCGATGCGGACTTCGGCGTCGTACCGCGACGGCTCGCCGGCCGCGGCGCGTTCGATGGCCTGGCGGATCTGGTCCTGGGTCTTGCGCGAGTGGCTCCACCAGAAGCAGTCCCACAGCTTCTTGCCCAGCGCCTCGTGCGACTGAATTCCGGCGGCCCTCAGTGGGGGCGAGTTGATCTCCACGAGCGTGCCGTCCGGCGAGGCGACGCTGACGAACGCGAACAGGCTGTTGAGCACGCGCCGCACGCGGCGCTCGGCGTCGCGGAACGCCTGCTCGGCGGAGCGGCGCTCGGTCACGTCGGTGCCGACGCCGACCCATTCGCGCACGACGCCCGCGGAATCGGTCACCGGGGCGGCGCGCACATGCGTCGGGCGGTACTCTCCGTCGGCGCGGCGCAGGCGCGTGTCGAGCCCGACGTTGGTGCGCGTGGCCATCATGTGGCGGAAGGCGTGGGCGAGCGGCTCGCGGTCGTCGGGGTGGGCGGCGTCGAGCCAGCCCCAGCCGTCGTTCTCCGCCGCGGGCCGCCC
>DASVSS010000409.1:0-5575 GCA_036387945.1 Tepidisphaeraceae bacterium | reverse complement strand
CCTCGCCGCGGTCGCGATCGCCTTCCCGCTGGCCGGCATGTTCCTTAAAGAAATGCGCTCCGTCGAAGGCCAACCCTGGTTCCCCCCCGCCGTCGCCGTCCCCGCCGCTTGCGGCTTGGCCCTGCTCATCGGCGCCGGCATCTTGCTCCGACGAAGCCGTCCCCACGCCGTGGTCGCCGTCACGTTCGCCTCCGTCCTGGTCCTCCAAGCCCTCCTCCAGCACGGCTATGCCCAGGGCACGAGCGGCCGCAGCCAGCTCAAATTGATCGCCGACGCGATCCTGCGCGAAGTGCCCGACGCCGAGGTCTACGACTACACCGAGAACAAACGCATCGACGAGGAGACCGCGATCTACCTCAACCGCATCATCCCCCAGCGCGATCCGTCTACGCTCCCCCCGTCCGACCGCCCCCAAGTCTGGATCACCCGCCAGAACAAGCGCGCCATCACCGCCGGCCAAGACCCCGCCCCCCCGCCCGGCTGGCGGCTGCTGATCAAGGCGCCCGAGCGCGAGAACGTGTGGTGGGCATTCGTACGCCCGCCGGGCGGGTGAAAAAACCACGTCGCTTACTTCGGACCCGACGCGACCCCGGCCATGACTTCGGCCCGGACGTGTTCGAGCACGCGCCGGTGGATCTTGTGGATCACCCAGTCCGTCCACAGCCGCCAATACGCCTCGGGGCCCATGCCGTGCTCGTACCAGGTCGTGCCGACGAGGCGCGTCCGGCCGCCGGGCAATGCGATCAGCTCGAACTGCCCGCGGTGCGAGCGCAGAAAATCCTCCAGGTGCGGCGGGTGGATGTCATAAGGGCTCCACTCGCGCAGCGGCGGCGGGTTGTGGGTGACGGCAAACGCGAGCCGCCGCGGGGCGTCCCAGACGGTGATCGGCTCGACGAACGGCCCGGTGCTGAACTCGCAATACCGCACCGCCCCGACGCCCGTGCCATCGATGCGGGCACGGATCGGGTAGGCCGCGCCGGCGTGAAAAAACCAGTCGTCCGGCGGCGCGATCTCGCCGAAGGCGATCACGTGCGGCCACACCCGCTGCGGCGGGGCGTCGATCTCCACGACCGTGCTGACCGCAAAGACCGTCGCCGGCCGGCTGAACCGGGATTCGGCGCCCATGACCAGCGGCAAGAGCGCCAGCAACGCCGTCGACCGCCACCACAACGGCCGCGCCATCAGATTCGCCTGCACGCAGTGCCCCACCAGGCCGCCCGTCAGCGCCACGGGCACGGCCAGCGGCAGGAGAAAAAGAAGGCAAATAAATCCTTCGAGTGCGAAGAGGAACGTCGCCGTCATGCCAAAAACCGTCGCCAGCAGGGCGGCGGCGATCGAGCTGCCCACGGGCCGCGGGGCGCGTAATCCGTTGACGGTCGCGGCAAAAAATCCCACGACGAACGGCATGCCGACGAACAATCCCCAGCCGTAATCCTTCAACACCGCGACCCCGAAGAACGTGACCACCGGCGCCAGCGGCGCGGTCATCAGCGCTGCAACCATCGCCGACCAGCCGTTGCCTTCGGGCATGCGCTGCGCGTAGACCGACGGGGCCCGGCCGAGTTCGAGCACCGGACGCGGCGCATCGGGCGGCTGCGGGCCGGCCGTCTCCGCGTCCGCCTTCATCACCGGCTCGATCGGCAGCACCGGCCGTCGGCCGACCACCGGCTCGGCCGGCAGTGCCGGCCGCCGGGTCGGCAGCATCGACAGGATCAGGAATAGGAACAAGTTCAACACCGGCACAAAGAACAACAGCACCCACCCGCGCGGCGCCCCCGCGTCGGCAAGCCGCCCGTACGTCGCCCACGTCCCCACCGCCACGAACGGCACGGCGACGGCGAGCAGCACGAGAAAAAACAGCGCGTCCGGGGAGTCCGGCGTCTGGAACAAACGAAACGCCGAGATGTCTGTCGGCAGCAAGTAGTTGTAAATCGACCACGTCCGCCCGAACGCCCGGGCGACGCCAAAATCGATCCCGAACTTCACGACAAACAGGCCGACGCCCAGGGCTAGGTAGCGGACCGCATTCATGGCGGCGGAGTTTAACGCCCCGCCGCGGCGGCGGTGGCCTTTCACCGTTTTCAGCCCGGCGCCTGCCATGCCCGTCCCCAAATTGACCCGCGCCCCCGGCACCGATATAGTCGCCCCGTTGCCGCGGTTACGCTGATTGAAACGGCTCTCGTAGGCGTGGGCGGCCGTGGTTGTTTCCATCCCCGCGACCCGAGGCACTCCATGGCCGCCGCCACCCCGCCCCAATCGATGTCCGACAAAATCACCGCCACCATCGACGGCAAAGCCTTGGAATACCCCGTCGTCGTCGGCAGTGAGGGCGAACGCGCCATCGACGTCACCAAGCTCCGCGACGTCACCGGGTACATCACCCTCGATCCCGGATACCGCAACACCGGCAGCTGCACGAGCGACATCACCTTCATCGACGCCGAGGCCGGCGTCCTGCGCTACCGCGGCTACCCGATCGAAGACCTCGCCGAAGAATCGTCGTTCCTCGAAACCGCGCAATTGCTCATCAACGGCAAATTGCCCACCGGGGCCGAGCAGACCGCGTTCCTCGCCCGCGTCGCCGAGCACACCGCCGTCGGCCCGCGGCTGCTGAATGTGCTCAAAGGCTTCCCGCAGGACGCCAGCCCGATGGCGATGCTGTCGGCGTGCATCAACGCCCTTTGCGGCTATCACCCCGAAGTGCTCGATGTCGCCTACGAGCCGCACTTCGATCGCACGAGCGCGATGCTCATCGCCAAGGTCCGCACCCTGGCCGCGGCCATTTACCGCCACAGCATCGGTCAGGAAGCCCTCGAGCCCGCCGACATCCCCGGCGTGCCCAAGCCGCAATATTACACCGCCAAATTTTTGCAGATGATGTTCGGCCAGACCACCCGGCCCGAAGTCGCCCGGGCTCTTGACCTGATCTTCCTGCTCCACGCCGACCACGAGCAGAACTGCTCGGCCAGCACCTGCCGCATGGTCGGCTCCAGCCACGCGAATCTCTTCGCCAGCTGCGCCGCCGCGGTATGCGCGCTCTGGGGCCCGCTGCACGGCGGGGCCAACGTCGAGATCATGAACCAGCTCGAGCAGATTCATTCCGACGGCATCGACCCCGACGACTTCCTCGCCGGCGTGAAGGCCAAGAAATACCGCCTCTTCGGCTTCGGCCACCCGATCTACCGCAACTACGACCCGCGCGCCAAAATCCTCAAGGCCAGCGCCGAAGAAGTGCTGGGCGCGTTGAACGTTAACGACCCGCTCCTGAACATCGCCCGCCGCCTCGAAGCGGTCGCGCTCAAGGACGATTATTTCGTCAGCCGCAAGCTGTACCCCAACGTCGATTTCTACAGCGGCATCATCATGCGCGCCATCGGCATCCCGACGGAGATGTTCACGGTCATGTTCGCGGTCGGCCGCATGCCCGGCTGGATCGCGCAGTGGAAGGAAGTCCGCGACCAGAAGGGCAAAATCTACCGCCCCCGACAGATCTACACCGGCCCTACCGGCGGGCAATACGCCCCGATCGACGCCCGCTCTTGACCGGCCCCGCCCCTGACTCGCTCCCTGCGCCCGCGCGAACCGAAAACCAAACGACTTACGCCGTTTCTCGTTCCTGCCATTTCCAAAACCACAAAACCGCGCAACCCCAGTGCCGGCCAAGCCCGCCCCTGCGAACCAAACCGCCCCGGCCGCACGCCAAACCGCCCAGTCCGCCGCGCGGTTCCGCCGCCACGCTGCGACGATCCCCGCCGTCGCCCGCGACCGAACTTTCGCGCAGAATGCGTCCATCCATAAACACCCTCGCGCTGCGCAAACGACGTCGCCGTTGCGCAGCGCGCCGCCAATCCCACGGCCCTGCCGGGCCAACTTTTCTTACTTTTCGCCCCAAGGCGCTGCGCGCTGCGCATTTCGCCTCCGACGCATTGACTGCCCTGCACGTCACATGGAGTCGCGCTGAACCGGCAAGACGAATGTATGGCGAGCAATCCCGCTATCTCGCGCGTCTGCCATTGCCTGGCAATCTCGGGAGAACAGGCACCACGGCTTGGAGTACCAGACCGTGGCACCCAGCGCAGCGAAGTACCGCACATCGGCTCTAAAAGTGCATAACACGCGTTGACCCCGAGACGGTTGCCGACGGGGCCGTCATTGCCGGCCGATGGACGCATTCTTTGAATCCTTCCGGCCGGCTGTACGACAATTTATGTAAATTACATTGACTGCCTGACGATTGCCCCGAGCGCTGGAAAGCCGGCGCGGGCACCCATTTTTCGCAATAAATCGGTGTTTTTTGGGGTATTCGATGATCGCCATGGGGACCCAAAGCGATCCCATCCCGGAGCGTTGATAAATTTTCTTTTACGAGAATTACATTTTTCTGGTGCCTGTTTCGGTTTTGGTGTACATTCCCCCGGCACAGGCGGCCAAGCCGTCTTGCCATGTCTGGTTCGGAGCAGAAATCCCTTCGTTTATGTCTACGGTGCGGCGTGTGCCAGCCGGGCGGAAGCGGGTTAGCTTGAGAAGACTTGTCCTATGTCGAGGAGCGAGAGATGAAAAGCGTTTTGAAGTTTGCGGCGATTGCAATGGCGACGGCGTTTGTCGGTTCGACCGCCTCGGCGGCGACGATCCTGGTCGATGATTTTTCCGGCACGCTTGCGCCGTATGTTCAGACCACAGTGAACGATGCCAACACGACCCGCGGGGTTGCGTTTACCAACGCCAGCGGTGGCCTTGCGGCAACGTCAACAGAGACGGCCGTGGAGCAGACGTTGTTCCTGCGCTCCGATTTCTCTCTTGGGATCAATCAGCAACTTCGGGTTGACGCCACTATTCCGGCTGGCTCGCAAAGCCAAGACTTCGGCGTCGCCGTGGCAGCGACGACGGCGCAAATCGCGTCATCGGCCGCCGACTTGGACACCCGTGATGCTGCTGGCGGATTCTTCTTCTCCGCGTTCCGCGCCACCGCGACGCAGTTCATCGGTTCAGGCGCTAACCCGACCCCGATTGCGACCGCCAACGCCCTGCAGGCCGGCAACATCGCCGGCCAGCCGATCAGCCCGCAGATCACGGGCCTGTTCATCACCCGCACCGCGGTCGACGTCTTCGCCCTCGGCTACAGCAATGCCAACGGCGACACCGTCGTCGGCTCGTTCACCGTGCCCAACGGCAATCTCGCGGGCATCGGCAACGCGATCGGCTTCTACACCGATCAGCGCGGCACGTCGGGCATCGGCACGCTCGACAACCTCCGCATCGTTGACGTCCCCGAGCCCACGTCCATGGCCCTGCTCGGCCTTGGCGGTCTCGTCGCGATGCGTCGGCGTCGCACGGCTTAAGCACGCATGGCCTGAGTTTGTGGCCTGAGTGCGTGATGAAGGCCGGCAGCATCGCTCGGTCTTCTATCCTGCCAATTGAAAGCGGCGTGTGCCTTGTGCACACGCCGCTTTCTTTGCGCTGTCGAGGATTCCGATCTGTAGGGCAAGTCGCTTTTGAGCGCAAGACGGCTATGACTTGGCGCATGCGCCCCGTGGCGTGGGCGTCTCGCCCACGTTCGCCGCGAAGCGGTGAGGCT
>DASVSS010000408.1:0-6694 GCA_036387945.1 Tepidisphaeraceae bacterium | reverse complement strand
CGGCCGGAGGGCGGTGTTGTCCTCGACGCATGAAGCCGCGACGCGGACGAGGCGGACGCTCTTGGCTTTGTCGAGCTTCGCGTCGATTTCGCTTAGCGCGTCGTCCAGAAACGCCGCCGCCGCCCGCCGGCGGCCGGCGTCGGTCAGCACTTCGATCAGCGGCGTCTCGGTCTGCCCGCGCAGCAGCGGCGGGTCGTACCCGCGCGCTTCGGTGCGCGGCATCAGCCGCGCCGCCGCCAGGCAGGCATCCGCCCGGGCCTGCGGCACGCCCGGCTCGGCGGCGGCGTTCTTGAACGACTCGGCGGCGGGCTTGAACTGGTTCGTGCGCAGCTGCGCTTCGCCGCGCAACTCCCACATCCGCGAGCGGTCGTACCCGGCGGCGGCTTTGCCGCGCAATCCGATGGCCCGCGACGTTTCCCGCAGCACCGCCGGCCATTCGCCTTTGGCGGCAAGGGTTTCGATCGCGTCGGCATCGAGGGGCGCGGCGACGGCACACGTCGTGAGCAGGAGAACGGTAATCGTGCTGCACGGCCGGCGGAGCATGCGGGCATTCTACCATGCCGGCGGGGCGCTTCCTCGCAGGGCTCCCGATCCCTACCGATGCTGGCCCGGGGCGATCGATGAAGTCCTCCCCTGAACGCGGGGGAGGATGGTGTCGGTCGGCGTGATCCGCTGGGTCGGGAGCGGCCGTCAGCCGAACTTTTCTTTCCATTGGCGCAGCAGGTCCATTGCCGCCAGGGGCGTCAGTTCGTCGATTTGAACGGCCTTAAGCGCGTTGGCGAGCTCGGTCGAGGTGTCACTGAAGAGGGACATCTGCCACGAATCGCGCGGGCGGATGTTTTTGACCGCCTTCGCCTGCTCGGCGTGATGGACGGCGAGTTGGCCGAGCAGTTGCTTGGCGCGGTCGAGCACGGGCTTGGGCACGCCGGCAAGGCGGGCGACGTGAATGCCGTAGCTGCGATCGGTGCGCCCTTCGACGATGCGGTGCAGGAAGACGACCTGGTCGTCCCACTCGCGCACGCTCACGCTTAAGTTCCGCACGCCCGCGTGGCGCTCGGCCAAATCGGTCAGCTCGTGGTAATGCGTGGCGAAGAGCGTGCGGCAGTGCAGCGACAGGGCGATCTGCTCGCTGATCGCCCACGCGAGGCTCAAGCCGTCGAGCGTGCTCGTGCCGCGGCCGATCTCGTCGAGGATGACCAGGCTTTTATCCGTGGCGTTGTTGAGGATGTTGGCCGTCTCGGTCATCTCGACCATGAACGTGCTCTGGCCGGTGTGCAGCTCGTCGCTGGCGCCGATGCGCGCGAACATGCGGTCGGCCAGGCCGATCGTGGCGCTCTTGGCCGGGACGTAGCTGCCGATCTGCGCCAGCAGCGTGATGAGCGCGATTTGCCGGATATAAGTGCTTTTGCCGGCCATGTTGGGGCCGGTGATCAGCGAGAGCGAATCACTCTCGCTTATCGCAAGGTCGTTGCTGACAAAAGCATTCCCGAGCTGCTGCTCAAGGACGGGGTGGCGTCCGTCGGCGATCATGAGCACGCGCTCTTCGACCACCTGCGGGCGGCAGTATCTTCGCTCGGCAGCCAGGCGGGCGAGCCCGCAGAGGACGTCGAGCCTGGCGATCGCGCCGGCGACGTCCTGGAACGTCGCGACATGGGGAAGCAGTTGCTGGCGGATCTGCTCGAACAGCTTTTGCTCCAGCGCGATCGCGCGGTCGCGCGCGCCGAGGGCTTCGTTCTCGTGGGCCTTGAGTTCGGGAGTGATGTATCGCTCGGCGCCTTTGAGCGTCTGCTTGCGGCTCCATGCCGGGGGGACGCGGTCGCGGTGAGCTTCGGTGACTTCGATGTAATAGCCGAACACGCGGTTGTAGCCGACTTTGACGCCCGCGATTCCGCTCTGGGCGGCGAGGGCTTTTTGGTAATCGAGCAGCCACTGCTGCCCGCCTTCGCCGGCCTGGCGCAGGCGGTCGAGCTCGGCGTCGAATCCGTCGGCGACGTAGCCGCCTTCGCGCAGGTGCAAGGCCGGTTCGGGCTGGATGGCGCGGGTGAGGTAGTCGCCCTGCCCGGCGATGAAGTCGCGCATGCCGGCGAGTTCCGGGACGATGAAGGCGGGATCGGGCAGGCGGGCGAGGGTGTCGATCAGCGCCGGCAATTGCGACAAACAGCGCCCCAGCGCCGCCACGTCGCGCGGGCTGGCGCGGCCGACCGTGACGCGGGCGATGATGCGCTCGATGTCGCACACCTGGTCGAGCGCCTCGGCCACGGCCGAAAGCTCCGTCGGCGCGCCAAGCAGGGCCGCGATGGCGCTCTGGCGGGCGTTGATGTGCTCGACGTCGCACAGCGGGTAACGCGTCCATTGCCGCAACAGGCGCGCGCCCATCGACGTGCGCGTGCGGTCGATGGCCGACAGCAGCGACCCCGCCGCCCCCCCGCTACGCACGGTGCGATCGATCTCCAGTGCCCGGTACGTCGACGGGTCGATGCACAGGTAATCCTCGCAAAGGTGGCGCCGCGGCGGGCGGACGTGGGCGAGCGAGGCTTTTTGCGTTTCTTCGAGATAGCTCAGCAGCGCCGCGACGGCGCAGTTGGCCGGGTCGTCGGGGGCGAAGCCGAAGCCTTCCGTGCTGCGCGCGCCCCACTGGCGGCGGACCTGCTCGGCGGCGTGGTGAGCGGTGAACTGCCAGCCGGGGCGGACGGTCACGCTTTGCAGGCCGAGGGTTTGGAGCTGCTTCTGGATCGGGTGCGGCTGGCCGGAGGAGAGCTCGGGCACAAGCGTTTCGGCCGGCCGCAGACGGGCGATCTCGTCGAGCACGCGCGGCTCGCGGTCGCTCATGGCGACGAGCGCGCCGGTGGATAAATCGACGTAGGCAAGGGCGGTTTTGTACGCATCGCCTTTGGCGATCCCGAAGGCGACGGCAGCGAGAAAGTTGTCGGACCGGCCGTCGAGAAGCGGCTCGTCGGTCAGCGTGCCGGGGGTCATCAGCCGCGTGACCTCGCGCCGCACCACGCCCTTGGCGGCGGCGGCGTCTTCGGTCTGCTCGCAAATCGCCACGCGATGGCCGGCGGCGATCATCTTGCGCAGATACCCCTCGACGGCGTGGAACGGCACGCCCGCCATCGGCACCGGCTCCGCGGCGTCCTTGCTGCGCGACGTCAGCGTGACGCCCAGCACGCGGTGGGCAAGCTTGGCGTCGTCCCAGAACATTTCATAAAAGTCGCCCATCCGGAAAAACAGGACGTAATCCGGGTGCTGCTGCTTGAACTGCACGTACTGCTTCATCGCCGGCGTGAGCACCGCCTCGGCGGGCGGCATCCGGGCTTGACTCTGCAGAAGGTCGTTCATCGTGGCTGTGGCGAAGGTACGGGGCCGGGCGGGGTGCTTCAAGTTTTGGCCGCGCAGCCGCGCGCGATGTGGGATGAAACGGCTCATGAAGCCCACGCGCATCTCCATTCCCTGAGGCGCTCTCCTGTTAACGCCGATGTTGCGAAGGCGAAATTCACCACCTGCCCCCGGAGCGCACCCGTACCTGGCCGCCGGCAAATCTCCTGATGCGGCCGGGGGGCATGGGGTCTCCTATCGTTGGCCAGACGCGGGACGTGGTGTCCCGCAATGCAGGCTCCAAAGAGAACGAGGTAACAGCTATGGTCAGTTCAATTCCCGAAACCCATGTGTCGCGGCTCGACCCCGACGTTTCGACCTTCGCGTCCCATGAACCCCAGCGCCGCCCGCTCGACCGCGTGCGCTGGCCGGCGATCATCGCCGGGCTGTTCGCGGCGTTGTCGGTGCTGGCAGTGTTGACGGTGCTCGGCGCGGCGATCGGCGCATCCACCGTCGACCGCAACTCCGACCCGGGCAACTTCGGCCTCGGCAGCGGCATCTGGGGCGGCATCTCCGTCCTGATCGCTTTTGCCGTCGGCGGATATCTCGCGGCCCATACGTCGGCCCTGCGCGGCACCGGCCAAGGCGCCCTGCAGGGGGCGATGGTGTGGATGGTGACCATCGGCTTGCTCGTTTATCTCGTCGCCGGCTTAGTCGGCAGCGCCGCCCGCACGGCGACCGACGCGGCGACCGCCACGGCCTCGGCCGCGGCGTCGAACCCACAGGTGACCGGCGCCGCCGCCGAAGCCACCCAGAACGGCACGACCCCGCCCGCCGCCGCTCAGGCCGGCCAGGCGATCCAGGACGCCGGCCGCAATCTGCAGAACAGCGTTGGCGGTGAAGACGTCGAACGCGCCGCCAGCACCGCCGCCAAGGGCAGCTGGGGCACGCTCATCGCCATGCTCCTGGGCCTGGCCGCCGCAACGATCGGCGGCGTGATGGGCGCCCGCAAGAACCACCACGACGACAGCGTCAGCGTCCACACGACGCGGACGACCACGACGGTCTAGGCGAGAAACCACGGTGGCGTGACGCTCTCACGGTCCGCTGCTGTGGACATCGCGGGGACGTTGAAAAAAGATGCCCGGGCCGGCACATTGCCGGCCCGGGCATCTTCGTTGGGGCGTCAGGAATCAGCCGCGTCCGCGGTTCTTCCCTCAACGCGGCGTGGGCGTCCCAACGACGTTCGCTGCGAAGCGGCGAAGATGCTTCGCGCTGCACTCGAACGTGGGCGCGAGGCCCACGCCACGGGAAACGGGCGATTACTTCGCCTGCGGGTAGCGGATCGTCAGGGGCTCGACGAGTTCGAGTTCGTTGCCGTCGGGGTCTTTGAAGAACGCCAGCTTCACCGCCGGCGAATCCTCGGGGAAAAGTTTGGGTTCGATATGGAACACCACGCCCAGGCCGACGAGTTCGGCATGGGCGGCGGCGATGTCGTCGACCTCGAACGCGAAGTGCGCCCACCCCTGCCGGCGCGGTGCGTCCATCGGCTCCAGCCGCTCGACGATCTCGATCACGGTATCGCCGGCCTGCACGAAGATGATGTTCTTCCCCGCAAACCGCCCCACCCGCGGCAGTCCGAGAACGTTTTCGTAGAAATCGCACAACTTCGTGAAGTTCGGCGTGCAAACGGCGACGTGGTGCGTGGCGGCGATCTTCATGGCAGTCCTTTGCATCACACCGTCGCACGGGCGCAGCGCCGGTGGGGATTTTATGACGGGTGGCTAAGTGGCCCGACGCCCGAAGTCGATGCCGTCATCCAATGGCGGTCATCCACGGCCAGAAGCACGCCGGGCCCGGCGAAGGATCGAACCTTCTACCGGGCCCGGCGCATTCCGTACGGTCGGCAAACCGCCAAACCTTTCATAGGGCATTACTTCTTGGAATTGAACCGCTCTTCGGCGTCATTCCAGTTGACGAGGTTCCACCAGGCAGTGATGTAGTCGGGGCGCTTGTTCTGGTACTTGAGGTAGTAGGCGTGCTCCCACACGTCGAGGGCGACGACGGGGGTTTTGTTTTCCATGTACGGGCTGTCCTGGTTCGCCGTGCTGGTGACGCTGAGCTTGCCGGAGGCGTCTTTCACGAGCCACGCCCAGCCGCTGCCGAAGCGCGTGGTGGCGGCTTTGGTGAATTCTTCCTTGAACTTGTCGAAACCGCCGAAGGTGCTGTCGATGGCCTTGGCGAGATTGCCGACGGGCTGCTTCGGGCCGCCGGGCGCGAGTTGCTTCCAGAAGATCTCGTGGTTGCTCGCCCCGCCGCCGTGGTTGCGGACGACGGGCTTGATCGCGTCGGGCACGAGGGCGAGGTTGTTCTCGAGCACTTCGTGCAGATGCTTGCCTTCGAGCTCGGGGGCCTGCTCGACGGCCTTGTTGTAGTTGGTGACGTAGGTGGCGTAGTGCTTGCCGTGATGGATTTCCATCGTCTGGGCGTCGATGTGGGGTTCGAGGGCGTTCGACGGGTACTTGAGGGCTTCGGGCTGACGGGGCATGGGAGTCTCCTTCGACTGGTTGAAACCGCGTATGAATGAAATCGGCCGAGCGTGAACGGTAGGGCCGGGCGGCGCGGGAATCAACGCGATGCCGGCGGCGCAAGGGCCGGCGGCGGGCGAATCAGTTTCCCGGAGCCGCCTTGTCGACTTTGGCGGTCACCACGTCACCGACGGTCTTGTGCGTGCGGTGCCGCCACCACAGGTACAGCCCGAACGCCACCGCCAGGGCCAGCGTACCGACCATGAAATAGTATTTGTATTTGTGCAGCACCGCGTCGTTGAGATTGCGCCCGACGAAATGCCCGATCAGCATGAACAGCCCGCCGCTGACGATCGCCGCCAGGCTGTCGGCGATGAAGAACTTCCAGAAGCTGAACTTGATCGTCCCGGCGACGACCACCATCACCGCGCGCACGCCCGCGAATAGGCGGCCGATGGCGACGGCGCCGACGCCGTATTTGTCGAACATCCGCTGCACGCCGTCGATCCGGCTGACGGTGATGTGCTTGCCGAGGATCGGCACGCGGGTGATGTTCATTCCGTACCGCCGGGCGAGGAAGTACAGGCACACGTCCCCGCCGATGATGCCCGCCCAGTTCAGAAAGCCCACGATCGCCCACGTGCGGGCGTCCGTGCACAAAAACGCCCCGCTGACGATCAGCGGCACGTCCTCGGGCACCGGCAGGCCCAGGCCGCATAAGAGCAGAAGCCCGAACGACACGAACGCGCCGACCCAGAAGCCGTTTTCCATGTAGGCTTTGATGGCGTCGATGCTGATGAAGGCCAGTGCGTCCATGCGATCCTTTTCGGCCAAACGCCGGGCGGGGCATT
>DASVSS010000407.1:0-2974 GCA_036387945.1 Tepidisphaeraceae bacterium | reverse complement strand
CTTGCTGGTCAAAATGCGAGGGTGAACAATCTTGCCGAGCCGTTGTAGGCCAGATAGCAATGGTCTAAAAAATCCCGGCCGATCAAAGCGTCAATCCCTTGGCCTTGGGAAATAAGATCGCTGGCAATGATAGGGTGCGTGCCGAGCGTGAAATGAGTGCGAGGGTGTTGCAGGGCAAGCATGACGTCATAGGTCATCATCGTCACCGGCCGCCCGCTGGTGGAGGGCGTATGGCATGACGTGGATCCTGTGGGCGTCAATGAGAGTGCCTCCAGGTGCGTCGTATCGATCACGACGCCTGAGGCCCCGGTGTCGATCAAACCCCGAATGAGGACCATCGGCGGAATGGGTTGGCCGGCAGTGGTCAAAGCCGTTTTGCGGTGTTCGCTCACACCCACATACAGATCAATGACCGGACCGGCGTCGCCGACCGAAAGTGTTAAGTGCGGCATATGCCAATGTCGCGCGAAAAGGAGTGTGCGGTCGGGACCACTTCGATTCGCTTGACCAGAAACGGCTTTAGTCCGAACGTATCGTATCCCACCTTCAATGCGTCGCCGTAAGTGTCATAGGCCCCGATCACTTTATCGGCCTTGATGAGCACGAACTTGCCGTCCATGGATGCGGCGAGCTTTTCCAATTCCCGCTCGTACGTTTCTTGTTCGGTTTCGAGTGCCATGATTCTTTTCCCAATAACAGTCGGCATTCCCTTGCCGTTCTATCACGGATTCTGCCGGATTCAGGCGATAGTCGGGCCGAACCGTATCGGTGAAGGCGCTTCGTTGTCAAATTCCCGGGATTTCAAAGAGCGCCGCGTAAGACACCGGACCGACCGTTCAACCACCAATGATGTTAGCCAGATGTTAGATCATATTCAAACTGCCCTCGGCGGGGAGGCGAACGTCTAGGCTTTTTTGTCGTCGCCGAAGTCGATGATGACGTCGTCGGGGTTGCCGGCGTCGTGGGCGGTGTCGTCGAAGATGATGTCGTCGTTGACTTCGACCAGATCCGTGGGGTCTTCAACGAGTTCGCCTTCTTCGCTGATTTCTTCCAGCTCGTCGGCGGCGTCGAGGATTTCGCCGGCCTCTTCGGGGGTTTCGTCAATCGTGGGGGCGTTCGGGGCCAGCTTGTGCACCGGTGTGGTCATCGGCACGGGCGGGAACTGCGGCATCGATGGAGCGTCGGATAACTCCAGCGGCGGCTGTGGCGGCAGCGACGGCGCGGCCATCGTCCCCACCCCGTCGGCGGCGCCCAAGGCCACGGCGCGGCCGGCCATGGTGTTGTGGCTGGGCAACTCCTCGTCGTGCGGCAATCCGTCGATCTGGACGAGAAACTGCACCGGGCCGATCTGCAGGGTGTCGCCGGGGTTCAGCTCGGCATCGGTCACCCGCTGGCCGTTGAGATAAGTGCCGTTGGCGCTGCCTAAGTCTTCGACGACAAGGTAGTTGCCTTCTTTCACCAGCCGGCAGTGCTTGCGACTGACGTCGGTGAGGGGGATGCGGAAATCCGCGTCTTCGCGGCGGCCAATGACCGTAACGTCGCGGGTGAGCGAGAAGCTCCGCCGGTCGCCATTTTCTCGGAACATCACAAGGACAACGTTCATCGTAAGTCTTGTCGTTCTTAATCCGGACGCCGTGCCAGCCGATGCAGACCAAAGCGGGTGCGACGTTGCGCGTGCAATGTCGCGGCCCGGGAGGCGTCATTTACTGTAACGCTGCCCGACCCACCGGGCAAACAGAAATGACCCGGGTTTTGTGCCTCAGGCGTCGGGTTCCCCCTCAGGAAATTCGAAGCCCGGCATGGATAAACGGGGAAACCAAGCCCTGTAACTGGTCGTAAGCACTGCACGTTGTCCGTGGCGGGAGCCCCGCCCGGGACGTGAGGAGTATAATGCCTGTGTCGAAGCCCGCTAAGCCTGTCCGCCCCGTTGCCGCCCCGCGCTCCAGCGCCGCGCCGCGTATTGTTTCGCTCGATCACGCCCGACTCGAGGCCCTTGAGCAGCGCCAGCTCATGGCGGCCGGGACCGTCGTCTCGCTGCCGTACCGGCTTGATTTTGCCACCGACGTGGCCGATTCGGTCGTCGACAAGGACGGCCAGGGCACGGGCCTGACGCGGGTGCAGAACAACGTCAATGTCAGCGACTACGACGCCTCGCTCATCGACCTCGACACCACCGCCGGCGTGCTGAAGATCACCGCCGCGGGCACGGCCAGCAACAGCGGGCCGGACAACGCGCTGCAGAACCTGCTCGAAACCCAGTTCGACGGCACGACAAGCGGGTTTTCGATCACGACGCGGTTGATTACGCCCCGCACCTACCTCACCGCCCCCTACCAGCAGGCTGGCCTGAGCTTCGGGCCGGATCAGGACAACTTCATCAAGGTCGTGGCCTTGCGCCACGACGCGGGCACGTTCCTGCAGTTCAAGGACGAGCTCGGCGGGCTGGCCTCGCTGCCGGACGACCAGACGCGTTTCAACATCGGCAGCTTCGCGGGGATCAACACGCTTGATCTGCGCCTCGTCGGTGACGCCGCCACCGGCCGGGTGAGCGCGTTCTATTCGATCAACGGCCAGTCGTTCGTGAAGGTCAACCGCGAGTACACGCTCAACAGCGCCCAGCGCGCGGCGTTCTTCACCGCCGAGAGCCGCGCCGGGCTGATGGTGGGCAAGAAGAACGCCCTCGCCCCGATCACGGCGACGTTCGACAGCTTCGAGATCACCGCCGGCACGAGCCTAGCCGACCGCCCGAGCGTGCGCGCGACCCGCCCCGCCGCGGGCGCCACTGGCATCAACCGCGACAGCGCCGTCGCTGCCGACGTCAACCTGCCGACCGTCGGCGCGGGCGTCGATCCGTCGACGCTCAACAACAACACCGTCAAGCTCTACCGCAAAAGTGACGGTGCCTTAGTCAACGGCGTGTACAACACCACCGGCGGCGGCGACGCGATCGTCTTCCAGCCCACGTCGCCGCTCG
>DASVSS010000406.1:0-6700 GCA_036387945.1 Tepidisphaeraceae bacterium | reverse complement strand
GACGGGCTGCGGTGGGAAGCGCTCAACCACGCGCGTTCGTACCTAGCGCCGGCCGTGGGCGCGTCGAAGCTGATGCGCGACCCGTGCATCGCCCGCGGCACGGACGGGCTGTTCCACATGGTGTGGACTGATAGCTGGGTCAGCGCCACGATCGGCTACGCCAGTTCGCCGGACCTCATCGCGTGGTCGCCGCAGAAGGCATTGCCCGTGATGGCGGCATTTCCGGGCACGCGGAACTGCTGGGCGCCGGAGATCGTTTATGACGCGGCAGAGGCGTCGTTCCTGATCTTCTGGGCGTCGACGATCCCCGGACAGTCACCCGACGCCGACCAGCCGGACGACGGCAACCACCGCATCTACGCGACGACGACGAAGGATTTCATCGCCTTCACGCCCACGCGGCTGCTTTTTGATCCCGGCTTCAACTGCATCGATTCCACGCTGCTCACCCTCCGCGGCCGCACGCACATGTTCTTCAAGGACGAACGCAAAGTGCCGACGCCGATGAAGAACTTGCGCCGCGCCGTCGCAGACCGCCCCGCCGGCCCGTATACGGTGATCGATCGGCCGGTGACCGCGCCGGGCTTGTGGGTCGAAGGCCCGAGCGCGCTGCAGATTGGCGACGAGACGTACCTCTACTTCGACGCCTACCGCGACCACCACTACGCCGCTTACCGTTCGCGCGATCTCGACGCCTGGGAAGACGTTACCTCGCAACTGCAGATGCCCCGGGGCGCCCGGCACGGATCGGCCTTCGCCGTGCCGGATGAGGTGCTGAACAAGCTGCTCGCCCACGAAGCGGCAGTGCCGGCGACGATCGTGAATCCGCTCGTCCCGCGCCGCGCCGACCCGCACGTCACGCTGCACAGCGACGGCTACTACTACTTCATCGCAACCGTGCCCGCGTACGACCGGATCGAGCTGCGCCGCGCCCGCACGATCGGCGCGCTGTCGGTTGCGACGCCAACGGTGATCTGGACGAAGCACGCCGTCGGACCGATGGGCGCGCACGTCTGGGCGCCGGAACTGCACCACATCGACGGCAAGTGGTACGTCTACTTCGCCGCCGGCGACAGCGAGAAGATTTGGAACATCCGCATGTACGTTCTCGAGAACGCTGCGCCGAATCCGCTCGAAGGCCAGTGGGCGGAAAAAGCCCACCTCCGCACCGAGCGCGATGCCTTTGCGCTCGACGCTACGACGTTCGCGCACCGCGGCGGACGTTACCTGATCTGGGCCGAGGCCAGCGGCGACGAGCCGGGGACGAGCTTGTACATCGCCGCCATGGATACGCCCTGGTCGCTCGTCGGCCCGCAGGTGCGCATCGCCCGGCCGCAGCATTCGTGGGAGCGCATCGGCCACAACGTCAACGAAGGCCCCGCCGTTCTGCTGCGCAACGGGCGGGTCTTCGTCACCTTTTCCGCCAGCGCCACCGACGCCAATTATTGCCTCGGCCTGCTCAGCGCGCCAGACGACGCCGACCTGCTCGACCCCGCGTCGTGGACGAAATCCGCCGAGCCGGTGTTCAAATCCAGCCGCGCGAACGCGCAGTTCGGGCCCGGTCACAACAGCTTCACGACCACGCGCGACGGCAAGACCGACTTGATCGTGTACCACGCGCGCAATTACGAAGAGATCATCGGCGAGCCGCTGCACAACCCCGATCGCGCAACGCGCGTCGGCGTGGTGCGCTGGCGCGCCGACGGCACGCCGGACTTCGGCGAGCCCACAGCCGACGGCGCTTGCACGTTGAGTATCGCCTGAGGGATTGACGAACGCATTCGCCGCGCACGCATCGATCTCCGGTCCCCTCGCCCGCTACCCCGACAGAGGGTTCAGGAGAGAGCTTGCGCAGTGGACAACAGATGAAGAGGGCAACCTTCTCGTAGGCTGCGGTTCACCGCACCCAACGTCATTCCAAGGCCCCGACCCTGGCCCGCCTGGTGCGTCCGCGGGAGAGGGAAAACAGACGCTACATCAGAAGTGAACATCCTCTAAACTGGAGCCCGACGACGACTTTAAGTAAGAGGTCTGAATGAACACCAATCCCCCCGCCGCACCCGCCGGCCGATCGTTCGTTGCCGGTGAGGGCGATTTCCTGCTCGACGGCAAGCCGTTCCTGATCTTCGCCGGCGAGATGCACTACTTCCGCGTGCCGCGCCCGTATTGGCAGCACCGCCTGCGCTGCGCCCGGGCGATGGGCTTGAACACGATCAGCACCTACCTGCCATGGAACTTGCACGAAGCATCGCCTGGGGCGTTCGATTTCTCGGACAACCTCGACGTGCGCCACTACCTGCAGCTCGCCGCCGACGAAGGGCTGAAGGTGATCTTCCGCCCCGGCCCGTACATCTGCGCCGAATGGGAGTTCGGCGGCCTGCCGGCGTGGCTGCTGGCGACGGTGGACGTCAAGCTGCGGTGCAGCGATCCGCGCTACGTCGCGGCGGTCGTGCGGTACCTTCGGCGCGTCGGCGACGAGTGCGCGGACCTGCAGCACCACCGCGGCGGGCCGATCATCCTCACGCAGGTGGAAAACGAGTACGGCGCGTTCGGCAACGACCGCGCGTACATGGACGCGATGGTGGCCGCAGTGCGCGCCAGCGGGTTCGACGGCCAGCTCTACACCTGCGACTGGGCCAAGCCCGCCAACCTGCGGGCCGGGGAAGTGGGCGGCGCGGTGACCGTCGCCAACTTCGGCAGCCGCGCCGCCGAGCAGATCGCCGAGCTGCGTCGCCTGCGGCCGAAGCAGCCTTCGATGTGCGGCGAGTTCTGGTGCGGGTGGTTCGACGCCTGGGGCGAGCCCCGCTCCGGCAGCGCCGACGCCGGCCCGGCGCTGGCGGAGATCGAGTGGATGGTGAGCAACAACACCTCGTTCAACTTTTACATGTTCCACGGCGGCACGTCGTTCGGGCTGATGGCGGGGGCGAACCATTACGCGACCTACAAGCCGACGGTCAGCAGCTACGACTACTGGGCCCCCCTCGACGAAGCCGGCCGGGCGACGGAGAAGTACCACGCCCTGCGCGCCTTGCTCGCCAGGCACGCCCCCGCCGGCGCCGCGCCGCTGCCCGACGTGCCCTCGCCGCCGTTGCCGGTCATTGCCTTGCCGCCGATCGCGCTGACGCAGTCGGCGGCGCTGCTGGAGAACTTGCCCGCCCCGACGCGCCGGCCGCAGCCCGTGCCGATGGAAGCGCTCGGGCAGGCCGGCGGCCTGATCCTGTACCGCACCGACATCGGCGGGCTGGGTGACGACGAGCTGCGCGTGATCGAGCCGCACGACTACGCGACGGTGTTTCTGGACGGCCGGCGCGTCGGCGCGCTCGACCGCCGCAGGCACGAGACGACGCTGCGCCTCACCGGCGTCGGGGCCGATACGGCACGGCTGGACATCCTCGTCGACACCACCGGCCGCACGAACTTCGGCCACAAGCTGATCGACCGCAAAGGCATCACCGACCGCGTCGAGTACGACGGCATCACGCTCATGGGCTGGGACGTGTTTTCGCTCCCGCTCGATGCGGCGCACCTGGCGTCGCTGCGCTGGCAGGCGGCCGCGGCGGCGGGGCCGGCGTTTCATCGCGGCACGTTCACGGTCGATGCCCCGGGCGACACGTTCCTTGATTTCCGCCAGTGGGGCCGTGGCGTGGTGTGGGTGAACGGGCGGTGCCTCAGCCGGTTCTGGTCGATCGGGCCGCAGCAGACGGTGTATTTGCCGGGCGCGTGGCTGCGGGCGGGGGAGAATGAAATCGTCGTGTTCGACGCGACGGGCGGGGAGCGGCACGCGATCGAAGGATTGCGCGAGCCGATTCTGGACCGGGTGCAGGAGGAGAAAGTGGCGGCGGCGTCGGGTTGAGTTTGATTGCGCGACCGCCATGGTCGCTTTAGCGACCATGCCACTGCGCCGTGATCCCCTCTCCCGGCGTACCGGGAGAGGGGATCAGACGGACATCAATAGACGCGCCGGCCGACGACTACTTCGCGGCGGCCGTCGGCTGGGGGGCGCCTGCGGCCCGTTCGCCATAAAGGATCCCGCGGCCGTTGGTGCCGACGTAGAGTCGGCCGAAGACCCGGGCATCGCCGTTGATGACGATGACGTTGCCGTACTGGTGCTGGTCGTCGTTGACGCGCACCCACGTCGCGCCTTCGTCATCGGAGCGGAAGAACCCGCGTGCCTCGCCGACCGTGCCGCCGACGAAGATCGCGGGGTAATCCCGGCCCGGCGCCGGAGCGCCGTAACCGACTTGCTTGGCGACGACGAGTTGCTCGGGGGCGCAGCGTTTCCAGGTTTTGCCGCCGTCGGTGCTGCGCCACAGGCCGCCTTCGCCGGCCTCGCCGGCGGTGAGCCACAAGTGCCCTTCCTTGCCGGGCGTGGCGCGGAACCACCTGCTGCCCTCGGGCACATTGCTCTGGATCTTGGCGAACGTTTTGCCGCCGTCGGTGCTCTGGTAAATGCCGTCTGCGCTGCGGGCGTAGAACGTGCCGGCCTTGACGAAATCGGCAGCGATCATCGTGTTGCCGACGGGCAGGCCGGTGCTCTTGGTCCAGTTGCTCCAGCCGTCGCCGTCGCGGGTCGCCATCATCGCCTCATGGCGCGACGGGGCCCAGACGACGCTGCTGGCGTCGGGGGCAAGGGCGATCGTTCCACCGCTCGGCCCGCGTTCGCGCTGGCCGGACTCGGCGAAGCCGTTGCGGGGGGCTTCATTGCCGAAGGTCTTCCAGGTGATGCCGCCGTCGTTGGAGTACTGCGACCCCGCGCCGACGCGCGCAAGAATGTCGGGCTTGTCATACGCCAGATCGATGTCGTTGCACGTGCCCATGCTGCGGCTTTCGGTCTGCCCGAAATCGCTTCGCTGCCCGAGCCGGCCGTACTTGGGAGAGACGTTGAGGTCCTCGTGGCGGTAGCCGTCACGGTCGCCGATCGCGCTGATGAGGTGGGCGCCGCCGGTCCGCGGGCTGATGAGTTCCAGCACCGCCGACTGCTCGAAGCCGTTGTTATAGAACTTCCACGTCGGCTCGTCGCTCTGGAGGTCGCTCGTGCGGTAGAGGCCGTAGCCGGTGGTGAACATCGCTTCGTTGCGGTCCTGCGGGTTGACCTGCACGTCGCCGGTCCAATGGACGCCGATGTCGCGGACGTAGGGCACGCCGGTGTCGTCGCGGTGCTTGCCGATGTTGAGCGGCTTCCAGGATTTGCCGTTGTCGGTGCTGCGGTAGATGTCGTCGCCAGGAGTGCCGTAGCGGCAGATCGTGGTGACGTAAACCGTTTGCGGGTTGGTCGGGTCGAGCGAAACGCCCGACCAGCCGAAGTTGCCCTTGACGGGGGTGACCTCCGTCCAGACCGGCGCCGCGCCGCTGGGATCGTCGACGCGGTAGACGGCCCCGCCGTCGGCGCCGTAGGGGCCGGGGTATTCGCGGCTGGTGAGATAGGTGAGGAACATCGTCTTGCCGTCGCCGCTGATGGCGGCGCGGGTCGCCAGCAGCCCCCCGCCGGGCTGGCCGGGGACGGGCTGCCAGGTCTTGCCGTCGGTCGTGCGGAAGATCTTGGCGTCTTGCGTGGTGCAGACGCCGGCATAGGCAACGGGCGTGGGCTGGCCCTTCGTGGCGCTGGCGGCGTCGTAGAGCGTCCAGGTGACGCCGGTGTCGCGCGCCGGGCGGGTGGTTTCGCCGGTGGTGGGAAAGCCTTCGACGGCGGTCCAGGTTTCGCCGTGGTCGGCGCTCTGGTACAGGCCTTTGGTGCGCGTGCCGTAGAGCAGGCGCGAACCCTCGTTCGGGTCGACGTTCATCCGCTGCCCGGAGTTGCGGGCGCTGCCGTTGCCGTTCATGACAAACGGCACGTTCGTGCGCTGCCACGTGCGGCCCTGGTCGGTGCTGCGGAGCACGGCGCTGGGCCCCATGTAGGTGCCGATGCCGGCATACACGCGGTTGGCGTCATTCGGGTCGACGGCGACGGTCTCGGCGCCCATCTGGTTGAGCGACCAGTCGTCGTGCTTGATCCAGTCTGTAAGACAGACCCACTCGTTCTTCTCGCGGTCGAGGCGGTAAGTGCCGCCCATGTCGGTGTTCATGTATGCCGGCCCGCCGGGGGCGCGACCGTATACGACGCCGTTGATGAAGCCGTTGGCCACGATCGCGACGCTGCGCCACTGGTACGGCTCGGACGGCGGGGTCGCCTTTTCCTGCGCCGATGCCTGGTGGTCGAAGATACCGGTCCCCAGCAGCGTCAGGGAGCAAGCGACTGCAAATGCGCGTGAGATCATGATTCCTCCTCGTTAGGGCAACGTCCGTCGCCCGTTGGTTTATCCTCAGCCGGACAGCCTTCGCCGCATCAATCAGTGGCGAAGGCCACTGGCGACGGGCAACGCTGCCCGCGGCCGGATCGTTTAATCGTTCAAGGTGACTGTCATCGGTTCATTGGTGTCGGTCCACTCCACAAGCGTATTCAGCGGCGACTGCCGGATCGTGCGGCCGTTGGCGACTTTCGATACGCGGCGCGACGTGTGCAGCAGTACGTTCACGCGCTCGATCTCGCCGTCGGATTCGAACCCGATCTGCCACCCTTCACGCCGGCAGTGGAAGCGGGCGAGCTCGCCGTCGCTGCTTTGCGGGAGCGTGAGCGTGGCGCTGGCGTTGTTGTCGAGATGCCCGAGGTTGAGCGTAAGCTCGCCGGCGAAATCACAGCCGGGCGCGGCCGCGCCTTCGCACA
>DASVSS010000405.1:0-33638 GCA_036387945.1 Tepidisphaeraceae bacterium | reverse complement strand
CAGCAGGACGCTCGGCTCGCCGACGAGGGCGCGGGCGATGGCGAGTTGCTGCTGTTGGCCGCCGCTGAGGTCGCCGCCGTTGCGGTTGGCCATGGTCTTGAGGATCGGAAAAAGGTCGAGCACTTCCGGCGGCACCTGGCGTCGGCCGTCGGCGCGGGCCTGCAGGCCGACGCGAAGATTCTCCATCACCGTAAGCTTCGGAAAAATCTGTCGCCCCTGCGGCACAAGGGCCAGCCCGGCGCGTGCCCGCTTGTTGGCCGGCAGCATCGCCACGTCGCTGCCCTTGAGCGCGATCGTGCCGCCCGTGCTGGCGGCGCTGCCCATGATGCTGCGCAGCAGCGTCGTCTTGCCGACGCCGTTGCGCCCCATCACGCAGGTGATCTGCCCTGGCGGCATCGTCATGTCGATGTCGTAGAGCGCCTGGACGTTGCCGTAGTGGAAGTTGAGGTTCTTGAGTTCGAGCATGGGTTTAACAATCAAGAGTTAGCCACGAATCTCACGAATGAACACAAATACACAAATGAGAGATTGCTTTGATTCTCCTCATTCGTGTTCATTCGTGAGATTCGTGGCTAACGTTTTCACCGTCCCAAGTACGCCTCCCGCACGTCTTCGTTTGCCGAAATCTCATCGAGCGATCCTTCGGCCAGCAGCTTGCCTTCGTTGAGCACGGTGACGCGGGAGTTCAATCGGCGCACGAATTCCATGTCGTGCTCGATGACGATGATCGTGTGGCTGCCTTTAAGCTCCAGCAGCAGTTCGGCGGTGAGCTCGGTCTCGCGGTCGGTCAGGCCGGCGGCGGGTTCGTCGACCAGCAGCAGCTTCGGCTCGGCGATGATGAGCTTGCTGATCGCCAGCCATTGACGCTGCCCGTGGCTGAGGTTGCGGGCCTGCTTGTGCAGGTCGTCGAACAGGCGCACGCGCTTGAGGATCGCGTGGATGCGGTCGGTGTTCTCGCTGCTGGCGCGGCCGCCCATGTTGCGGATCATCGTGGCGAGCTTGATCAGCCCGATCGTGGCCACGCCGTTGGAATTGGTGTGCTTGCGCCGCTCGGCCATCCACGGCTCGGTGCCGATGTCCAGGCACGGGTTGGGCAGGGCCAGGAGCATGTTCTCCCACACCGTCAGGCTGTCGAAGACGTTGGGGATCTGGAATTTACGCCCGATGCCGCGCTGGGCGCGCTGGGTGTCGCTCAGGGCGGAGATGTCTTCGCCAGCGAAGTAGACGCGGCCGGTGGTGGGGCGGGTCAGGCCGCTGATGACGTCGCACATCGTCGTCTTGCCCGCGCCGTTGGGGCCGACGACCACGCGCAGCTCGTTGTGCCCGATGCCCAGGCCGGTGAGGTCGAGGGCCTTAAACCCGTCGAACACCGCCGTCACGTCTTCGAGGAACAGGACGTACCGCTTGCTCCACTGCTGGCTGTGCCTGGGCCCTTCGATCTTGTAATCGAACTGGTGAACGTCGCGCTCGAGGTAGGCGATGTCGGTCATGGCCGGCCTCCTTCGACGGCCGGGGCGGCGACCGGTCCGGCGGCGATGGCAAAGCCGCGCGATTCGACCACGCGCTTCTGGCGCAGCCGCCCGATCACCTGCGGCAAACTGATGACGCCCCCCGGCAGCAGCAGCGGCACGAGGACGAACAGCCCACCGAGCACGAAGTACCAGTACGCCGGCGCTACGCTCGTCATGTACTCGTACACGAGGCTAACGAACACCGTGCCGATCACGGCCCCCCAGATCGTGCCGCGTCCGCCGACCGCGACCCACGCGACGACGAGGATCGACGCCACCGCCGCGATCTGCTGCGGCGTGATGATGCCCTTTTGCGGCACGTACAGCATGCCGCCTACGCCCGCGAAGACCGCCGCGACTGCGAACGCCGCCGCCTTGTAGGCCCAGGTCTGGTAGCCGACGAAGCGCAGGCGCGTTTCGTCGTCGCGGATCGCCACCAGCACGCGGCCGAAGCCCGAGTGCACGAGCAGCTTGGCGATCAGCACGACGACGATCAGCGACACGATCGACGCCATGTACAGCCAGAACCGCGTCTGCCCGAACCGCCCCGCGCCGGCGTCGGCCTGGATGGGGTAGCCGAGGATGTGCGTGAAGTTCGTCAGCCCGTTCGTGCCGCCGAGGCCCATGTCGTTTTTCTGGAACACCAGCCAGAAGGCGACCGTGATCGCCTGCGTGAGGATCGAGAAATACACCCCGCGCACGCGGCTACGGAACGTGCTCAGCCCGATCAGCAGCGCCAGCAAGCCGGGGATGAGCATGCCGAGAAGGAGCATGACCGGGAACGATTTGAACCAGCTTAAGAAGAACGGCGGCTCGGCGCCGCTGACGGCGCTCATCACCACGAACAGGGCGCGGGGGATGTCCTTGTTCGGGCCGTCCATCGGGCCGTAATTGACGAGGTACAGGCCCATGCAGTACCCGCCGATGGCGAAGAACAGGAACTGCGCCAGGCTCAGCACGCCGACGTAGCCCCAGATCAGGTCCAGGCCGATGGCGCAGATGGCGAAGGCGAAGATGTAGCCGAGCTTGTTGACGAACTCCAGCGGCATCACGCCGCTGCCATAGAGCAGCGGCACGAGGATGAGCCCGAAGACCACCAGCGCCCCGCCCAGGATCATGTCGCCGCGGCGCGTGATCCGCGCCACGAACGGCGCCGACGTGCGGTCGGCCTGGTCGGCCATGCGGCCCTTATCGGGGAACATCCCCGCCGGCCGGCGCTGCATGAACAGGATGACGGCCACCAGCCCGGCCACCTGCGCCCAGGTGGCGTCGAAGATTTTCAGCGGCTTGGTGATGAGCGTGATCGGCTCGAGCAGCTTTTCGATGAAGCCCAGGCCCAGGCCGCTGAAGATCACGCCCGCGAGCTTGCCCACGCCGCCGACGACGACGGTGAGGAACGATTTGACGATAAACGTCTGCCCGATCTCCGGCGACGGATTGCTCGTCAGCACGATGCCGTAGCCGGCCAGCCCCGCGAGGCCTGCGCCAAAGGCGAAGGTCGTCATGTCCACCAGTCGCGTGTTCACGCCCAGAGCCTGGGCCATCTCGCGGTTCTGCACGGTCGCGCGGATCATCAGGCCGAGCTTGGTGAACCGGAACAGCGCGACCACGCTCAGCAGGCAGAAGACCGTCAGCGCGATCAGGAACAAGCGGTTGTACGGCAGCAGCACGTCCTGGACGATTTCCCAGTTCAGCCCCGCCCAGGTCGGCGTGCGCATGCCGAGGTTGTCGCCTTTCCAGTTGCGCACGAGCTGGATGAGGACGTAGCTCACCCCGATCGTCGCCAGCAGCGAGTCGAGCGGGCGCTTGTACAGCCAGCGCACGATCGACACTTCGATCAGCAGCCCGAACGCCGCGGCCACCAGGAACGACATCGGGAAGGCGATGACGTAATACCAGTTGAAATACTCCGGCGGCAGTTCGTTGCCGATGAACTCGTGGCACGCCCATGTCGTCACCGCGCCGATCATCATCATCTCGCCGTGGGCCATGTTGATCACGCCCATGAGGCCGAACGTGATCGCCAGGCCCAGGGCCAGCAGCACGAAGATCGAACCGGCGGAGAGGCCGAAGAACACGTTCTTGATCCAGTTGGTGACCGACTGGTGCCGCTCGATGCGGTCGATGGCGGCCTGGTAGACCGCGGCATTGGCGTCGGCGGGGGGGAGCTTGGCGGCCTGCTCCTTGAGAAGGTCGAGCGCGCGAATGCTTTTAAGCTCGCCGAGATTAACGACGGCTTCGGCGCGGGCCTGGGCCGAGGCGGCCGGGTCGCTGCCGCTGGCGACGATGAGGCTGATGCTCTCCTGTGCCGCGCGGCGGACGTCGCCGGCGGGGTCGCCGGCGGCGATGGCGCGCAAATCCGCCAGCGCGTCGGCCTGGCGGCGGTTGCCCAGATCGCGCGCCGCGATCTTGCGCAACGTCGGGCTGTCCATCTTCAGGCCCAGCACCCGCAAGGCGTT
This sequence comes from Tepidisphaeraceae bacterium, assembly GCA_036387945.1. Classification (GTDB taxonomy): domain Bacteria; phylum Planctomycetota; class Phycisphaerae; order Tepidisphaerales; family Tepidisphaeraceae; genus DASVSS01. Next base: position 29,668 of record DASVSS010000405.1, on the reverse strand, counting down.
GAGCACCTGCACGCGCACCGGCCGCGGCGGGGCGAACTCGTGGCCTTTGAGCTGCTCGAACGCCACCGTCTCCATCGGCGCGCCGCTCACCGTGCCGCTGAGCGGATCGACCGGGGCGAACAAGTCGTACACATCGGCGACCTTGCCGCGGCCGGGCTCGTCGCGCACGGCGGGGACGTACACGATCACGTCTTTGTAGTCGTAAAGGGCGTTGTCGCGGATGTGCTCGAACAAATGCAGCACCCGCTCGTCGCGCAGGGCCTGGAGCTGATCGAGGGCCGTCTTGCCGGTGTCGCGCTCTTTGAGCAGCGGCAGCAGCTTGCGGATCTGCTCTTCGACCGGTGCGCCCGGCTGCGTAGCGGCGGGGGGCGCGGTCTGGGCGATCGCGGGGGAGGCTACGAATAAGACTGCAGACGCAAGCGCAAAGGCAATCAACACGCCAATCGCGCAACCGACGCGCAGCGGTCGTAGCGTGGGCGTCTCGCCCACGCGGGTGTCTTGAACACCCGCCGCTGAAGAAGATTTCTGTCGGACTGACAACACCGCACTTCTCCGTTCGGGCGGGTGGCTACGTTCATTATTGCTTCGCAAGCGTCGGCGTACCGACGCCGTGGGCAGGATGCCCACGCCACGGCCATCGGCTTTGTCGACCGTCTCCGCCGCTAGCGAGGCGAAGTCCGACGACGTTAGCCGGAAAAGGCCGGCTTGCGGAGTTAACCGCAAGCCGGCCGAGGAGAAGCATTGCCCATCCGCACCTCCGGCAGCAAGGCCGGGCGTGTGGAGTGGTGTGGGCGTCAGGACAAACTTACTTCTTCGGCCCGCCGGTGGGCTTCATGGCCGCGAGCTCTTCGGGGGTGTGCAGGAGCTTGCTGAAGCTATCGGGCTCGACGAGCTTCTTGCTGTCGTAGACGATCTTGAACTGGCCGTCCTTCATGATCTCGCCAATGTACACCGGCTTGTAGGTGTGCTGATTGGTCTTGTGCATCATCTTCTTGCCGCCCGGTGCGTCGAATTCCATGCCGTAGACGGCCTGGCGCACCTTGTCGACGTCGAAGCTGTTGGCCTTCTCGGCGGCCATCTTCCAGACGTAGACGCCGTAGTAGGCGGCTTCGATCGGGTCGTCGGTGACGCGGTCCATCCCGCCGGGCAGGCCCTTGGCGGCGCAGTACTTCTTAAACGTCTCGACGAACTTCTTGTTCTCCGGGGTGTCGATGCTCTGGAAGTAGTTCCAGGCCGCGAGGTGGCCGACGAGTTTGCTCGTGTCCATCGCGCGCAGCTCGTCTTCGGCGACGCTGAAGGCGATGATCGGACAATCGTCGGCGGTCAGGCCGGCGTTGGCGAACTCGGTGTAGAACGGCACGTTGCTGTCGCCGTTGATCGTCGACAACACCACCGCGCCGCCGCCGGCGGCGAAGTTCTTGATCTTGCTGACGATCGTCTGGTAATCCTGGTGATGGAAGGGCGTGTACTCTTCCATGATGTTGGCTTCGGGCACGCCGCTCTTGAGCAGGTAAGCCTTCAGCACCTTGTTGGCCGTGCGCGGGAAGACGTAGTCGGTGCCGAGCAGGTAGAACTTCTTGGCGCCGAGCTCTTTGATCGCGTATTCCGCGGCCGGGACGAGCTGCTGGTTGGGGCTGGCGGCGGTGTAGAAGACGTTGAGCGACTGCTCTTCGCCTTCGTACTGCACGGGGTAGAACAGCAGGCCGTTGTACTCTTCGAATACCGGCAGGCAGCTCTTGCGGCTCACGCTCGTCCAGCACCCGAAGGTGACGGCGACCTTTTTCTGCGTGAGCAGTTCCTTGGCTTTTTCGGCAAATAGCGGCCAGTCGCTGGCGGGATCGACCACTTCGGGCTCGATCATGTAGCTCTTGCCGTCGACTTTGACGCCGCCGCTGGCGTTGATTTCGTCGCTGGCCATGAGCACGACGTCTTTGAGCGACGTCTCGCTGATCGCCATCGTGCCCGAGAGCGAGTGCAGGACGCCGACTTTGACTTTGTCCTGCGCGTGGGCGTCGCCCACGAGCAGCGCGGTGACCGCCGCCGCCGCAAGGGCGAGACGACCGGCGGATTTCTTGATAGCGGAATGAAGCATCATCAGACCTCAGGGAAGGAAGGACAGGAAGGAGAAGAAAAAAATGATCAGGAAAAACGCAAAAAGAGACGGCGCGAGGCCACGATGGGTTAGCGGGCTTTTGAGGGCGCGCCGCGGGACTCGCGCCGTCTCTTTCGCGTTCCCGCTCCCGCGCGGACGCGGGAGCGGGAACTGACGGATTTAGAAGCTCACGCCGACCGACAGCGACGTGACGACGAAGTTCTCTTCGGGGTTCGTCGGGATCGAGTCGTCAGGCGTGTGCCAGAAGACGGCGGTCGCGCCGGCGGTCCAGGCGCCGTACTCGACGGGGATGAACGCCAGCGGCACGCTGGCCGAGAGGCCGATGTTGGCGTAGCCGAAGCCGTCGTCGCCGCCCTGGTACTCGCCGAGGAAGAACGCCACCGCGGCGGGGACGGCGAGGGTGATCGGGTATTCCGATTCGGCATTGAACGTGAAGGTCGGGCGCACGCCCAGCTGCAGCACGGCCACGTCGTCTTCCTGACCGCCGATCACGTCATAACGGTAGTGGAGCAGGACCGACGGGTTCAGGCCGAAATCGGCGCCCATGCCCATGCTGTCATACTTGCCGGTGTCGGCGTAGGCGAGGCTGACTTCAACGGCGTTTTCGGTCTCGCCGGCGAAGATCCAGTGCGTGTGCGCCAGGCCCAGGGTGAAGCCCGTCAGCGGGGTGTCTTCGCCGAACTTGTAGCTTAGGCCGGCGTTGACGTCGATTTCCTGGATGTGCCCGCCGATGGTGTCCTCGGCGTTGTTGTTGATGTCGCTCCACAGGTTGAGAAACAGCGACAACTCGTTGCTGACCTTGGCATTGACCGTGCCGTAGGCGAAGCGGGTCGAGTCCTGGCCGAAGGGGTTGGCGTCATCGCCGCCGCCCCACACGTCAGCGCCGAAGCTGATGAAGTGCGAGCTGGTGTCGAGCCCGGCCGAGAAGGTGAAGGCCTCGCCCGTGCGGGGCGTGGGCTTTTCCGCGGGGCCGGGGGGCAGCGTCTGCTTGTTGCGGGACTCGCCTTCGCGCTTGGCGGTCTCGGTCGTGTCCTGCGCCAGGGCCGGGGAGAAGGCGGCGCCGACGGTCAGCGCGGCGGCGAGTGCCACGGCGCCAAGGGAGAAACGGCGGGGCGTGCGAAGAATTTCGGTCATGAAGCGTGCTCCTTCCGAGAGCATTGATGGATATCGCTACGATCGCGATAAAGATCACACGCCTGAAAAAAGGGGCGCGATCCGCGTCGCGCCGCTCTCCCGCACACGCGGGATTGAGCGACGAAGCGAGTCACTGATCCCCTTACAAACGCGGTGCCAGCGAAATTAAAGTGAAAATTTGATTAAGCGACCCCACCGAAAGGCCGGCCCTGCCGCCGGCAGCCCCCATGCGGGCGGCACAAGTGGAAGCAGGGCTGACTGTTTATGTCGCAGTGGGGTCTGATAACTGGCGGGCCTGCGCAAAGAATGAGCGGTTGTCGCGTGCGGGCGGTAACCTCATCATAATCAAGCGTAAATGTCTGGTTCGTCCCCCTCCGGGGGAGTTTAGGTGGGGGCCGTCAACAACCTGCCGATAGCGGCTCGATGCCGCCCGAGAACCAAATCCCTCGCCCGGTACTCCGGGGGAGGGTAGGGAGAGGGCCGAACGTCCAGAGCGTGTCATGCACCTTAAGAGTCAATGTGCTGCAATCGGCTGCTCTGGGTGCCACGGCCTGGCGTACCAGACCGCGGCGCCCGAGCCATGTTTCGCAACCAAAGTGCTTAACAGACTCCAGGCGTTTGATTGCGATGATGCAGCCGTCCGCCCCCTCCTAACCTCCCCCGCAGGGAAGGGACCAGCGAAGGCGAATGCGTGGAGGCGCGCCTAGACCGCCATCGCTGCGGAGGACTCGACGAACTTGCCTTTGTCCAGCGCGATTCGCCGCCCCGCGGCAGCGGCGCTATGGGGGTCGTGGGTGACCATGACGATCGTCTTGCCGAACTCCGTATTAAGCTGCTGTAACAGGGCCAGCACGTCGTTGGCGCTGGCGGCGTCGAGGTTGCCCGTCGGCTCGTCGGCGAGGATCACGTCGGGATCGGTCACGATCGCCCGGGCGATGGCCACGCGCTGCTCCTGCCCGCCGGAAAGTTGGCGGGGGAAGTGGTCGAGCCGGTCGCCGAGGCCGACGAGCTTGAGGGCCGTCGTCGCGTTCTGGCGGCGCTGAGCGCGGTTGAGCGCGGTCAGCTTCAATGGCAGCTCGACGTTCTCAAGGGCCGTCAGCACGGGGATCAGGTTGAACGACTGGAACACGAACCCGAGATGATTGTTCCGCCACCGCGCCAGGCTGCGCTCGCCCATGCCTGCCGGCTCTTCGCCGAGGACGACCAATCGCCCGGCGGTGGGCTTGTCCATGCCGGCGATGAGGTGCAGCAGCGTGCTTTTGCCCGATCCCGACGGGCCCATCAGCGCCACGAACTCGCCGCGCCGCACGGTGAGATCGACGCTTTCCAGGGCCACGACGCGCGTCTGCCCGCGCTGGAATTCTTTGCTGAGGGTGATGGCCTCGACGATCGGTTCGGCGGGTGCGGACATGAGGCTACGGTTATACGCCGAGGCGGTGCGATTAAACAACCGGGCCCGACCCACGACGTCAGCGCTCAGCCGCGTCGGCCACGCCGCGGCTTCGCCGCCGCGTCGAGCTGGGCCTCCTCCCGTCACCGCTGCGCGACGACAGTGTCCCCTTCTTTAAGCGCAGCCGGCGGATCGACGATAAGCTCTTCCCCGCCGCTAAGGCCTTTGCGGATCTCGACCTGCCCGTCGATCGCCGCGCCGCTGGCGACCGCGCGGCTCACGGCTTTGCCGCCTTCGACGATCCACGCCGCGCCGTCGCGCACCGCCCCGCTGGGCACGCGGATCGCCGGCCGCTCGGCGGCGGGGCGGGTCGCGGCGGCGCCGGCATCGGCAAGCTTCTGCGGCGACAGAAACGACACCGTCGCGTTCATGTCCGGCTTCAGCAGCGCGTCCGGGTTCAGCACCTTCACGCGCACCTCGACGGTGGCCTTCTGCCGGTTCGCTTCCGGGGCGATCAGGTCCACCGTCCCGTCGTACCGCCGGTCGGGGTACGCATCGGTGGTGATCCAGCACGGCTGCTGCGGGGCGATCTTGGCAAAGTCGTTCTGGCTGATGTCCAGCTCAATCCGCAGGTCGCTCAGGTCGGCGATCGAGACGACGTACCCTTTGGCCCCACGGTCGCCGACGAACCCCGTCGTGACGAACTCGCCGACTTCGACGTTGCGCTCCAGCACCGTGCCTTTGATCGTCGAGCGGATGATCGTGTTCTTCAGCTCCACCATCGAGAGCGCGAGGCTGCCTTCGAGCTGCCGGACGGTGGCGCGCTGCGCGTCGATCTGCTCGCGGCGGGGGCCTTGCCTGGCCATCTCGAAAGCCTGCTCGAGCGAGCGCATCTCCGCCGCCCGGGTGAGCACGAGCGTTTCGGCGTCGGCGAGTTCCTGACGCGAGACGATCTGCCCGGCGGTCTCGCTCATGCCGCGCAGGCGGTCGGCGTTGGCCTGGGCGTTGGCGGCGGCGGCGACGGCGGCGTCGAGGTCGGCCCTGGCCTTGGCGATCTCCTCCTGCCGCGAGCCCGCCTCCAATTCCGCGAGCTTGGCCTTGGCGCTGTCGAGCTGCCCCTGCATCTCCGCCACCCGCGCCAGGTACTCGTCGTCTTCGAGGCGCACGAGGACCTGGTCTTTTTCGATCTTGTCCCCCATCTCCACGCCCACCCACGCCACCCGTCCGACGACCTTCGTGGCCAGCTCGATCTTGTGCGACGCCATTACGTAGCCCGTGGCGTTAAGCTTCACCAGATCGCTCTCGACGACGCCCCCTTCCGGCAACTTCACGATCACCGTCTTCACCGCCACGGCCGACGGACTGGCGATCCACCGCCACGCGACCAGCCCCGCGCCGATCACCAGCAGCGCCGCCAGCGCCCACGGCCAGAGCGGCTTTTCGTCGCGACGAGCCCTTGCGCTTTTATCAATGCGAAGTGTTTGAAGGTCGTTTTCCAAAAGGGTTCCGGGTGCGGGTCGCTGAAGTTGTCAATCGAAGCGATTCAATGAACGCCAAGTCGCCAAGGCCGCCGAGAAGAGAAGAAAGCCACAGATGGCACAGATGAACACGGATAAAAATACTGCTTCTTCATTCTTACTTATCCGTGTTCATCTGTGCCATCTGTGGCTCGTCTGTTCTTTCATCTCTTCTTCTCCTTAGCGGCCTTGGCGTCTTGGCGTTCCTTCCTCTTTCCAAGATCCCGGTCACGCCTCACGCATCGCCGCGACCACGCCTTTGCGGGACGCCGACCACGCCGGCAGGAACCCGCCGACCGCGCCGATGAGGGCAGCGAAACCCATGCCGAACGAAATCGCCGGCCAGCCGACTTTGAGCTTGAACGCCGTTTCGCTGAAGGTCGCGAAGTTGCCGATTCCGGTCGTGAGGTTGTTCAGCGGCAGCACCAGCAGCACGCCCGCCACGCCCCCGAGCAGCGCCAGACAGATCGATTCGAGCATAAACGACCGCAGGATCGCCCAGCGCCCGAACCCCAGCGCCCGCAGCGTGCCGATCTCGCGGCTGCGGCGGGCGACGGCGGCGTACATCGTGTTCGTCGCCGCGAACGCGCTGCCCACGGCCATGATGATCGCCACCGTAAAGCCCAGCACCTGCAGCGGCGCGCCGCTGCTGGTCATGTCGGCGTAATACTTCTTCTCGCCCACCGCTGCGGCGTTGAGGCGCTGGTCGTCGGCGATGCCGAAGGCGCTGATGAACGCCGGCGCGATCGTCTTGTCGGGCTCGCCGTCCTTCTTGGCCTTGTTGGCCGCCGCGGTCGCGCGGGCGGCTTCGTCGATCTGCCGCTGGGCCTCGGCGGCGGAAATGTCCGCCCGCACGAGCAGCGAGTTGCTGCCCCCTTGCTGCTCGAAGTCGCCGCGCACCTGGTTCAGGTCGGCCCAGATTTCGCTGTTGGTCGCCGACTCGCCGTTCTTGAAGACGCCGACGACTTCCCACAGCCCGCGACCGAACTTCAACTGCTGGCCTATTTGCGCCGACGGGTAGCGCCGCGCGACCGACTCGCCGACGATCACCTGCCGCAGCCCCGGCGCGAACGCCTTGCCGCTCACGATTTCCAGCGGCCGCATCGCCAGGCCGACCGGCAGCAGGCCGCGTACGGTCACGTTCATCCCTTCGGGGGCTTCGACGCTGGGCAAATTGATGACGGTGATCGCCTCCGGCGACACCAGCGGCTCGCCATCGCCGCCGACGGCAATGCCCGGCAGGCGGCGGATGATCTGGTAGGCGTCGCCGCTGACGGTCGAACTCAGCTCCGCGTCCACGCCCTTGCGCAGCACGAGCACGTTCCGCTCGTCCCCCGTCCCGGCGAACACGCTCTTCAGCCCCTGCGTCATCGCCACCGCCGTCACCAGCACCGCCACGGTCAGGCCGATGCCGAAGGCGGTCATCAGCGTCGTGCCTTTGCGCTGGACTAAATTGCGAATGTTGTAGTTGAGGGGAACGCCCATGATAAAGGTCGGATCTTTCTGTCTTCGGTTGTCTCCCCCGTGTGAACACGGAGAGCGAACCGCAGGTCACCCCGTAAACCGCAGCGACTCCACCACGTTCTTTCGCGACGCCACCACCGCCGGAACGATCGCGGCGAGCAGGCCGATGCTGGCGGCAATGGCGAGGACGATCGCCGCCGCCTGCCATTTCAGGCCCTGGGCGACGAAGCCGCCGGAGTTCTGCTGGATCATCAATGCCAGCAGGTACCCCAGCCCGATGCCGACCGCGCCGCCGAGCAGGCTGATGAGCGCCGACTCGCTCAGCACGAGGCCGAGGATTTCGCCCGGCGTGTAGCCGAGCGTGCGCAGGATCGCCAGCTCGCGCGTGCGCTCGCGGACGGCCATCGAGATCGTGTTCGCCGACACCAGCAGGATCGTGAACGTCACCGCCCCGCAAATGGCGGCGAGGAACAGCTTGATGTTCCCCAGGAACGCCAGGAACGAGCGGCCGAATTCCTTTTCCGATTCGGTGCGCGTGGGGTAGGGCGAATTGTCGAACATCTCGTCCACCGTGCGGGCGATGCGCGGCACGTCGTCGGGCCTGGCGGCGAGCATGATGTACGTGCCGACGGAATCGCGCGTGGTCGAGGTCTTGGGCAACAGCTCGCTGAGATATTCGCGGTGGAACACCAGGCAGTCGGCGCTGGGCGGGCTTTTGAAAATCGCCGCGACGGTGAGTTCGAGCGTGACGTCGTAGATGTCGCCGACGATCACGACCGGATCGCCGACCTTCAGGGCGTATTTGGTGGCGATCGTTTCGGACACCGCGCAGGCGGTGCGCGATTTCTTGAACGCCGCGACCTGCTCGGGCGGGGCGACCCAGTCCTGGCGGATGTCGAAGATGCGGTCGGCGTCGACGGCGAAGCGGGCGAAGAAATCCTTCGGCTCCTTATACACGCCCTGGAACCACGTCCACGCCGAGACGCGCTCCACGCCGGGCACGTTCGTGAGTCGCGCCTGGTGACTCGCCGGCAACGGCTGAACGAGCGAGACGCGGTGGCGGCAGATGATCCGCCGGGCGTCGGTGGGCGAAGCGTCCTCGCCGTGGAAGAAGCCCTGGTAGATCGCCAGCAACAGCGCCAGCAGCGCCAGTGACACCGCCGTGCTGGCGAGCGTAAGCAGGCTGCGGCGGCGGTTGCGTAAGACGTTGCGAATGACAAGCGGGAGCAGACGGAGCATGCAGCGCAGCAGCGTACCCGAACCGGCGGGGGGCTGGAAGTTGCTCGTGGGGGACGCAAGCCTGGCGCTGCGATGTGTCTTCTGGTCCCCTCTCCCGGTACGCCGGGAGAGGGTTAGGGAGAGGGCTTGAACGAAAAGATTTAGGGTCGGACGAAGGGCCGCTCCCATCCCTCCCCCGCGAGTACGCGGGAGAGGGAACCGGAAGAAGTTTCGGCCAACAGCCAACTCCGGCCGATTTTCCTTGACTTGGCGTTTGGATGTTCGTATTTTGTTCGGTATCTGTCCGGTCCGCTTCCCCGCGACGGCCGCCTTGGTCGTCCGCTGTTCCTTCCGCCCGTGCCGCGTTCTGCGGCGTTCATTTCTTCTCTCCTGCCAGGAGTTCCTATGTCCGCACTGAAGGTGACGCAGATTTTCCTGTTCGACCGTGAACGCAATCGCGACGTGGTCGAATTGATCGACGGAATCACTGTCGATCCGGCGCTACTCGCGCGATGCGCGCTGCGGCCGCAGATCAGCGGCGGGGCGACCGGACGGGTGTTGTGGGTGATCGACGGCACGACGTTGTGCCGCGAATTTGCCGCGCCGTTCTGCCCGGATGTGAAGCTGGCGTCTGCGCGGCTGACGGCCGGCGTGCGGACGATCCGCGCCGTGCCGTACGCCCCGCCGGACGGGATCGACCCCAGGGGCGCGATCGGCACGTCGCGCACCTTGCGGATCACTGTCGCGTCGCCAGTCCCCTCGCCGACTCCGTCGCCGTTGCCGCCCCCGCAACGCCCGCCGGGCAACGTGCCATCGGACCGGCCGCGGCCGAAGTCGCTGCTGCTGGGGCTTTGCGCCGATTACGTCGACCCGCAATTCGCCGGCCCGGTGGTGCAGGATTTGGGCGCAGCGGGAATGCGGCTGTGGTGCTCGATGCGCGACAACCAACCGCCGCCGGCGGAGAAGTTCGCGTACGCGCGGTTTTATAAATCACTCGGTCTTAAAGTCGTGATGTGCTGCACCGGCGCGACGCTCGGCGAGTGGTACACCCCCGGGCGCGTGGCGGCGTGGTTCGCCGAGGCGGCGCGTCTGGCCGGCGGGGCTGCGGGCGGGGCGGTCGACGGGTGGGAGATCGGCAACGAGCCGAACCTGCGGCAATACAACCGCTGGGAGCCGCTGCGCTACGTCCGCGACTTCGTCGCCCCCGCCTCAACGACCTTGCGCGCCCTCGGCGGGCGAATCTACAGCCCGAGCGTGACGGCGGACGTGGGGTATATGCGGAACCTCATCGCCCTGGGCCTGCTGCCGCTGATCGACGTGCTGAACGTGCACGTTTATCAGTCGAGCGTGAAAGCGCACGTCGAACTGCTCAAGCGATTCGCCGATCTAGCGCCGGATTTGCCGCTGTGCGAAAGCGAGTTCAACATCAACGGCGATTTGTGTAAGCCGCCACTGACGGCGGCGCAGTGGGCCGAGCAGATCGGCCCGCTCGTCGAAGGCGTGCGCGGGGTGCTCGACGAGGCGTACCTGTTCGTCCTCAACTCGCACAAGGATTTAGAGCACAGCGCCCTGCTCAACACCCGCGTGAACCCGATTCGGCCGAACGAACCCATGTACTCGGCGGTACGCCAGGTGATGCAGAAGGCGGCGCAGGCAACGGCGGAATTCACGACCCGGTAGCGAACGAATCACGAGCGCGAGGCGGCTGTCTTGCTTCCTCGACCGGTACCCCGGGGGAGGGGGCGGTGGGGGCTTGGGTTTGGAAAATGCGGGGTCGTCAGAAGACCCTCTCCCTAACCCTCCGCCGGAGTACCGGGAGAGGGGACGAGAAGGCCGGTCACGAGCGGAATATCTGTGGCCGCGGCTTGGTGGAAACGTCGCCCCGCAGCATTCATTCGCTGACGACTTGCCGGATGACCTTGAGCAGACCGTGGGCGTGGATCGGGCCGGCAAGGACGACGATCTTGCTCGCAGGGACTTTGCGGCGCAGAAACAGGTCGTCATCCGCGACGGCGTCGCTCAGCAAGGCGATCACGCCGACGCGGGCCGGCAACAGGGCGATGCGGTCGAGCGTGGGGGCGTGGTCGGCGGCGGCGGGGGCGCTGAGAACGAGCAGTTCCACCCCGCCCCGGGCGACGGCCGCCAAGGCCGCGTCGAGCGAGTCGGCCTGCAGGACGCCGTGGCCGGCGCCGCGCAGCAACTCGGCGCTGACCGGCACGGCGGGTTCGTGGTGGGGGTCGAAGATCACAACCGTCGGGGTCGTTGGCGGCGTGGCGGTGGTCATAAAGTCCTCATGATCGTAGGTTCCGACCATAGCGTATCCTGCGGGCGAGGGGTCTCAACGGCGAATCGCCGTCTGACACAATCTTAGCGCGGTCTGAACAATCAAAGGGCTTTTCGGCGGCGAAAACGCGGTCGTTCATTCCCGCCGCACCGCCGCGCCGCTACGATCCCCGCGAAGCGTCTCACTCAACCATCGCAAAGGCCGCGGCACCATGGACGAACTGATCAAACCGAACTGGCACCCGGTGCTGGTGCATTTCCCGATCGCCCTGCTGCTGATGGGCACGTTCGTGGAGCTTTTCAGCGTCCTGGGCTGGCGGCGCAGCGGCCTGCGGGCGGCGGGGCGGTGGATGGTGCTGCTCGGGGCGATCACCAGCGTGCCGACGGCCCTTGTCGGCCTTTATGCGCTGCGCGACGCCCTCGGCGAGGGCGGCGTCGCCGGGCTCGACGCACTCGCGGCGTCGCGCGTGAGGCAGCACGTTTTGCTGCAGTCGATCTCCACGGCGCTGGCGATGGGGCTGGTCACGTTGTGGATCGGCTTTTCCGACCGCTGGCGGGACCGGCTGAACGTGCTGTTCAAGCTCGGGCTGCTGGGCGTATCGGGGCTGATCGTCGTCGGCAGTTGGCACGCCGGGGAGATGGTCTACGCCCACGACATCGGCACGAAAAACCCGCCCACGTCGCTGCCGTCCACCCTGCCGGCGGCGGACGCGCGCGAGATCGAGAACGCCTTCGCCACGCTCTTCCCGCTCGAGCAGGTGCACGTGGCGATGGCGGGGCTGTCGCTGGCGATGGCGTGCGTGGCGCTGGGGTTTTCGTCCCGCCTGATCGCCGCTTCGGCGCTGCCGCCGGCCAATGAGAACGAGACCGAAGCGGCGCAGCGGATCGCGATGGCGTTCAGCCAGGACGTCGGCAGCATCGGCGAGCCGCGCCACCTCGCCGCCGCCGAGGCCGTCGTCGTGCGGTCGCCGAATTTCACGCCGATCGCCCGCGCCTGGCCGGTCTGGCTGCTGGCGAGTCTACTGCTGCTGGGCACCTTCGCCGGCGGGCTGTGGGTGCTGGCGCACGGCCTGGGCACCTGGGACGTCGACGCGCTGAAATCCGCGATCACTAAACCCGTCGAGCCCGAAGACCCGGCCGTCACCCGCCGACTCGTGCACACCGTCACCGGCATCACGATCGTCTCCTGCGCCCTGCTGCTCACCCTAGCCGGCCTCGCCGCCCCGCGCAGCAAACTGCTGCTGACGCTTCTGGCGACCGTGCTGCTGCTGGCGATGCTTGTCCAACTTTGGGTCGGCGCGCTGCTCGTGCTGGAAGGCCCGCCGGGGCGGGTGACGGAACTGAACTGGCCGACGTAGCGGCGCACGTAGGATGACGGAGCCTATTGGCTTGTAGGGGCGACGCTCGCGTCGCCCGCCCCTCGACCGACAAGGAGCGGGCGAGGCAAGCCTCGCCCCTACAACGTAATGCCAGCACCGTTGATCGGCCCCGGACCGTCAGTCGTCGAGCCGACTTAGGCCAGGGACGTGATCCTGCCGCCGCGCGGGCTGACGATCTTGACCTCGATCGGCTCGCCGGCTAGGTCGAGTACGGTGGCCGTGCGGCTGACGTGCAGCGAGTCCTGGTCTTCGTCGAAATCCACGCGCACGCGGCCGCCCAGCACGCGGTAAGTGTCGGCGTCATCGCCTCCGATGAGAATGGCGCGGCGCGTCCCGAAGAGCACGTCGTCCCCGCCCCCGCCGCGGACGACGTCGCCCGCGCCCGCCGAGCGGACGGTGTCGTTGCCCTCGCCGCCGCGGACGGTTTCCGGGCTGCCGCCGAGGGTGACGACGTCGTCGCCGGCCCCGGCGTCGATCTCCGTCGCGATCCCGCCGACCGGGATCGTGTTGACGCGGAACACGCTGGCGCCGCTCTCGACCGAGACCTTCTCGAATCGGATCGCGGAATTGGCGAACTCCGAGCGGATCCGGTCGTCCCCGTCGCCGGAGGCGATGCGGATTTCCTTCACGTCCTTGCGCAGGAACGACTGGCGCACGCCGTTGATGCGGACGGTCACCAAGTCGCCCGCGGCCCCGCCGGCGAACCGGACGAGCGAGCCGCCCTTCTTGGCGAACCGGCCCTCGCCGATAGAGACGAAATCGTACTCCGTCCCCTTGCCCGGGGTGATGACACGGGTAACGCGATCTTCGCCGATGACGCGCGTGCTGCCGCCGTGGCCGACGAAGATCGTATCGCCGTTGCCCGGACGGAACTCGAAGTCGTCCGCGGCGGCAGCGGCCTTGGACGTGCCGCTGGATACGCGGATGGCATCGTCGCCCTCGGTGCCGGTGATTTCGAGCACGCCGTTGGCGAGCGTGGCGGCGAACAGTTTGCGGGGCTCTACGGACTCGATCATGGTTTCCCTTTCCCTGAAAATGAACAGCGTTCCCGTTCAACGACGCCGAGAATCGGCGGGTCTTTCAACGGGGGCGCTCGACCGGATCTTTCAACACGTTATCGGCCGACCGCGGGAGGAACGCGCGGAACACGATGCGCCGGCCGCTGAAATCCAGCCCGACGCCATCGCGGCCGAGCTCGGCCGTTTCGTCGTCCTGCAAATCAAGTTTGCTCGCGCCGCCGGCGATGAAGAACGCGTCGGCGCCGCCCTCGCCGAAAAGCTTGTCGCGGCCGCTGGTGCTGTAGAGCGCGTCGTCGCCGTCCCCGCCGCGGACGAGGTCGTTGCCGTGGCCGGCGTAGATCGTGTCGTTGCCCGCGCCGCCGCGGAGGATGTCGTACCCGGCGTCGCCCGCGATCGCGTCGCCGCCGTTTCCGCCATCAACGCGGGCCGGCGGGCCGGCGTAGAGGTTGTAGGCGTCGCCGTCCGGCCCGAACGGCCGGGTCGTGAGCAGGCCGGCGGTGAGCCGCAGGCGGATCGAGTCGTCGCCGTCGCCGCCGACGATGCGGATTTCCTTCACGTCCCGCGCGCGAAACGACTGCTTGAGGTTCGCGTTCACGCGGGCGTAAATGAGGTCGCCGCCCGCCGCTTCGGGAGCGGATTTCGTCGAGCCGACGACGATCTTGTCGGCGAACTGCCCGCCGCCGACTTCCAGCACGCCGTCGGTCAGGCGGATGAACGACAAGTCGATGATCGACGTGAAAAGCGACCGCGGTTCGACGGCTTCGAGCATGAGTCCCCTTGTCCCCGAGTGGTTTCCCTTAACGACGCTGTCGCGCGGCGAACATTTCACCGCGCGACGCGCGACCGCGTTTTCGAGTCCCGCGCCCGCTTTCGTCTCGCGGGTGATGGAGACTTCGCGTAAGGGGCTTCCGCCCCGGCGTGAAGGCGTCCTCCGTGCGGGGCGCGGTTATCGGGCGTACTCCACCGTCCGCACTTCGCGCAACACCGTCACCTTGATCTCGCCCGGGTACGTCAGATCGTTTTCGATCTTCTTCGAGATGTCCCGGGCGAGCTTGGCCGAGAGTTTGTCGTCGAGCATGCGGGCGTCGGCGATCACGCGCACTTCGCGGCCGGCCTGGATGGCGTAGGCCTGGCGGACGCCGTCGAACTTCGTGCACACTTCTTCCAGGTCCTGGAGGCGTTTGATGTACCGCTCAAGGCTTTCACGCCGCGCGCCGGGGCGGGCGGCGGAGATGGCGTCGGCGGCCATGACCAGGATCGTGTACGGCGTGGTCGCGGGGACGTCGCCGTGGTGGCCGTGGGCGGCGTTGAGCACGGCCTCGGGCTCGCCGAGCTTCTTGAGCAGTTCCATGCCGATCTGCGGGTGGCCGCCTTCCTGTTCGTGGTCGAGCGCTTTGCCGATGTCGTGCAGCAATCCGGCGCGGCGGCCGAGCTCGCCGTCGAGGCCAAGCTCTTCGGACATCATCTGCGTGATGTACGCCACTTCCTGCGAGTGCTTCAGCACGTTCTGCCCGTAGCTCGTGCGGAAACTTAGCCGTCCCAGCAACGGGATGAGCGGCCGCGGCAGGTTCGGCAGGTGGGCTTCGTGCAGGGCCTCCTTGCCGGTCTTGAGCAGAAGCTCTTCCATTTCCTTCGTGCTCAGGGCGACGACTTCCTCGATCCGCGCCGGCTGGATGCGGCCGTCCTGCACGAGCTTTTCCAGGCTCATGCGGGCGATCTCGCGGCGCACGGGGTCGAAGCAGCTCACCACCACCACGCCGGGAGTGTCGTCGATGATGACGTCGACGCCGGTGGTCTTCTCGAACGCACGGATGTTGCGCCCTTCGCGGCCAATGACGCGGCCCTTCATCGCGTCGTCGGGGATGGCGACGCTGCTGACGGTGTGGTCGGCGGTCTGCTGGGCGGCGTACCGCTGGATGCTGCCGATGACGATCTGCCGGGCTTTGTCTTTGCCTTCTTCCTCGGCCTGGGTGACGTACCGCTGGACGATCTTGCCGACTTCGCCGCGGCATTCGTTCTCGACGCGGCCCAGCAGCATGGCCTTGGCCTGCTCGGGGGTCATCTGCGTGATCGCCAGCAGCCGCTCGCGCTCTTCGGCCAGCAGGCGGACAAGCTCGGCGTCGCGGTCGGCGACGTTCTTTTCCAGCTTATCCAGCCGGGCGTTGCGCTCGTCGAGCTTGCGCTCGAGGACGCTGAGCGTGTCGAGCTTTTTGTCGACCGTCGATTCGCGCTTGTCCAGCCGCGATTCGTGCTCCTCGAGCTTGCGGCGGGCGGCGGACTGCTCCTGCTCGAGCTTTTCCTTCACGTTGAGCTGCTTCTGCTGCGCCGCGAGCTCGATTTCCTTCGCTTTGGTTTCGGCTTCGAGAATGCTCGCTTTTTTGAGCTGCTCGGCCTCGGTGCGGGCCTGGCTGACGAGGTTGCTGGCGGTGAATTTGAGGAACCCGAACAGCCCGGCAGCGCCGGCAACGAGTCCGATGAGGAAGTAAAGAATTTCCACGACGACGTCCTCCGTTTCAGTGCGCCGCAAGCGCGCCATTACGGCGCAACGGACGGCGTTCGATCAGCGGATCGGGACAACTGGAAAGGAAGGCTCGCGCACCAGGCCGCTAACGGCCAAGCGCCCCCGGATCGCGGTCGGGTAGGAACGGTCGTAGCGGGGATTGTAGAGGAGGGCCGCGTGTGGGATACCGCGTCACGACCTTCGCCGGTGCGAAGGCGAGATCTTCCGGGAACGCAAATCGCGGGCGGTCGACGCTTCTGACCCGCACCGCCGCCGCCATCGGGCGGGCGGCCAATGCCGTCCGCAACAGCGCCCAAAGCGCCGTCCCCACGCCCGCCGCCAGCACCCAGTTGAGCACCTCGGGCAGGAGAAAGATAGGACCGAACGTATCCACGATCTGGCTCATGACAATCCCCGCGGCGATTCGCAATAACCGGCCGCGGAACAGGAACTTAAGTGAACCTTCAAGCCCCGCCGGCGATCCGCTGTCGGCCGGCAGGACAGTACAGGAGAAGTGTATGCGGCGGGGGGGAGTGTGGCAAGAGACCGCGGGGGCTCAGGATAACGGCGCGTTTGTCGCCAAGAGACTACTAAGGTCCCGTGCCCGGTTCCTCCCCCTCCGGGGGAGGCCAGGTAGGGCGGCCTCTGACCTGCAATAGCGGCTCGCTGATGCCACAGAAGCAAACCCCTCGCCCGGTACGCCGGGAGAGGGTAGGGAGAGGGTGGAGCGTGATTGCGTTTGGTTGCGATGAGGCGACCGCCGCCCCCACCTGACCTCCCCGGAGGGGAAGGAATCGGATGGTCGGTGATCTTGCGGCTGGTTTCTTACGCGAACGTCCCCACGTACGTGTTGTTTTTGTACCCGCCATTGTACCCGCCGGTGTAGATCACTTTGCCATTGCCGAGCAGGTGGCCCGCGCCGCTGAACCGGGCGGCGGGGAGGGCGTTGAGGGTGCGCCAGGTGTTGGTCTCTGGATTGTATTCGAGGTTGCTGCTGAGCGATTTTTCGTACGCATTCTGACCGGCCAGGACGACGATCCGGCCGTTGCGGACGAAGGTGCTGTCGGTGATGTGGCTGCGACCGCCGGTGGGCATCGCGGCCAGCGTCGTCCAGGTGTTGGCGGCGACGTTGTAGCGATACAGGCTGCTCTGGGCGATGAGCGTTTCGTCGTTGCCGGTCTGGCCGCCAACGACGTAGATCGCGCCGTTCAGCGTCACCGCGCCGGCGTGGTTGCGCGGGGCGGGGAGCGACGCCTTCGTTACCCAGCCGGCGGCGAGGTTCGTCAGGTCCAGGGCGTAGACGTTCGTCACGTCCGAGCGGTTCGTGACCTGGCTGCCGCTGATGTAGTAGAGCACGTTGCCGAGCTTCGCCAACGCGCCGCTGGCCCGTGCGACCGGCAGGTTTGGCAGGTCGGTGTAGGTGTTCGTGCTTGGCGTGTACTTGAATGCGTGGGTGGTGCCGAACGTCTGGTTGCCGTCGGGGCCGTTGCCGGGATAGCCGCCGGCGAAGTAGATCGTCGTGTCGTCCGCGGCCACGCCGGCGTGGGTCAGGCCGACGCTCAGCGGGGCGATGCTGCTCCAGTTGCCGGTCATGGGGTCGTAGACGCGGGCGCTTTTGGTCGGCTTGAACGTGAAGTCGACGAACCCGCCGAACGTGTACAGCTTGCCCCCGACTTCGGCACTGATGATCTCGCTCGTGGCGACCGGAATGGCGGTGCCGGTGGCCCAGGTGATGTTCCCATTCGTGGGCGTCGGAGTGGGCGTCGGCGTCGGCGTGGCCGGCGCGTCCTGGATCGTGACCGTCGCGAGCTTGTCGGTGATGGCGTAGCCCGGGGCGGCGTCGATGCCGACGAGAACGGTCTCATCGGCTTCGTCAATGCCGTCGGCGACGGGGCCGATCTTCAGGTCGATCGTCGAGACGCCGTCGATGAACGTCACCTGGCGGCCGATGCGGCCGTAATCGACGCCGTTGGTCGCCGTGCCCGCGACGCCGAGGCTCACCGTCAACGCCCCGGCGGTCGTGCTGCGCTGCAGGCGCACGGTCGCGCGGACTTGGCCTTCCTCCCGGGCGGTGGGGGCGATCGCGGTGATGCCGACGGTCGGCAGATCCTCGCCGCCGTCGTGCGAACTCGTGATCGCGAGGTAGTTGATCTTGTCCTGCCCGAACGCGCCGGCGCCGCGGATGCTCAGCCGCCCGTCGGTGACGTTCACCACCGCGCTGCCCTCGACGAACGGCTTCGTCCGGTTGTTCGTCCGCCCGGCGAGCAGGGTCTGGCCCTCGGCCAGCACGCCGATCCGCTCACTGCGGGCCGTCAGATCGCCGCCGACGGCGTAGACCGTGTACTGCCCGTTCGGCGCCGCGATCTCCCACGTCGCGCCCGAAGCGAGGCGGACGAACCCGTTGTTCTTCCGCGACCGGCTGACGGCGTTGTAGACCGTCTGGTCGGTCTGATCGCTCGTCCACCCGTAGCTCAGCCCGTCGCGGCGCTGCCCGTAGACGCTGCCGTAATCCTTGTACAATCCCGGCGAGCGCGGCGCGCTCTCGGGTGCGAAGTTGATCGCCGCGTCAAAGGCGGCGTGCATCAGGCGACGGGGTTCGACGGCTTCGATCAGCGGACGCATAAGGTTTCTCCTCGAATCAACGTCGTACCCGGACGACGCGCCGGTCCAGCGCACGCCGGGGCGTGGTTCATGTACCGAACATACGACATCGGCCGCGTGGCGAACCACACAAACTTTGCCGCCTGCGACACAAAAGCCGGTCAAAGACGCCGCACGCAGGGCGGATTTTGCACTTTTTATGCCCGGTGCGACAGAGTGGTTGTAGGGCCTCCCGCGTCGGTGGCGTACTGTGTCCGGGCACATGCGAGTGCCTGAATTTCCATGAATACACGATACCCCGCCATCCGTACCGCCGTTCGCGGCGTCGTTTTCGAGGCCCTCGACGCCCGCCGCATGCTGCATGCCGGGCACGAGGTGCCCGAAGGGGCGATCGACCCGATCCCCGCCGGAAACAGCCAGATCAGCGGGTACGTCGTCAACGACGTCAACAAAGACGGGCGCTGGAGCAGCGGCGAAATCGGCATCAGCGGCCGGCAGGTGTGGATCGATCTCGATAACGACAACACGATCGACGACGTCGAGCCGTTCAAGATCACCGCCAGCAACGGCAAGTACGTTTTCAGCGGCATCGGCGCCGGCACTTACCGCGTCCGCCAGGTCGTGCCCGAAGGGTCGCGGCAGACGAATCCCGCCAGCGGCGCGCCGTTCGTCGTCAACCTCGGCAACAACCAGGCGATCGCCGGCAAGGATTTTGGCGTCGTCGCCGAAGCCGTCGTCGGCACGCCGACCCCTACGCCCACACCCACACCGACACCCACGCCCACCTATCCCGGCCAGCCGGGCAGCGGCACGGGGCAGATCAGCGGGTACGTCGTCGGAGATGCCAACAAAGACGGCCGCTGGAGCAGCGGCGAGATCGGCATCGGCGGCCGCACGGTGTACCTCGACGCCAACAACAACGCTGTCCGCGACAGCGGCGAAGCCGCGCAAACGACCGCCAGCAACGGCAAGTACGTTTTCTTGAAGATGCCCGCCGGCCAGTACGCCGTGCGGCAGATGCTCCCCGCCGGCTGGGTCCAGTCCCGGCCCGCCGCCGGGAGCGCGTTCGTCTTCACGCTCGCGACCGGCCAAAGCGTCGCCGGCAAGGATTTTACGACCTATGCCGGCGCCACGACGCCGTCGCCCACGCCGACGCCCACACCCACACCGACGCCCACCGCGCCGACCGTGAAGAACTGGGTCACGAAAACGTCCATGCCCCAGGCGCGCAGCGAGATGTTCGGCGCCGCCGTCGGCGGCAAGCTCTACACCTTCGGCGGCTACTACGACCAGACCTTCCGGCCGACATCGGCGTCGAACGTCTTCAACCCCGCCACCAATACATGGTCGTCGATCGCGCCGCTGCCGGTCGCGCTTACGCACGTCGCCCAGGCGGCGGACAACCGCTACGTCTACTTCGCCGGCGGCTACCCCGCGCGGCAGACGACCGACGGCGGGTTCGTGCAGGAGTTCGCCACCAACGACGTCCGGGCCTACGACACGCAAACCAACACCTACGCCGTGCTGCCTGACCTGCCCGTGGCGCGCGGCAGCGGCGCGATGGCGCTGCTGGGCCGCACGCTCTACTTCATGGGCGGCACGAGCGACAACCGCGCCGACCGGACCGAAGCCTGGAAGCTTAACCTCGACGACCGCGCCGCCGGCTGGCAGGGGATCGCGCCCGTGCCATTGATCCGCAACCATCCGGCCGCCGTGGCGCTGGGCGGGTTCGTCTACTTCCTCACCGGCCAGACCGAGCAGGACGAAGAAGCGACGATGCACAACCCGATGTGGCGGTACGACCCCGCCGAAAATCGCTGGACGCAGGTGGCGTCGCTGGGCACGGTGCGGTCGCACGTCACCGGAAGCACGTTCGTCGCAGGCGGCCGGATCATCACCCTCGGCGGCGAGCGCGAGCACCTGAGCACGATCAACAACGTCGACAGCTACGACCCGGCGACCAACACCTGGACCCGCATTGGCAGTATGCCCGACATCGGCCGCTACAGCGGCGTGGCCGGTCTGATCAACGCCAACACCATCGCCTACGCCGGCGGCTACACGACCTACTTCCGCAACACCGTCTGGACGGCGACGTTGAGCTAATCCGCACTAGGACAAGTCGCGGCCGACCATCTCCGGTCCCTCCCCTGCGAGGGAGGTCAGGCGGGAACCGCCGCGGCCGTCGCCCTCACGCCTTGCGCAGATACCGCTTCACGAGCGGGTCGATCAGGTTCGCCCACACGCGGTAGCCGGCCTTGTTGAGGTGGCCCTTGTCGGGCTCGTACAGGTCCGCGCGCGGCGTGCCGTCGGCGTTCGACACCGCGTCGGAGATGTCGACGACATGGACGTACCGCCCGTCGTCGAGCGACCTGATCCGCTCGTTGACCGCGGCGGCGCGGTCGGAAATGGCCTTGTTCGTCCGGGGCAGAATGCCGTGGACGAGGACGTGCGTCCGCGGGAGCTGCTCGCGCAGGGCGCTGACGATCGTGCCGATCGCCCGGGCGATTTCGGCGTCGGTGCCCACGCCCGTGTCGGTGTTGAAGTTGTTGGCGCCGATCATCAGCACGACGACCTTCGGCGGGTCGGCGGGCTCGAACAGCCCGTTGCGCACGCGATAGAGCAGGTTCCGGGTCGACTCGCCGCTCACGCCCACGTTCGCCGCCCCCAGCGACTCGTACCGCGCCTTCCAGTCGCGCCGGCCGTAGTACAGCCACCGCTCGATGTACGAGTCGCCGACGAACACCAGCGGCGGGGCGCTGTGGGCGAGGTCGGCCTTGTCGCCCTCGAGGCGGTCGAACCACGCTTCAGGCGAGCCGTTAATCGTGCCGGCTCGCGGCGTCGCGGCGGCGTTGCGCCGCGCCGGCGCCGCGGCCGCGTCGGGCGTCGGCTTCGGCCGCGGCGTCGGCGTCGGGCCGGGCGTGGCGACGACCTCGACGTTGGTCGCCACCACCCGCACCGGCACCCGTCGGCTCACCGTCACGCTGTCGGTGCCGTCGCTGGTGTCGATCGAAATGCGTTTGACCCCTTGCCGGCTGACGAGGTAACTCACCCGCTCGTCGGATCCGAGCACGATCGTCGCGTCGGCGTCGGCGCTGTGCACGGACCAGGAAAAGGCTTCGAGAACCATGGTCCGGCCCTCGGGCGCGCGGAAGCTCACGACGATCGTCTCGCCCTGTGCGTCGATGGAGACGTCGTCGTTCCCGGCGCCCCGGGTGTTGATGCGGAGCGTGCCGTCGTCGCCGACGCTCAAGGCGGGGAGCGTCGCCGACGGCCGCGAGGGCTCGGCCGCGGCGCTGGTGCCCCAGGCGGGAAGGCGGGCGGCATCCGCGGCATCGGGGCCGGCGTCCGCGGCGGCGAGGCAACGTGTTTCCAACGACTCGATCACGGCGGATTTTGCGGGCAACGGGTCTCCTTTGATTTTCCCTGCCGGAAGGGACGCCGCTTATACGCGGCGCATTTCGTCCCGTACATTTTCGGACGTTCCGCTCGCTCGGGGCGAATTAATGCAATCCGAATGAATGCGTCGGCCCCTCCGCACGCCGGGGCAACGCCCCGGGTGTCTTCGAACGTCTCGACGCTTTGAGATCACCGCGGCGTTGCCCCGGCGTATGAGTCGCGTGCCTACGCCGACGCCGCAGCCGGCGCGCGGGTGTGCCAGTCCGTCGCCGCCTCGTACATCGCCGCGGCGCGGAGGAGCGTCTCTTCGCCGAACGCCGGGCCGAGCAGTTGCAGGCCGATCGGCAGCGGCATGTCGCCGGGGCCCTTCGCGGTGGTGAACCCGCACGGCAGGCTGATGCCGGGGATGGCGGCGATGTTGCACGTGACGGTGAAGACGTCGAGCAGGTACATCGCCAGCGGGTCGGCGATCTTCTCGCCGAGCTTGAACGCCGCCACCGGCGAGGTCGGCGTGGCGATCACGTCGCACGACGCGAACGCCTTGTCGAAGTCGCTCTTGATGAGCGTCCGTACCTTCTGCGCCCGCAGGTAGTAGGCGTCGTAGTAGCCGCTGCTAAGCGCGTGCGTGCCGATCATGATGCGGCGTTTGACTTCGTCGCCGAACCCTTCGGCGCGGCTGCGGCTGAACAGCTCGACGATGTCCGCCACCGGCTCCTTTGTGCGGTGTCCGTAATGCACGCCGTCGTAGCGGGCAAGGTTGCTCGACGCCTCGCACGGCGCGATCACATAATACGCCGCGATGCCGTACGCCGAGTTGGGCAGCGACACTTCGACGATCTCGGCCCCGAGCGACTTGTACTGCGCGACCGCCGCGTCGAACGCCCGGGCCACCTCCGCGTCCATGCCGGTCATCGCCACGTACTCTTTCACCACGCCGACGCGCAGCCCCTTGATTGGCTGCGCTAGCGTTGCAAGATAATCCGGAACCGCCTGCGGCGCGCTCGTGCTGTCCTTCGGGTCGTGCCCGCTGATGACTTGCAGTTGCAGCGCCGCGTCGGCCACCGTCCGGCCGAACGGCCCGACCTGGTCGAGACTGCTGGCGAAGGCGACCAGCCCGTACCGCGAGACCCGGCCGTACGTCGGCTTGAGCCCGACGACCCCGCACAGCGCCGCCGGCTGGCGGATCGACCCGCCGGTGTCGCTGCCGAGCGACCCGTAGCACAACCCCGCCGCCAGCGCCGCCGCTGCGCCGCCGCTGCTGCCCCCCGGCACGCGCGAAGCATCCCACGGATTGCGCGTCGGCCCGAACGCCGAGTTCTCGCACGAGCTGCCCATCGCGAATTCGTCGAGATTCGTCTTGCCGACGATCACCGCCCCCGCGGCTTCGAGCTTCTGCACCACCGTCGCGTCGTACGGCGCGCGAAAATCCGCCAGCATCTTCGACGCGCACGTCGTCTTGCCGAACGACGTGCAAAGGTTGTCCTTGACCGCCACCGGCACCCCCGCCAGCGGCCCGGTGATCTCCCCGGCGTCCACGCGCTTCGCCGTCGCCAGCGCCCGCTCCTCGAACGTCTCGAGGTACGCGTGCAGCTCTCCGTCCCGCGCGGCGATCGCGTCGAGCGCGCCACGCGTCAGCTCGGTGGCGGAAATCTGCTTCGAAGCGACGGCGTCGCGGGCGGCAAGGAGGGAGTCAAAGGTCATGTCGTCCGCTACCAATACTCGAAACGCTTTCCGCCGCAACGACGCGCGTTCCACGCGCTTGCGATCGCACTGTCCGGTCCCCTCTCCCGGTACGCCGGGTCAGGGCTTATAGCCCGCCAGGACAAGGCTGGTGCGCCAACTGTTCGATAAGATGTTGGCAGCCCAGCTTGAATGGGCCAACGTGTCCCACACCGTGTCCTGGCGATTTGTAATCAGGGTGCTCGCCGAAAGCACAGGGAGCAAACCCCGCCCGGTAACCCATGAGAAGAAGTGTTCCGTCGGGCAATAGCCGTTCGAGAAAAAGATCCCAACACGGCCAAATACGAAAGTCGTCGACAAAGCCCCAGGACGTCAAGAATTCGGCGATGTCGCCTTCGGCGGCGATGTCTTTCCGAGCCAACCAACTGAAACAGTATTTGCGGCGCAGCGTGCGTCCGGACGAAAGCTCGGCCGCCGACGTCAACTGTTCGATCGCTTGTTGTGCAAGAACTTTGAATTCTGCCCGTGTCACGATCCGCTCGCTATTCTGGTGAGTTGGGGCTGATCGCGAGATGGCCGCCTTCTTCCAGCGGCTCGACGTGCAGGCGGATGATCGTTTCCATTTGTCGGCTCCAGTCCTCTCACCCCGCCGAGTCGTCTTCCCCCAGCACCTTCGGCACCTTAAAGAACGGCCCGTCGGTGTCGGGGGCGTTGGCGAGCACGACGTCGGTCGGCAGCGGCGGGGCGGCGACGTCTTCGCGCAGGACGTTGGTCAGCCGCACGGCGTGGGCCATCGGCTCGACGCCTTCGATTCGGGCGCGGTTGATCTGCTCAACGTAGCCGAGGATCGAGCCGAGCTGTTCGCCGAAGTGTCGCAATTGTTGTTCGTCCAACCACAAGCGCGACAGCCGGGCGACGTGGCGGACCTGATCGAGATCGAGCGGGGTGTCGGACATAAGTTGTTTGTAAGCGGCCGACGAGCCAACGACAACGGGCAGCAGAAGCTCGGAGCCAAGAATCAGGAGTTAGTGAAAAGATGCACAAGCGTCTTCCCCTAATCCTTAACCCCTAACCCCTAACCCCTCGAACTTTCTTCTTGACAACACCAAACAAATACCTAACATAGACGCAGGGATTCGGACGGTCGTCACAGCGTTCTCTCGAGGCGGGCCATGTACCAGTTGTTGGAGCCGGACGCGGCGGAGAAGCGAAATTTTTCGTCGCTCGAGCGTGTCGGGGCTCGCCAGCGCAAGGCCTGGCAATGGCTCGGCGAAACCGACCGCCTGATCGTCGAACTCGCCAGCCAGGGGAACAGTCAGCGTCTCATCAGCCGCGCCGTCGGCATCACGCCGGGCACCGTGTCGCGGCGGCTCAACGCAATCCAGCAGCGCCTCGGCGACGCCGTCACGCTCGTCCTGCTCGATCCGTCCACGCCTCTGGATGACGACACCCGCTCGATGGCGCTGCTGCACCAGGTCGGCCGCCTGTCGGCCCCGGTGCTCGCCCGCCAGCTCGGCATCGCCCAGAGCGTCGTCCGCGAACGCCTGCGCTACGCACGCGGCATCGCACGCGGCCGACTGATGCGCCGGGCGGCCGGCGGATAGCCATATGCATGGCAAGGGTGCGGTCGATCGCACCGATCGAATCGCACCATCACCGCGAATGGTTGACACCAGCGGCGCGGTGGATCGCGCCGTGCGAGAAGGCATCTCTTTCATCGTTTCGTCCCGTCACGCCGGCCACACTTCTTCGAACAAAGGCTCTTCATGTCCATTGCCACGCAGTTCATTCACCGTGTCTTTGACCTCCCGCCCCGCTCCCGCCCGCGGCCGAAGCCGCCGGGGTTATCGATCGACGAGCGGTACTTCGCCCCCGGGCGGGTTACGCTCGTGACCGGGCCGAGCGGGTCGGGCAAGTCGACGCTGCTGCGCCGGCTGCGCGCCGCCGGGCGTTGTCGGCGGGTGCGGTGGATCGAGCCGTCGCAGATGCACTTGCCCGAGCGGCCGGTCATCGACGTCGCCGCCGATGCCGTCGCCGCCGGGCCCGAAGCGGTCGAGCGGGCGCTGTCGCTGCTGGCGCGGGTCGGGCTGGCCGAGGCGTGGCTGTACCTGAAAAAGCCGTCGGAGTTGTCCGACGGCCAGCGCTGGCGGCTCATCCTCGCCCTGGCGATCGCCGACGCGATGCGGCCGTCGCGCGGTCCCGGCGCTTCGACTGCGATCACGCTTATTGCAATGGACGAGTTCGCCGCGCTGCTCGACCGCGTCACCGCCGCCGTCGTCGCCCGGGCGCTGCGCCGGCTGATCGACGCCACGACCGGCCTGTCGGCGGTCATCGTCACCAGCCACGACGACCTGCTCGCGGCCCTGGACCCGGACTACCTTATCACCTGCGACTTCGACGCAGCGCTGGCGCTGCACCGGCCACGCGGCGGGAAAGACTAAAACCGCGGAGACGCCGAGGAGATCGTTTCGCCGAGATGTCGAGGTTCGTCGGCGATTCGGGAAGGAAATCGGGCCAGAGAGGCACGGAGGGCACAGAGGAAGAACACGGAGAAAGAACACCGAGAGAGCGGAGAATGGATGGGGGCGGATTCAGATGAACGGCCGACCGAAAAATTCCGCGGGGCGGGGGTCCCGCCCGCAATTGTCATCGATCACCGGCGGGCGAGACGCCCGTCCCACGAGCCTATCTCCGCTCTCTCCGTTCCTCCGTGCTTCTTTCGCAGTGCACTCTGTGGCTAAGTTCCCTCGAATCGCCGAAGACCGATAAGGCCGCCGCGCCGATCTCCGCGCTTCTCCGCGTCTCCGCGGTTCATTCCGCATTCGATTTCACCGGAACAGCCCGAGCCACACCAGCAGCAAAAACACCACGCACGCCCCCACGATGAGAAGGGTGCGCTGCACGGACTTGCGCTGCTCGTCCATGTGGGCGTTGAGGTTCGGCGGGGGGGCCTTGAACTTGGTCATCTCCTGATGATCCATGTAGCACTTCTTGCAGATCATCGTGCCGTGGTAATCGACCAGGCCCGCGGGCTTGAGCTGCTTGCTGCACTCGCCGCAGCGGACGAGCCCCGCGGCGGCGGCGTCTTCTTCACCCTTGGCGCACGCAAGGCAGGTGTAGCCCAGTGCGTCGCGCAGCCGCCGATGCCCGGCGACGTTCTTGCCGCAGAGGCGGCAGATCTTCTCGACCGTCTCGATCTTCGCCGCCGCCTGCGCCTGCGCTTCTTCGGCGGCGTGGATCACTTCTTCCGGCGGGGCACGGTACTTGTCGCCCTCGAAACACGCGCACGGGCGCAGCGGCCCGCCTGGCTCGGCGCCGATGACGCCGTGGCAATCGGGACACAGCAATTCGTCTGACACTGACATGGGACAACTCGAAAACAACTTCGCGGCCGCAGCCGATTCCGTCGGCCGGACCGGCAACGAGACGATCGCGGCGGCCGATAGGGCGCTGGGCGCGGCCCGGACGTCGGTGCGATGGAATATATCATCTTCGGCCCGCGATTTCCTCCCCGGACGCCTGCGGATCGTCGCCGGACGCGCCGCCGATTATCGGACGCTCGCACGCTTCCATTACCTCGGCGAAGCCCCCGCGACCTGGGCCGGCGTGTGGACCGCGCGATACCTGCCGCCGTGCGGCACCGCGCAGCCGGCGGCGGGGCGCGTCGTCGGCGTCGTGGTGCTGAGCTGGCCGTCGGCGCTGCACGCGGTGCGGCATCGCGTGTTCGGCCTGACCGCGCTCGGGTTCGGGCAGCGGCTGCGGTGGGTGAACGCGCACCTGCGCACGATCAGCCGCGTCGTCGTCCATCCGCAATTCCGCTCTCTCGGGCTGGCAAGCGACCTCATCCGCACGGCCATTGCCGGCTGCCCCACACGCTACGTCGAAACCAGCGCCCGCATGGCCGAAGCGCACCCGATGTTCACCCGCTGCGGCATGACCCGCGCCGTCATCGACGACGACACGACGCGGCCGGCGTACTTCCACTTCGACCGCGCCACTCTGCTCCCCTCTCCCGGTACGCCGGGGGAGGGTTAGGGAGAGAGCCGTGGACGGCAGGCGATTCGCTTCACCTTGTCGTTCGCGGCTCAAGCCCTCTCGCTAGCCCTCTCGCGGGATACCGGGAGAGGGAACCAGCGCCACTTCCTGCCCGTGCATTTTCGGAATTTCAAAGGAGAGCCATGCCCCTTACGCCTTGTCCTACGCCTGACGCGCTGCACGCCTGGGTGGTTTCCAACACCGGGCTGCGCGTGCCGCGGGAGGCGGTTTGTCCGAACCACTATGCGCCGTTCGATTACCTGCGCGCGGCCTATTTCGAGCCCGCGCAGGACCAGATCGTCTGGGCCCCGCGGGGTGGCGGAAAGACGAGCCTGGCGGCGGTGGCGACGCTGCTCGATCTGCTGCACAAGCCCGGCTGCTCCGTGCGCATCCTCGGTGGGTCGCTCGAGCAGAGCTTGAAGATGTGGGACTGTCTGCTGCCGCACCTGCAGGAGCTGGCCGAGCATCTGCTGGAGAACAAAAAATCGGTCGCCCGCCGCCTGCGGCTGACAAGCGGATCGACCGCCGCGGTGCTGACGCAGAGCCAGAAATCGGTGCGCGGCCTTCGCGTGCAGAAGATCCGCTGCGACGAAGTCGAGCTGTTCGATCCCGCGGTGTGGGAGGCGGCGCAGCTCGTCACGCGCAGCCGGGCCGGCGAGAACGGCGCGGCCGCGATCACCGGCACGATCGAGGCGCTGTCGACCCTGCATCGCCCGTTCGGCTTGATGCAGACGATCGTCGAACAGGCCGAGGCCGCGGGCACGAAGGTCGTGCGCTGGTGCCTGCTCGACGTGCTCGAGCGTTGTCCGCCGCAGCGCGAGTGCGCGACGTGCCCGCTGTGGGACGAATGCCGCGGCGTCGCCAAGACACGGTGCGACGGGTTCTTCTCGATCGACGACGCGATCCGCATGAAAAGCCGCGTGAGCGACGAGACCTGGCAGGCCGAGATGCTCTGCCGCCGCCCGAGCACGCGGGGGTGCGTGTTCCCGATGTTCGACGAAGCGACGCACGTGGTCGAAACGCCGACGCCCCCGATCGACGCGCAAACCGACTGGTGGCTGGCGATGGACTTCGGCTACAGCGCGCCACTGGTGTGCCTGTGGATCGCGGCGCGCGGCGGGGACGTGTACGTCATCGACGAGCATGTGCGCCCGCAGCAGACGCTCGCGGCACACCTGGCGGAGATCGGCAAACGGCCGTGGCCGCGGGCCCCGCGGGTCGCTTGCGACCCCGCCGGCAACGGCCGCAACGAACAGACGGCCAAGAGCAACGTCGACCTGCTGCGCGAGCATGGCTATGCCGTACGCACGCGCGCCAGCCACATCGTCGACGGCGTCGAACTCGTCCGCGCCGCCCTGCGCGCCGCCGACGGCGGGGTGCGCCTGCGCGTTCACCCACGCTGCCGCCGGCTCATCGGGGCGATGCAGAGTTATCGCTACGATCG
Source organism: Tepidisphaeraceae bacterium (assembly GCA_036387945.1). GTDB lineage: Bacteria > Planctomycetota > Phycisphaerae > Tepidisphaerales > Tepidisphaeraceae > DASVSS01. Next base: position 492 of record DASVSS010000405.1, on the reverse strand, counting down.
CGAAAACAGCGAACTACCCCTCAAAGACGGCACGCACGATCACCTGATCGACGCGCTGCGGTATTTCTTCGTCAACCAGCAGGCGTACACCCTGCGTCGCCGCGCCTACTAAGGCCGCGCCCCAGAATCGCGCGTCTCCTCCCCGTGCCCCCGGGGGAAGGCAGGGGGGCGCTTGCGGCTGCCTCATCGCACAAGTGCCCGTCCGGTTCCTCCCCCCCCCGGGGGAGGCTAGGTGGGGGCGGCGGACGCCTCATCGTAATCAAGCGCCATATCTGGTTCCTCCCCTGCGGGGGAGGTTAGGTGGGGGCGGGCGGGTGCCTCGTCGTAATCAAGCGCCACCACGCTCGGCCCTCTCCCTACCCTCTCCTGGCGTACCGGGCGAGGGGTTTGGTTCTCGGGCGGCAGCCAGCCGCTATTGGCAGGTTGTTGACGGCCCCCACCTAACCTCCCCCGGAGGGGGAGGAACCGGAAGCGGACATTGGCGCTTCCCAC